>NZ_MKKF01000021.1:0-17554 GCF_001942435.1 Serinicoccus sp. CNJ-927 | reverse complement strand
GCTGATGGCGACGGCGGGCCCGGCGCAGGAGGTCGAGCAGGACCTCGAGTTCTTCTACGGCGACTTCGACGAGGACGTGCTGCTCTTCGCCGGCAGGTCCCCGGTGCGCAACGCGGCTGACGCGGGGGTGACCAACGTCGAGTTCCTGGAGGGCTACCTGGAGGACGCGCCGCTCCCGGACGCCAGCGTCGACGTCGTCATCTCCAACTGCGTGATCAACCTCGCGGCCGACAAGCGGGTCGTGCTCGCCGAGGCCTTCCGCGTGCTCCGACCCGGCGGGCGGTTGGCGATCAGCGACGTCGTCGCACTGGCCCCGTGGACCGACGAGCTGCGTGCGGACGTGGAGAGCTGGACCGGCTGCATCGCGGGCGCGCTGCTCGAGAGCGACTACCGGCCCATGCAGGGCGACGTCGGCTTCCACGACGTCCAGATCGAGCGCACCCACCAGGTGCACGACCTGGCGGCGGCAGCCGTGGTGGGGGCGACCCGACCGGCCTGAGGAGCGTGCGGTCTCCTGGTCGCTGTGGTCGTCCGGTCGCCGCCGGATCGCTTGGAGCGGCTGTCTCAGATGCCGCGGTGACGCTCCGGCGGCACGGGGAAGCTGGCGCGGACGTGGCCCTCGGCCTCGTCCTGAGCGCTGCCGAGCGAGCCCGGACCGCTGGTGATCTTGATGATGTGGACCGCGGCCACGACGAGCAGCGCGGCGATCAGGCCGGCGGCGACCAGAGACTGGGTGAAGGTCCACCACAGCACGAGCACCACGCCGACCACGGCATACGGGATCAGGGGGAAAGACTTCATCGTCATCAACCACCTTCCTCGATGGGTGCATCACCCTACTTGTGATGACGCCGGGGCGCAGCGTGGCGCCCGACGCCGGCGCCGTCAGCGGGTGCTCTCACCGAGCCCGAGCCGGGCCAGCAGATGGCTCACGTCCGGGTCGGCGCCGCGGAACTCCCGGTAGGTCGAGAGGGCCTCGCGGGACCCGCCGGGCCCCAGCAGCTCCCGTCGGAAGACCTCGCCGGCGGCCCGGGTCATCCCCCCGGGGTGGTCATCGTCGCCCTGCTCGCGGAACCACGCGACCGTGTCGGCGTCCATGACCTCCGACCAGAGGTAGGAGTAGTAGCCGGCGGAGTAACCCCCGCCGAAGATGTGGTGGAAGTAGGAGCTGCGGTAGCGCGGCGGGACGAGCGGGAAGGCGACCCCCGACCGCTCCAGGGCGGCCGCCTCGAAGGCCTCGACGCCGGAGCCGTCCTCGGGCAGCTCGGTGAGCGGCGTCTGGTGCCAGGCCTGGTCCAGGATCATCGCCTTGAGCAGCTCCAGCGTGTGGTAGCCGGTCTCGGTGCGGCTCGCGGCGAGCTGCTCGACCCACGCGGCGGGGACGGGCTCCCCGGTCTCGTGGTGCCGGGCATACCGCTGCAGGAGCGCCGGCTCCCAGGCCCAGATCTCGTTGACCTGGCTCGGGAACTCGACGAAGTCGCGCGGGACCGAGGTGCCCGAGCGGGAGGGGTAGCGCACGTCGGAGAGCAGCCCATGCAGGTCGTGCCCGAACTCGTGGAAGAGCGTGATGACGTTGGTCCACGTCATGAGGCTCGGGGAGCCCGGCGCGGGCGGCGGCAGGTTGCAGGTGTTGGTGACGACCGGCAGGTCGCCGAGCAGGTGGGACTGGTCGACGATGCTCGTCATCCACGCCCCGCCCTTCTTGGTCGGCCGGGTGTAGGGGTCGAGGACGACCAGCCCGAGCGTCGTGCCGTCCTCCTCCCGCACCTCGAATACCCGAGCGTCGCCGGTGTAGCCGACCAGGTCCTCGCGCTCGTGGAAGGTGATGCCGTAGAGCGCGGTGGCGGCGGCGAAGACCCCCTCGGTGAGCACCTGCTCGAACTCGAGGTAGGGCGTGAGCCGGGCCGTGTCGAAGGCGTCGCCGGAGTCGCGCGCGGCAAGGAACTGCCAGTCCCAGGCCTCCAGCGTCGCGTCCGGGTCGAGGGTGCGCAGCTGCTCGGCGAGCGCGTCGGCCTCGCGCTGCGCGAGCTCCACGACCCCCGGCGCCAGCCGTGCCAGCAGGTCGTTGACGGCCGCCGTGGTGCGGGCGCAGCCGACCTGGTGGACGTAGGACGCGTAGTGCTCGTAGCCGAGCAGGGTGGCGCGCTCGGCCCGCAGCCGCGCGATCCGCACCAGGATGTCGCGGGTGTCGTGCTCGCCCTCACTCAGGCCCCGCTCGACGGAGGCGCGGAAGACCCGCTCGCGCAGGCTGCGGTCCGCCAGCGAGTCCAGGACGGGCTGCCCGGTCGTGTTGGTGAGCGTGACGAGCCAGCCGTCGAGCCCCGCGGCCTGGGCCGCCTCGCGCAGCCCGGCCGTGTCGTCCGCGCCGAGACCGGCGAGCTGGGCCTCGTCGGTCACGTGCACGGCGGCGGCCGCGCGGCCGGTGACCAGCAGCCGGTCGAACTCGGTGGACAGCGTCGCCAGCTCGGCGTTGAGCTCGCGCAGCCGCGCCTGGCCGGGCTCGTCAAGGGTGATGCCGCCACGCTCGTAGCCCCGCAGCCGCTCGTCGAGCACGAACTCGTCCTGTTCGTCGAGCTCGACCTCCCCCGCGTCGGCGCGCTCGCGCAGCGCCCGGAGCCGGGCATACAGGTCGGGGTCGAGCATGATCGTGTCCGAGTGAGCCGCCAGCCGCGGCGCGAAGTCGGCCATGATCGCGTCGCGCTCGGGGTTGGTGTCGGCGGACCGGGCGACCCAGAAGGCGGACATCGTGCGGTCCAGGGTGGCGCCGCTGGTCTCCCAGGCGTGCAGGACGTTGGCCACCGTGGCCGGCTCGGGGTCGGCGGCGAGCAGGCGCAGCGCCTCCAGCTGCTCGGCCATCCCCACCTCGATCGCCTCGCGCACGTGCGCATCGGTCATCGTTGCGTAGTCGGGGAGGGAGAACGGCAGCGTGGACGGGGCGAGCAGCGGGTTGGTCATGGCGCTCATGACAGCACAGCGCCGGTATGCCGGTCGTCGCCGGGCCGTGGGCCCCACTCTCACGCAGAAGGTGTGCCTCTGCGGTGATGCATCACGACATCGGCAGCACTGCTGCGGAGGAGTCGCGGTCTCAGGCTGGCGCGAACCCCGGCAGCACCGTGACCCCCTGCGCCAGCGCGGCCTCCCGCAGCCGGCCGTCCAGCGAGGCGAGGGGGAGCCCGGTCGCCATCGCCGTGAGCAGAGAGCAGGCGTCATAGGCCGTGAGGCCGGACGTGCGGGCCTGGGCGAGCAGCCCGGGCATGCCTGGGTCGTGCTCGCTCACCTTGATCGGCAGCTGGGCGAGCAGGGCGGCCAGGTGGGTGGCGTGCGCCGCTGAGATGCGCCCGCGCCGCTCCGCCCCCGCGAGGGCGTTGGCGATCTCCAGGTCCCACAGCGGCGGGACGACGGCACCGTCGGCGCGCACGGTCGCCAGCAGGGAGTCGCTCTGCGGCGTCCACTCGTCCTCGAGCACCACGACAGCGCTGCCGACGCGTCGAGGACGACGCCGCTCAACGTCGACCCTCGGCCACGGCCTCGGCAGCGGGCACTCCGAGGGTGTGCCCGGCGCGGGCTGCGGCGAAGGCGGACTTCAGGTCGGCCGAGGCGGGGGCGGCGCCGCGCACCCCGACGAGCCGGGCGACCGGACGCCCGTGCTGGGTGATGGTGACGGTGGCACCCTGCTCCACCTCGTCGAGCAGTCGAGGCAGGTGGGTCTTGGCGTCGTAGGCGCCCACGGTGCTGCTCAGGCAGATCAGACTAGTCTCCGACCAGTCGACACGACGAGGGATCCCGGACGGGGGAGGCACCCGCTCGACCCGCCCGCCTACGCTGGCGGCCATGAGCGAGGAGACCACCAAGGACGCCACAGGGAACGGTTCGACCGGCACGGAGACGACGGACCGGCCCGAGCCGCGCGACGTCCTGGTCGAGACGCGGCACACGATCGGCACCGCCGACGGCGACCTGACGTATACCGCCCGCACCGGACGCATCGTCATCCGCGAGGAGGAGGTCAAGGACGACGTCTTCCAGGGCTGGACGCCGCGCGGCGAGCTGGCGGTCACGGCCTACACCGTCACCGACGAGGACGGGGAGCCCGACGTCGCCCGCCCGATCACCTTCGTCTTCAACGGCGGCCCCGGGTCGAGCTCGGTGTGGCTGCACCTGGGCGTGCTCGGTCCGCGCATCGCGGTCGCGGGCGAGCCGAACGAGTCGACCCCGCCGCCCTACGCTCTCGCGGACAACCCCGAGACGCTGCTGCGCGCCTCCGACCTGGTCTTCATCGACCCCATGTCGACCGGGTGGTCGCGCGCGGTCGAGGGAGGCAAGGCCAAGGACTTCCACGGCTGGAAGAAGGATGTCGAGCAGGTCGCCGAGCTGATCCGGCTGTGGTGCACCCGCGAGGACCGGTGGATGAGCCCGAAGTTCCTGGCCGGCGAGTCCTACGGCACCACCCGGGCGGTGTCGGTGGCCGAGCACCTCTTCACGAACTTCGGTATGCAGCTCAACGGGTTGGTCCTCATCTCCAGCGTGCTCGACTTCGGCACCCAGGACTTCCGCTTCCTGCGGTTCGACGAGGCGTGCCTGTCCTACCTCCCGACGTATGCCGCGATCGCGCACTACCACGGCAAGCACGAGGGCCGGGAGCTCGCCGAGGTGCTCGGTGAGGCCGAGGAGCTGGCGGCGGGGGCATACCGCTGGGCGCTGGCGCGTGGCAACCGGCTCACCGACGACGAGCGTGCCGAGGTCGCTGCACAGGTGGCGCGGCTGACCGGGCTGTCGCAGGACTACGTCGAGCGCTGCGACCTGCGCCCCGAGCACTGGCGCTTCTGCACCGAGCTGCTGCGCGACCGGGGCGAGACGGTCGGCCGGATCGACGGCCGGATCCGGGGCGTCCTGCACTCCGGGATCGCCGAGGGCATGGACGCCGACCCGAGCATCGACGCGATCATGGGCCCGTACGCCGCGGCGATCCACCACTACCTGCGGGCCGAGCTGCGCTCCGAGCTGGACCTGCCCTACGCCGTCTTCTCGGACGCGATCGAGCACTGGTCCTACAAGGAGTTCGAGGGCAGGCCGATCAACGTCGTCGACAAGCTGGAGCGGGTCATGCGTGCCAACCCGCACCTGCGGGTCCGCTTCGAGTACGGCTACTACGACCTCGCGACGCCGTATGCCGCCGCCGAGGACACGGTCGCGCACCTGCGCCTGCCGGACGCGGCGCTGGACCGGATCGAGCACGCGTGGTTCGAGACCGGGCACATGCCCTACGTCGGCGAGAGCTCGCGGGTCGAGGAGGCCGAGGGCATCACCGACTTCGTCCGGCGCGCGGCGACCGTCGGCAGCTAGGTTGGGGCCATGAAGGGTCGTGTGCTCGGTGTCGTGGCGATGATCCCGGTGGTGCTGCTGGCCCTGGTCGGCGGCGTCACCCTGCTCACCGACTGGCGCCCCTCGCTCAACCCCTTCACTGAGGAGGAGATCGACCGGACCGGGCCCTCGGTGCTGCAGTCGCTCACCGAGATCAGCGACTTCCACGCGGCCAGCGCCTACTACGAGACCGTCGTCGACCTGGAGCGGGACACCCGCTTCGTGCCCGGCTGGATCAGCGGTGAGCGGGTGCTCTACGTCGGCAAGGGCACGGTCGATGCGGTGGTCGACTTCAGCGCGCTCGACGAGCGCCGGGTGCAGGTCGACGAGGAGAGCGGCGCGGTCCGGGTGCGGCTCCCGGAGCCAAGCGTCGGCGACCCCGTGCTGGACCTCGAGGAGAGCTACGTCGTGAGCGTCGACCGGGGGATCACCAACCGCTTCCGGGGCTCGGACCTGGAGCAGGAGGCGCAGCGGGTCGCGGTGGCGCAGATGAGCGAGGCCGCCGAGGGGACCGGGCCGCTGGTCGAACTCGCGGAGAGCAACACGGTCGCCATGCTCGAGGGGCTGCTGGAGGCCCTGGGGCACGACGACGTGAGCGTCACCTTCGCCGGCTGACAAGCCGATGGTCCCGTGGGAGTCGGGAAGGGTGCCGACTCCCACGGGACCGTGATCGAGGCGTCAGGCCTCGGGCAGCGGCTCGACCTCGTAGGTCGCCTGCGGGAGCTCGTCGTCGCGCTCGTCGGCCTTGACCGCGGCCACGCCGGCGACGATGAGGGCGCCGCCGAGCAGCTGCACGGGCGCCGGCATCTCCCCGAGCAGCAGCCAGGCGAAGAGCACGGCGAACATCACCTCGGCCAGCCCCACGAAGGAGGCGACCTTGGCGCCGAGCATGCGGGCGGCGATGATCCCGGTGAGGTATGCCCCGGCCGCCGCGACCAGGCCGAGCCAGGCCACCGGCAGCCACCACGCGCGGTGGCGCCGGCGAGGGTCACGCTCTGCGTGCTGACGCTCATGGGCAGGACGCCGATGAGGCCGGCCAGCCCGAGGACGGCCGCGCCGATCGCCATACCGAGCGCGGCGAAGGCGGTCGGCGGCAGGCCGCTGGAGTCGTCGGAGCCGACGATGAAGAAGCCCGCGAGGCCGACAGCGGCGACCAGGCCCCACACGACCCCGACGGTGCTCAGCTGCACGTCGCCGAGGACGTCGAGCACGAGCAGCAGGCCGAGCACCGCGAGGCTGACGCCCCCGATGGTCAGCGCGCGGGGCCGCTGGCCGTGGCGGGCCCAGAGCCAGCCGACGACGAGGATCGGGCCGAGGTACTCCAGCATGAGGGCCACGCCGACGGAGAGCCGCTCGACGGCGAGGAAGTAGAACAGCTGGGCGGTGGCGACGGCCAGCAGGCCGAAGAGCCCGGTGTGGATCCAGGTGACCGGGCGTCGCAGCAGGTGCCACCGGCCGCGCATCGCGATCGCGGCAGGGCCGGCGAGGATGAGCGCGCCGAGCCCGACGCGGACGGCGACGGCGGCGCCCGAGGACCAGCCGGTGAGCAGCAGGCTCTTGCCGACGGTGCCGGAGGTGCCGAACATCGCGGCCGAGAACAGGGCGACGGCCAGCCCGAGCAGCACGGTGCGCACGCGGCTGCGACCGCTCGTCGGTCGGGCGGTGGTCACGTCGTGGGTGCGGGTGGTGGTCATGGGGCTGGCCCCCCTTCTGCGGTTGGCGTCATGGGTGTCGATGGGTGACACTCATGACGATACCGATGCCCACCATCAGGAGTCAAGGTGCTTTTCACTCATGACACAGAGGTGGCGATGCAGGGCGCGGCCGGGCTGGTCAACACCCGCAGCGGGGCCGGCAGCGGCAGCGACCACCTGCCCTCCGAGCAGGCCGTGCGCGCGCGGGCGGAGGGGCTCGACACCCTCACCAGCGCCGCCGAGTTGCAGGACTTCGCCTCGACGTGGGGCTGGTCGGGGCAGCCGCCCACGGACCGCGCGGGGGTCGAGCGGGTCCGCGCCCTGCGTCCGCGGCTGGCCCAGCTCTGGGACCTCGACGAGCCGGGGGTGGTCGATCTCGTCAACACGCTGCTCGCCCAGGAGCGGGCGGTCCCGCAGCTGGTCGACCACGACGGGTGGGGCTGGCACCTGCACGGCGTCCCCGACGACGCCCCTTTCGCCACCCGCATGGCGGTCGAGGCGGCGATGGCGATGATCGACGTCGTGCGCGCCGACGAGCTGCAGCGGCTGCGCCGGTGCGGCGCCGACGACTGCGACGGCGTCCTGGTCGACCTCTCCCGCAACCGCTCCAAGCGCTTCTGCAGCACCACCTGCGGCAACCGGGTCGCCGCCGCGGCCTATCGTGAGCGGCAGAGCGGCGAGGACTGACGCCGACCGCGCAGACGGCATACCGGAGGACAACCATGACCCCCCACGACGGCGAGGCGCTCGCCCCCGGCACCCGCGCCGTGTCCCTCGGGCGGCCGGCCCGAGAGCCCGGCGCCCCGGTCAACGTGCCGGTGACCTTCACCTCGACGTATGCCGCGGACGGCGCGGTCGACTACGCCCGTGACGGCAACCCGACGTGGGAGGCCCTGGAGGAGGTGCTCGGGTCGCTGGAGGGGGGCGACGCGTTGGTCTTCGCCTCCGGGATGGGTGCCATCGCGGCGACCATGTCGCTGGTCCCGGTCGGTGGCGTGGTCGTCGCGCCGACGCACGTCTACAACGGCACCACCGGCCAGCTGGCCGACCGCGAGGTCGCCGGCGCGCTCACCCAGCGGCGGGTCGACCCCGAGGACGTCGCGGCGATCGTCGACGCCTGCGAGGGGGCGGACGTGCTGCACCTGGAGTCGCCGTCCAACCCGATGATGGAGGTCACCGATGTGGCGGCGGTCGTGCGCGGGCTGGTCGAGCGGTACGGCGAGGACCGGCCCGTCGTGGTGTGCGACAACACCTTCGCGACGCCGCTGGCGCAGCAGCCGCTGACCTGGGGTGCCGACGTGGTGGTGCACTCGGCGACGAAGTATCTCGCCGGGCACTCGGACGCGCTCTTCGGCGCCCTGGTCGTCTCGGCGGAGCGGCCCGACCTGCTGCAGCGGCTGCACACGCACCGCACGCTCTACGGCGCGATCCCGGGGCCGATGGAGACCTTCCTCGTGCTGCGCGGGGTGCGGACGCTGCACCTGCGGCTGGAGCGCGCCGAGGCCAACGCGCGCGAGCTCGTCGCACGGCTGGAGGAGCACCCGGTCGTGCAGCGGGTGCGCTACCCCGGCTTCGGCGGCATGGTGTCGATCGAGGTCGCCGGGGGCGTCGAGCGGGCCGAGGCGATCTGTGCCGCGACCCGGCTGTGGGTGCACTCGACCAGCCTCGGCGGGGTGGAGAGCCAGATCGAGCGTCGCCGCCGCCACGCGCTGGAGGTCTTGACGGTCCCCGAGACGCTGCTCCGCCTCTCGGTCGGCGTCGAGGACGTCGAGGACCTCTGGGCCGACCTCGCCCGGGCGCTCGACGCCACCCGCTGACCGCTCACCGGCCGGGGGGCCGGTCGGGCGTCGCTCAGGTGCGGGTGTAGCCGTAGAGGTCCGTCATGCGCTCGTTGACCCAGATCTCCTTGCGGCAGTCGGGGTCGGCGATCTGGACCGTGCGGCTGTAGGTCTCGTCGATGAGCACGGCCTCGATCCCCGCCTCGGTGAGCAGCGCCAGCGCCTCCTCGACGTCACCGTCCCATTCGAAGGCCAGCTCGACCGCCGGTGACTCGTCCCGGTGCGCGGCGACAAGGCCGCCGCCCTCGCAGCGCAGGTCGGTCCAGATGCCGTCGTCCGCCACCGTGCGCGGGCGCGCACCGATGCCCTCGAGCACCCCGGTGATCATCGCCGTGTCCGGGCCGTACCAGATCGGCAGGGCCGCCAGCCTCCGGTCGCTCACGCCGCCCTCGCGTTCCACCGGGGTGGGCGAGTCGAGGGTGAAGCTGGTCCCGTCGGGCGCCTCGACCATGCCCGCCTCGCCGTGGTCCGGGTGGCCGAGCGTGATCGGCACGCCGGCCGCTGCGGCCGCGGCCACCGCCTCGGGGACGGGCGTCGTCGTCGAGAGGGCGAGGGCGCACACCCCGGCCGGCTGTTGCTCGCTCGCGGCGTGGAGCGCGACGCGGCCCGAGCCGACGGCATACACCAGCCAGCCGGGGCGCTCGTAGACGAGGTGCCCGCCGAGGGTCTCCAGGAGCCGCTGCCAGGCGGGGAGGTCCGAGGTGAAGCGGATGGGCTGGGCGGTGAGGTCGGTGATCACTTCTGCTCTCCTTCGTTCGAGACGAGGTAGGCCCGGAGCGCCTTCTCGACGAGCGCGGACAGGCTGATCGCTTCGTCGATGCCGCGGTGCTTGATCTCGGTGATGAGGTCCCGGGGGAGGTAGACGTTGAACTGCGCCTTGTCGGTCATATCTAGGATGCTAGCAAACTAGCCTGGTGGCGAGAGCTGCTTCTGAGCAGAGGTCCAGGTCGGCCGTCCCTAGGATGAGCGGCATGAGCTTCTTCGTCGTGCACTACACCTATTCCGACGACACCGCGGCGCGCGACCAGCACCGGCCGGCGCACCGTGAGTTCCTGGGCGGGCTGGCGGCCGAGGGCACCGCCCTGCTCAGCGGTCCCTACGCCAGCATCGAGGAGGCGCCCGACGCCGCGCTGCTCATCCTGCGGGCCGAGAGCGCGGCCGACCTGGCCGAGCTGCTGCGGGAGGACCCGTTCCAGCAGCTGGGGCTGGTCGAGCAGGTGGCGATCCGGGAGTGGACGCCGGTGCTGGGGGCGTGGTTCGACGGGGCGCTCGCGGGCGAGGTGTAGCTTCGGCGGCATGGTCGAGCAGGGGGAGTCCACGGAGGCGGTGCGGGCGCCGGGGTCGATGATCGGGTCGGTGATCGGCCTGGTCGGTGGCACGGTCTTCGTGCTCGTCAACCGCGGGGAGCTGCCGCAGACCTGGTCGACCGCAGCGCTGGTCGCCTGGGTGGTGCTGCTCCTCGGGGCTGCGTGGGCCGTCTTCGTGCGCCGCGGCGGCGCCCGTCAGACCTCCGCTCCGCACCGTCGCGCCGGCCTGGTCTACGGCCTCTCCGTGCTGGGGATGCTCGCGTTCTTCGTCGCCGGCAGCGCCGTGCTGCGCGCCGCAGACGTCCCCGAGCTCGGCCCGGCGCTCATCGCCCTCGGTGTCGGTCTGCACTTCATCCCGTTCGCCCGTGCCTTCGGCGTGCCCTTCTTCACCGGCCTCGGTGGGGCCGTGTCGGTCGTGGGCGGGCTCGGGCTCGCGCTCGGCCTGGTATGGGCGCCCGTGGCCGCTCCGGCGGCGGCCGTCCTGGCCGGCCTGCTCATGGTTGCGCTCATCGGCGCCGCTGCGACCAGGCGCTGAACCCGACCCCCGGCCATCCGGCCGACGCGCCGGCCGGAGACGGCTCAGCCATGCACGTGCGTACCTGAGCCGGTGACGACGGGCGTGTCCTCAGGTCGGATCGCCCCGCCTCACC
Organism: Serinicoccus sp. CNJ-927; assembly: GCF_001942435.1. Lineage (NCBI taxonomy): Bacteria > Bacillati > Actinomycetota > Actinomycetes > Micrococcales > Ornithinimicrobiaceae > Serinicoccus > Serinicoccus sp. CNJ-927. The sequence continues at coordinate 6,704 of NZ_MKKF01000021.1, read as the reverse complement.
CCTGCGCGCTGACGTAGGTCCCTGCCGAGCCGTCGACGAGCGAGGCGACCTCCTCCAGGCTGCCGATGGCCGCCGCCGCGCCGGCGCCGCCCACCTCGACGAAGCGGCACACCGCCTCGACCTTGGGCCCCATCGACCCGGCCGGCAGGTCCAGCGCCCGCAGCTCCTGCGGCGTCGTGCGCCGGATCTCGCGCGCGGCGTGCGTGTCGAAGCCCTGCATCACGGCCGGTACGTCGGTGAGCACGAGCAGCCGGTCGGCGCCGAGCCGGTGCGCCAGCAGCGCGGCGGACAGGTCCTTGTCAATGACCGCCTCGACCCCGCGCAGGTCGCCGGTCCCCGTCCGCACGACGGGCACGCCGCCACCGCCTGCGCAGACGACGATGACCGACTCGTCGAGCAGGTGGTCGATGAGCCGGGTCTCGATGATCTCCCGCGGCCGCGGTGAGGGCACGACGCGCCGCCAGTGCTCGCCGTCGGCCTTGACCTGCCAGCCGTGCCGGTCGGCCAGTTCGCGCGCCACGGCCTCGTCGTAGACCTCCCCGACGAACTTCGTCGGGTCCGCGAAGGCCGGGTCGTCGGCGTCAACCAGCGTCTGGTTGAGCACCGCGGCGAACTGCCGGTAGGGCCGCTCGTTGCCGATCGCCTGCAGGATCCAGTAGCCGATGAGCCCCTGCGTCATCGCCCCGAGCGCGTCGAAGGGGTAGGGCTGGCTCAGCCGCGCGTCGTCCGCGCTCTCCATCGCCAGGATCCCGACCTGCGGCCCGTTGCCGTGGGTGATGACGACCTGGTGGTCGTCGGTCAGCGGCGCCAGCGCCGCCACCGCCCGTCGGATGTTGGCGACCTGCGCCGCGGCGTCGGGCACCTGCCCGCGCTCGAGCAGCGCGTTCCCGCCGAGGGCGACGACGATCCTCATGCCCAGACGGTATGCCCTCCCGCTGCTCGGGGCCGGGAGGCGTCTTCCGCCAGGCCGCTCGGGCGGTTAAGGTAAGGGTGACCTAAGCCATGCCGACCACGAGGTGAGCTGCCGTGACCGCCCCCTTGTCCGAAGCGCTGCGCGACGCCACCGCGACGGCGCACTCCGCTGCCGAGCGCTCGGCCTTCGTCACGGACCTGGTCGAGGGCCGCGCCTGCGCGGCGGCCTTCACCGCGCTCGCGACCCAGCACCTGCTGATCTACCGGGCGCTGGAGGACGTGCTGCACACCCACTACGCCGGCCACCCGCTGCTGGCGCCCGTGGCCGACCGTCGTCTCGACCGCGTGCCCGCCCTGCGCCATGACCTGGAGGTCCTGGTCGGCCCGGACCACGAGGTGCGCCTGGCCGACGGGCGACTGCCGATCTGCGTCGCGACCTCCGCCTACGCGACCACCCTGCGGGAGCGGCATACCCCGGAGATGGTCCTGGCCAACCACTACGTGCGCTACCTCGGTGACCTCTCGGGCGGGCAGATCGTGGCGCGGCTGGTGCACCGCCACTACGGGGTGCCGACCGACGGGCTGACGTTCTACTCCTTCGCCGGGATCGACAAGCCCAAGGTCTACAAGGACGGTTACCGCGCCCGGCTGGACCAGATCCCTCTGACCGCGGTGCAGCGGGAGGCGGTCCTCGAGGCCGCGGTGCAGAGCTTCGCGTCGAACGAGGCGGTCTTCGCCGACCTGGCCGCGGCGCAGACCCCGTTGCACTCGGCCGCGGGGGTCGGCGCCTGAGCATGCCCGACCTCGAGTCCTACCCCTTCGTCGGTGCCCTGGCCTTTCTCTTCCTCGTGGCCCTGCTGCGTGGTCAGGTGACGTATGCGCTCGCGCGGCTCGTGACCGAGCAGGCGCTGCGGCACACCCGTCCGCGCGGTGGCATGGCGGCGTCGGTGCACCGGTGGCTGGACGGCGAGGCCGTGGGTCGCGGGCGGGCGGTGGTGCAGCGCTGGGGCCTGGTGGCGGTCTCCCTGTGCTATCTCACCGTCGGGCTGCAGACACTGGTGCTCGCAGGTGCGGGCACGATCCGTATGCCCTGGGCACGGTTCACCCTGGCGCAGCTGCCGGGCGCCCTGGCCTGGGCGGCGATCTACGCGACCATCGGCTTCGCGGTGTGGGCCGCCGTGATCGGGGCGGCGGTCAGCGGTCACCCGCTGCTCGCCGGGCTCGTGGTCCTGGTGGCCCTCGCAGGTGTGGTCACCGGGCACCGGCTGGTGCGCCGCCGCCGACGAGCGGCGGGCGAGACCCTCAGCGCTGCAGAGCGGCCTGCTGCTCCTGCTCGATGATCTCGACTATCCGCTCGGCCGGGTAGGCGCCCTGCAGGACCTGGGTGTTGATGAGGAAGGTCGGGGTCGAGGACACGCCCACGGAGCGGGCCTCCGCCGAGTCCGCCTCGACAGCGGCCAGCAGCTCCTCGTCGTCCAGGTCGGCCTCGAACTGCTCCAGGTCCTCGACGCCCACCTCCTCGGCGATCTCGACGAGCTCCTCGCGGCCGTACTCGCCGTGGCCCTCGGTCGACAACGCGAAGACCGCCTCCTGGAACTCCTCGCGCCGATCCTGCTCCGCGGCGGCCCGGGCGGCGACCGCGGCGAGCCGCGAGGTCTCCTCGAAGATGACGAAGTCGCGGAACTCGATGCGCAGCGTGCCGTCCTCGACCAGCGGCAGCAGCTCGGGGCGGATCTGCAGGTGGAAGCGGGCGCAGTAGGGGCAGCGGTAGTCGGCGTACTCGATCATCACGACGGGGGCATCGACGTCGCCGACCGCCATCGGGTCGTCCGGATCGCGCCGCTGCAGGTCCAGCAGCAGCTGCTCGACCTCCGGCGAGGGGCTCTGCTGGGTGGCGCCGGGATCGGCCGCCCCAGCGCCTGTCCCCCCTTCCGAGCTCGCGTCGCCGTCCTGGGCGGCGTTGCGGTCGGCCTCGCCGGTGGCCCCGCCGCTCTCGGTGCCCTCCCCTGCGGTGCCGTCCTCGTCCCCGGCTGCGCCCTCGCCGTCCGCTCCACCCTCGGGGACCGCGCTCTGCGTAGCGGTCGCTCCGGCCGGACCGGACGCGTCCTCGCGGTCACCGAGCGCCAGCCAGGCGATGAAGGCGACGACCAGCGCGATGACCACGGCGGCCACGGCCCAGGCGATCGCGACGACGGTGCGGTCACTGCTGCGTGCTGCCGGCTCGCTCACCCCGCCAGCGTGTCACACGCGCGGGTCGGCTTGGCCGGACACCCCGCGCGTCCGCGCCGCGACCCGACCGGACAGACCCGGCGTCCGCGCCGGGCTGACACCATGGACGGGTGCGTGCCTTCATCGCCCTGCTGCCTCCCGCCCCCGTCGCCCGCGAGCTCGACGCCCTGCTCGAGCCGCGCCAGGACGCCCTGGCGCCGCGCGGCCACTGGCGCTGGACCCGGCCGGAGCACCGGCACCTCACGCTCGCCTTCCTCCCCGAGCTGGAGGAGTGGCGCGAGGAGGCCCTCGTCGAGGCCGGCGAGGAGTGGGCGGCCCGCGCCTTGCCGGTGCGACTGACCCTGCGCGGCGCCGGTGCCTTCCCCGACCCGGCGCAGGCGCGGGTCCTCTGGGCGGCGGTGGAGCAGGCCGACCCGGGCTCGCTGCAGAGCTGGGCGCAGAGCCTGCGCGCGCTCGCCAGCCGGGCGGGTGCCACGGTCGAGGGCACGCGGTTCGCCCCGCACGTCACCCTCGCTCGGTCGGTCGGGCGGCCCCGAGCCGCCGGCCACCTCGTGCAGGCGCTGGACACGCTGCATACCTCGTCGTGGGTCGCGGACGAGGTATGCCTGGTCCGCTCCGAGCTGGGCCAGGGCCCGGGCGGCACCCCGCGGTATGCCGTCCGCCACACCTGGTCCCTCCGCTGACCGTCCACGTGCCGGGCCGCGACCCGTCCACGCAGGACTCCGCCCGCTCACGACCCCCTCTGGGAACCACCCTGGTGCACAAGCTGGTGACACCAACGTCGCTCGAGCGACGCGCGTGACGCAAGGTCTTGCACGAGGAGACGCACAAGCGTGCTCAGAGGTCCTGTGGTGCGTCAGTTCCGGGCCCTCCGTCCGGACGGCGCCCCCTGCGGCGAACGGAGGTCAGGGGGACTGGGTGACGCCGGCGCCGTCCTCGATCTCGGGCAGGTCCGCGGGCGGAAGGGTGGTGACGACGGCGTCGTCCGGCGGGGTGACCTCGACGGTGGTCGGGTCGGCCTCGGAGTCGTCGATGATCTGCTCCACCGGCTGCACCTCGACGCCCAGGTCGGGCGAGCAGGTGCGGCCCTCGGGCGGCTGCGGCTGGATCGTCCGCCCGTTGATGAGGCTGACGTCGTCGAACTGCGGGCGCCCGGACACCAGGTTGCGGTAGCTGTAGCGGGTCAGGCTGCTGATCGCGCAGTCCTCGCCGAAGGTGAGGATGTCGAAGCTGTAGGGGTTGCCCAGGAGCTCGCCGGCGGTCTCCGGGTCCTCCTCGGCCGCTTCCTGCGCCTCCTCGGTCAGCGGGGGCAGCCGGAACTGGTTGACCAGCCCGCCACCGGTGAACGACCCCACCTCCAGGTGCTGCCCGGTGAGGTCGCGCCGGTGCATGTGCCCGTTGATCACCACGGCGCCGGCCCCGACCCGGTCCGCGGCATACGGCTGGTGGGTCAGCACGACGTCGCTCGGCGCCAGCCCGTCGGTCGCCTCCCGGAAGCGCTCGGCGAGGGCGCTCTGGTCGGCCCCGTAGTCCTCGCTGCGCTGGTTGAAGTAGCGGCTGTCGTTGAAGCCGGTGATCGTCACGCCGTGCACCGTGGCCTGCTGCAGGTCGCCCTCGCTTGGCTCGAGGAGCACGACGTTGGGGACCTGCGCCATCCGTTCGAGCACGCCCTCGTCGCGGGCGAAGGCGCCGTCATGGTTGCCGCGGACGTAGAGGTAGGGCACGCCGAGGCTCTCGATGCCCTCGTAGATGCCGGTGAGGTCGCCCTCGTCGGCGCGCCCGAAGTTGAGCAGGTCCCCGGCGTCGATGACGGCGTCGATGTCCTGGGTCTGCACGATCTCGCGCATGAGGGGGTACTGGTTCATCCCGTGGATGTCGCTCACGAGCAGGAAGCGCGCCGCGGCCGGCGCCTCGACCGCGTCCGGGCTGAACTCCTCCCGCATCGCGGAGGAGAGCGCGAGCAGGTTGGTGACGTAGACCGCGCCCTGGTCGGCCTTGCGGTCGAGCCCGGCAAGCAGGTCACTGTTCTCGGTGGCCAACGAGAGCAGGCTGGTGGTGCGGAACTCGGCGACCCGGTCGGTCCGATAGGTCAGGTATGCCGCGCCTCCCGGCACGAGCATCGCCAGCACCGTCGCGACGCCCGAGGCGAGGACCGCGTGCAGGTAGCGCTCGCGGGTCGGGTGGGCCGAGGCATACGCGAGCATGACCAGGACCGTGGTCGCGAGCGCCCCGGCCGCGAACTTCCAGGCGAGCTGGGCGACACCGGCGTCGATCGCCTCCCGCAGCTCCTCCGGGCTGGGCTCGAGGTCGGAGGTGCGCAGCTGGCCCTGCCGGAGCAGGTCGGTGACCTCGTCGCGGACCTGGACCTGACCCTCCAGCCCGGGCGCCGGCAGCACGGCGCGGGCGAAGGACACCTCCATGTCGCCCACCACCGTCGGCAGTCGCACCGTCGAGTCCAGCCGCGGCTCCACCGAGATGTCTGCGGCGAAGTAGCGCGTCTGCGTGTGCACCGGCCACAGCTGCGTCGCCACGATGCCGCCGGTGAAGGCGAGCACGAGCAGCAGGACCACGACGCCGGTGCGTCGCAGCCCCGTGGTGACTGTCGCGATGCGCTCACGGTTGCCCATCGGCGTCGAGCCTAACGAGCACCCCACGCGCAGCCGTGCGGGGTAACGTCGGCGGGCATGGCAGAGCACGCGGACGTGGTCGTGGTCGGGGCGGGGCTGGCAGGGCTGGTCGCCACCGCCGAGCTGGTCGCCCGCGGGCGCCGGGTGGTCCTGGTCGACCAGGAGTCCACCGCGCACCTCGGCGGGCAGGCGTGGTGGAGCTTCGGCGGGCTCTTCCTCGTGGACAGCCCGGAGCAGCGCCGGATGCGCATCCACGACTCGGTCGAGCTCGCGTGGCAGGACTGGTGCGGCAGCGCGGGGTGGGACCGGCTCGGTGACGTCGACGACCCCGGCGAGGACGACTGGGGGCGGCGCTGGGCCCGGGCCTACGTCGAGTGGGCGGCGGGGGAGAAGCGCGCCTGGCTGCGGGAGCGGGGCGTGCGCCTCTTCCCGGTGGTCGGCTGGGCCGAGCGGGGCGACGGCACCGCCACCGGTCACGGCAACTCCGTGCCGCGCTTCCACCTGACGTGGGGCACCGGGCCGGGGCTGGTCGAGCCGTTCGAGCGGGTCGTGCGGGACGGGGTCGCGGCCGGGCTGGTCCGGCTGCGCGGACGTCACCGGGTGACCGGGCTGGTCACCACCGACGGGGCGGTGACCGGGGTGCGCTGCGACGTGCTCGCGGAGGACCCGGTGGAGCGGGGTAGGCCCACCTCCCGCGAGGTCGTCGGCGAGGCGGAGCTCGTGGCGGGCGCGGTCGTGGTCACCTCCGGCGGGATCGGGGCGAACCACGAGCTGGTCAGGCGGTTCTGGCCGGAGCGGCTCGGGCCGGCGCCGCGGGAGGTGGTGACCGGTGTCCCGGCCTAATGGGAGTGCAGTCACCCCTCCGGAAGGACTGGGGTGGGAGGCTGGTGGCCGAGCCGTCGGCCGGTGAGCACCGTTCTCAGCCCGAGGTCGTCA
>NZ_MKKF01000020.1:0-18815 GCF_001942435.1 Serinicoccus sp. CNJ-927 | reverse complement strand
GGCTTCACCGAGCAGGCCGGCAGGGTCGACAATGTGAGGAGCGGTCATCGTGTGACTCCGTTCGAGGGTGCTGTGAGAGGTTCACTCGAAGGATCACGCGGTGGCCGCGTCCTCGCCTGACGCACACGCCGGAGACGACGACCTCGGCTACCGCGCTACACCACTATGGGGGACTCAACTGCGACGGGTGGCAGCCCACCGCATGAACGGCGGTATGGACGCTAGATACCAAAGTGGTACCATGATCGCATGGCGATGACTCTGCGATTGTCTCCAGAGGATGAGCGAGCGTTGGCGGCTCTGGCCGAGGCTGAGGGTGTGAGCAAGCAGGAGGCGACCGTTCGGGCCATCCGGGAGGCGGCTGCACGGCGCGGGCATGAGGAGCAGGTACGCGAGCTGTCCGCACGGGGCCGAGAGCGGTACGCCGACCTGCTCGAGCGTCTCGGGCGCTGACCCTTGAAGTACCTGACGACCGAGGATCTGCTCACCCTGGCAACGGACCTGGGCGTAGGCCCGATCCAGGACCTTGGCCTGCTGGACTCAGCGGCCCACCGCCCCAGCTCCAGTGTCCTCGCACGTGACGCCTACCCAGACATCGACGCCAAGGCGGGCGCGCTGCTGGAGTCCATCGTCGTCAACCCCCCGCTCGTCGATGGCAACAAGCGCCTGGGATGGCTCGCAGTAGTCGTGTTCTACGGACTCAACGACATCGATCTGCATGCGCCCGACGACGACGCGTACGACCTGGTCATCGCCGTCGCCAGCGGCGCCGCCGACCACCGAGTAGCAGCCCGCGAATTGGCCCGATGGCACTAGTTTAAGCTGCCGGCCCGCGGCAGATGCGTGCGTTCGTGTGGATCTCATTGAGCGCCTCGATGCTCCTAGGGTCGAGCCCACACCTCGGCAGGTGGGGCCCATCGGAGCCAAAGAAGACGGTTCGAGCGCCCGCAGCGCGACCCGCGGCGTCCCCAACCTCACCCGAGCACTCATCGAGACCTGGGGATCCCAGATCCGAATGAACCCTGGATCGTGAAGAGCCCTACTAGTCGGCCTTGCCAGATCCCCCCACCGCGGCAGCAACTGTTTAGCAGGCGTACAGGACAATCTACTGGTGCGGGGCTTCTTTAGGCGCGCTCGTCTGTCCGAGCCGAGTTCACCTGACTGGAGTGGACATAGAGAGTCAGGAATTCCTGCGGTTGTCGGTGCGGGGACGTACGGTGTCATCACGCTAGCCGTTGGAGGGAAGTATGCCCGTCGGGTACCGGTCGATTGTTGAGCTCGAGGATCGTGTGGCCGACGTGGCCCGATCGGAGTTCGATGCATGGTTGCGTCACAAGAAGGTGATGAACGCTCCGAGTGAACCAGGCTTGTTTCTGTTGAACGACGATCAACGGTTGACGATCGTGGAGCTGACACCGCAGGACGGGTCACAGTCGGTCCGTTATCGATTGGAAGAGACGAACGCGGCGGGGAGATGGGTCACGACGGTGACTGCGCACCAGTACGCGGAGGGTCGGTCCGGGAGAGCGCACCGATCGGGGAGAACGGCACCAGCAGGGTGGTTCTGGGTGGATGTAGAAGCGCCTCCGGTGGGCGACAACCCAGGTCGAGGTGAGTTGCGGTGGGGGTCCAAGTACACGGCGCCACCGAAGCTGGTGCGGAACGTCCTGGGACGCTGCGAGGCACGAGATGGTCAGGCGCACCTGTCGGACCGACCCCGACTGGTCCTGGAGGATGAGGTCGACGAGCTCATCGACGTGATGTGCGACCCGGACCGGCATGGACCGGCCTTCGTGGCGGGGGCTGCTCCGACCGAGGACCAGGATGCTTGGGTGGAGCGGATCGGACGGGCGACTCATCAGACGGTTGGGTTGGGTGCGACCTACGTGCTGTCCGAAGGGGCCGCTGTCGGTTTGCGGGAACAGGTCGGGATTCATCACGCGGTTCCCCATGGTGCTGTACGGACGTACTTGCCCGAGGTCGATCCGGCAAGCTTGGTGGATGCGCGACGCCACCGTCTGATGACGGCCCGCACGTTCGAGTTGAACGATACGCATCGGACTACTCGGACATTGGCTGCGGCGGCCCGTCGGGCAACGCTGGGCAGGCCCTTGCCGAAGTTGGTTGCTCGCGTCGATCAGGTGCTCAAGGGTGCTGAGCCGGACCTGGTGTCCGAGTGGGCAGCCAGGTCCGCGGCCGGTGTGAGCGCGCCTCGTCGAACTGGCGTGGCCCCGGTGGACTCGGTACCGGTGGGTGCGGCCGAAGTCGTCACGGATGCGACTCGTACGGCTATGCGAGTTGCGGAAACCGAGACTCAGCACGAGGTTCTCGCCGTTGTGCCGGTAAGCGAGGGCGAGGCACCTGGCACGATCTTGGAGCAGACAGATGTCTTCGCACTGGCTGTACGGGATCTGGTGGCTGAGTTCGCGGCACCCATAGGCGAGCTCGAGATCGCCACGGAGGGGCCGGTCGATCCTGTCGTGCTGCAGGAGCAGCTGTTGACCTTGCTGCTGGCAGGTCGCTCCTCAGCGCTCAGCCAAAGGGAGCTGCGGCGGCGCCTAGACGACTTGCAGACTGCGGTCGCGGAGTCCGAGGAGGCACGGGAGGAACAGGCGGCGCTGCTGGAAGACGAACAACTGGCTAACGCGGAGACGCAGGATGAACTGCGGCGCGTTTTGCGAGACCGGGAGCGCCTGCGGCTCCTCGTCGCGCAGTCGGATTCGGGGGCAGCATGGGACGAGGACCATTCCGAGCCTGAGTCGCCGGAGTCCTTCACTGAACTGCTCGAGTGGTGGGCGGAAGGTCGTCTGACGGGGGTTGTCTGGACCGGCGACGACAGCGTCACCCAGGCGCTAGATGACAACGACCCGTTGGGCACTTGGGCTGGGCGTGCGTGGGACGCACTGCGCGCCCTGAGTGGGTACTACGAGGTTTGCGCGCAAGCAGAAGGGTTCGCCGGCGGAGTGCACCAGTACCTCAAGGAGACACCGGCGGGATACCCTGGGTTCTCGGCCAACAAGCATGTGCCGGTGGAGTCGCAGACGGTCCTGACCAATCAGAAGTGGCGGGCGGAGCGGGTGCTACCGGTGCCCACGGACGTGTGTCCCGAAGGACAGGTCCTGATGCAATCACACATGCGGATTGGCGCCCGGTCGACCATCGCCCCTAGGTTGCACTACTACGACGACACGTCGGGTACGGGCAAGGTATACGTCGGATACCTTGGTCGACATCTGCACAACACCAAGACAAACTGAATGAGAGCCTGTCTGAGCGGCCAACGCATGCGCCAAACGCATGCTGCGTGATTTACCAAGCGGCGTGGTCGGTTCGCGTTGCGATCAGCGGCAGATGCGTGCGTTCGCGCTCTTCGCTCGGGTGCGAACGTCAGTAGGTTGGTCCTGTCTTGTCGAGCTGCAGAACACCGGAGTGATGGGAGCCGATGATGCCGGAGGGATCGGACTCATCAGTGGACGCCCCAGCGAGGAAGTGGCCAGTGTGGGATCGCTTTCGCTGGTTGTGGCTTGCCATGGCCGTGGCGTGGCCGGTGATAGGGGTGCTGTACCTCACTGTGGGGGAATGGCCGTGGGTGGCAATGGCAGTGGTGTGGAGTGGTCTTGGCGTGGTGGGATTCGTCTCCGGTTCTCGTGGAACTGCGGCCGATCGCACGGTCTAAGCCTCCATACGGTGGGTCGCAAACGAGTGCCGTGGGACGAGGTGGTCGGCTTCCGTTTGTCGGGGCGTGACCTGCAACTGTTGACGGTCCGGCTGGTGGACGGCTCTGAGCTTCTCTTGACCGTGCCGGGCGACCAGATCGGTGAACTTCTCGGTTACGCCCCTTCGCGGTTGAACGAGGTCGAAGTTCTGCGAGGTAGTCGTGATGTTCGACGCGCGTTGAACGGGGAAGCTCGATCGTGAAGCCGACTTCGCTCGCGGTGGCAGGGGCATCACACGTAAGAGGATGGTCTATGTAGCTGAGCCGGCTGTTGTGGAGTCGACCGGCCGCTGACACAAGGCAAGTAGATGTTTCGTTGCGCCCAGCCCTCCTAGTCATCGTCGGCGGCCAACCGGCCGGCGGCAGTAGCGTGCGGACCACGCTCAGTGCGGCAAAGTCGGACGGTGGGTTACGGACTACCGGTGCTGCAACAGCTGCTCGATCCTGCGCCACGGAATGACACGACGCACTGCGGCGCCTTGAGAAGCGGCTCTCGCCGGGGCGGCTTTGACCTCGCAGACCGACCACTGCACGACCTTGGAATCCTCGCCCAGCGCCTCGCCGAGCCAGAGAAGGCCAGGGGCGCACCGGAAGTGGTTGTAGGCCGCCTTGGCGTGCCAATTGCGCGACTTTCGACCATAGGCACCTGGTCCCGCGAGTTCACGCAGCCAGCCAGCAAGATGCTCGCGCTGGTTCCGCCAGTTTTTCCCGGGGCGAGGACTGCCGAGGGGGTTCTCGGCTTGCTAGGCGTCTGTTACGGGCTGTTGAATCGGCAGCCTTTCGATGATGTTCGCCAGGTCTGCTCCCCGCATCAGGTCACCCTATGGGACGGAAGAGGCATCGCTCGGTAGGCGGCCATGATCGACAGGCGGTACAAGCGAGTGTTCCGTGACCCGGAAGTCAACTCAGGCGCCTCTGTCGTGGGCGGCCGCCACCCTTCGCGACCCGAGGGGCACCTGACTCGGCTGTCCGGACGGCGGCGATAAGCATACTAATTCGCTTCAGTGCATGCCGCTTGTAGTTTAACCGGGCAGTCTGAATAAGCCAGAGAATCATGTACGACAGGAGGAGTGCGGCTAGCGTCCCTAGTATCACTCCGCCCGTAGACGAAAGTCCGAGCCACACGACATAAGCATAGACTCCCGAGACTGCCAGCGGTAGACCTACGAGAATTGCTAAGGCGGTATTCATTTGAAACTCAAGGTAGTACCAATAGCTCTCCCGCAGGAACGTGTCCTTGTCGAGAGGGATCTCGGAGGTGAGAAGGTACTCGGCATCGAACGCGTCCATGGGCACTTGCGGCGCCAGGTGCTTGGCTTTCTTGATGTGGACGGCGCGGCGAGTGAGCGATCGCTCCGTCTCGGAAACCCAGGGGTGCGCCGAATCGAACGGCTTGCGGACCAGTCGGTCGTTCGCCCATGCGAAGACCACCATATTGCTCAAAACGCCGAGCATGATGCCAGCCACGGATGCGACCGCGACCGCGATGGACACGTTGGTGGCGAACAGAGGAAGAAGCACATACTGACCGCGTCCCTGGGTTGCGGCCATCTCGACGTAACCGACGTTGATGATGAAGAGCAGTACGCCGGGCACGAAGGTCTTTATCAGGCGTGTGAACCCCATCCCCGCAATGTTCATCGCCCCTCGCTCCGTCGCGTCTATCCTTGAGCGTCAGGTTGGCACCACTGGGCTCGAGCGAAGGCACGCCACGCCGCCTCCCGCTGCATCTTCTGGCGGCCCGCTGTTGCATTGCGAGCTCGTGCGGCCCAATCCCCGAGTCAGCGGCATGGCCATAGGCAGAATGCGGCAGTAGGGTGCGGCCACGCTCAGTGCGGCAAAGTCGGACGAGCGTAGCCGTCCTCCACGCGGCAGAGCGGGTGTTTAGTCGGCGACGAGCTCGAATTCGAAACCCTCTGTGTTCTCGAGGAACAGCGCAGCGTGATCCGGCCCGCCAGCGTGGGGGTACAGCTCACCAAACAGTTCTCGCCAGCCGTGTCGGCTGGCCGGCTCGCGCACATGGTCGAGTTGCTCCCGCCCGGCGACGCGCAACGCGAGATGGTTCAAGCCGGCTCGGGTTCGTTCGTGCGTTCCGGATACGTCGGGAGACTGCTCGAGTACGACGTATGCACCGCTGGCGTGCTGCCAGGTACGACCTGCCGCCCACGTGGGGTCGCGCTCGGGGATCCAGCCGATAGTAGAGAGGAGCCAGTCGAACGACGGAGCGGAGGCTTCCACGTCGGTGGTCCAGAGCTCGATGTGGTGCACGACGTTCTGCATGAGATCACCGTAAGCGCCCTGGATAGAGCGCCTCGCGGCATGTGCGGACGCTGACGGCCTCAGCGCGGGGCCGGGGTTGCTGCGTCACAATTACGAGAAGGCTCAGCTTCCTGCGCCTGGGCTTCCCGGGCGGTGTCGTTCGCCTTGTCGCGTTCAGTCAAACAGTCTAGCCAGGACGAGGTCGGGACAGCCGAGGAGGCGCAGCGCGTGTGCCCGGACGACTCGGTCGAGAATTTCGTTGACCTCGTCGAGGTCTTGGGCGTCAAACCCTCGGGTCCCGTGAGCAAGGTGGTTGCGAACACGCCTTACAGCATCCAAGGTTGAACAGTCCTCTGCTGAGGACACGAACTTCATTAACCTCGTGCGGGCGAGGCGGGCCTCAATCGACGGCTCAGGGACATGTATCTTGAACGACCATTTCAGCGCTGTCTCCAAGCTGCGGAAGGGCTCCTTCAATAGTGACTTCTTCAGGAACCGGAAGTCGTTCCGCTCGAGATGGTCGCGCGCCCGTTCTAAAATCTGGACGCGGCGCTCAATGTGCATCTTCATAGCATCCTCGTACTCGCCCTTTGTCTCGTGGCCGTGCAGGCCCTCAAGAGACTGGATGAGAAGCAGGAACCGAGAGCGAGGATGGTCCTCCTGTGCGTGCAACATGCCCGCATAGGTCTCGATAAGGGGGTGCCGCTCGTCGGTGAGCTTCCACCAAGCATGCACAAGGTCGAGGAGGTTGACCTCGTCATCTCTGCATAGTAGGACGGACTCGTGGTGTCGCACCGTTTCGGAATCGGACTCGTAAGGAACTTGCCGAAGACCCGTACCGTAGACCTGCCAGGCTGGCAGTAGTTCACGAAAAATCGGTTCGTGAGTCCGGCCTTCGGAGTCGCGGGACTTGGGAATGGCAATGTGCGTGGGCTCGTCCGCCTTGCTTAGCATCAAGTGGGTGATGGGCTGACTTCTACCGGTTGCAATGGAAGCAATTGCGCGCACAGGCTCGACATATCGGTGGACCACGTCGAACAGCGTTGAGGGTGGCATCGTGGCGTCCAGGACCGGAGCGAACCGGATGGCGACGTTATAGAAGTCGAAAGTGTTGACCTTCGCGGCGTAGGCACCCGTCAACTCATCTTCAGTGCCAGTCCAGGAGATCGGCGTTGCGGGGCTCGTCGTCGCCGACCATGTCCAAGTGCCGTCGCCGGCCGGCTCCCGCGGCGATGTCTTCTCGCCGAGTGGGGCCACACCGAGGATGGCGTCAAGCGCGCCGACCTGGAAGCGAGCGCGGGCGAAAGTGACGGGCCCGTCTGGTTCTGCCTCGGGAGGGTGCAGCGACCGCAAAGGCGATGCATGACTACTACTGCGGACGACCGCGGCGGCGCCACGGATGGAGCCGTGCTCGGGCCAGAAGGTGACGTGGGCCCTAAGCACAACCAGCTCGGCGCCGTTTGCGAGCGTGGCACGGACGAAGGGGTAGTCGTGAACCTGAGGGAAGCTCATCACGGATTCATTGCCGGTGGTGGTGCCGACGAGAGGTAGATCGCCATAGATGCGTCCGTAGGGCATGCGCGACTCCCGGAGCTCGAGCATGCCCGAGAGGTGGACGGTGGTCTTGCGCGAGCCCGGAAGGTGCCAAGTGCACAAATAGTCGTCCGGTGGGAACGGGCAATCGAGTACAGGCGACTTCTCACGGGGCACGGGCCAACCCTAGGTGGGTGCGCTTACGATGTGCCGCTTGAGTGACTCGGGAATCCGCATGGGAGGCACCTCAGGAGGAGAGCGTGACTGGTGGGCAGTCGCGGCGGCGACCGTCCGGTCAGCTCTCACGCACGTGGCCGAAGATGAGAGCGGTACCTGAGCATCGTTGACGGCCACGTCCACAGATGCCCTGCGTAGAACGCCGCTCGCCGTTGTGCGGCGACTTGGGCTGCATTGCCGAACCACATCGCGGCAAGTTCTTGGAGGCGCGAATCCCGACGCCGGGGCTACCTGATGGCACACCCAAGACATGCGCGCTCCGGCGCGCCGTGCTTTCGTAGTCAGTCGGTGGCGCTCCTTCCCCACGGGGATGGCTCGGCGAAGGTTCGCGCCGTCGCTTCCCAGTCCCGCATCGCCACATCAATCGAAGGCGTGTCGACAAGACGACCACTAGATCGCCCGAGGAGGGCCCATGTCTCGGGTGGTTGGTAACGCACCGCGGCATCGGTGAAGTTGGGCTCACGCGGGGGCTCCCGCTCCGTGTCTGCCATGAGCGCACAGCCGCCGTTCCGGGGCGGTACCCTTCACACGTGAGCGAGAGATCTGGCGCGAATTCAGGCGCTGTCGCGTGGGTGGTGGCGGTGGCGACCCTGTTAGGCGTCGCGATCGCGCTGCTTACATACCTTGGCCTGACGCCAGAATCCGGTGACGCCCAGAGCCCAACGCACATTGCCCAATCCACGCCCCATGCAACGGGGGCTGATGCTGATCGGGATGTGGGTGTGCCTGAAACTGCGGCTGCTACGCAGGTCACGCCCCCCAATGCCGATCCAGGGGGTGCATCGCATACTCCCGACGAAGCCCCCGTAGCCCTCATGCCTAACGTAACGGGAACTCACTGGAACGTCGCGAAGGAAAAGATTGCAGACCTTCAGTACGACCTTGAAGAGTCCTTTGAACCGAGAAATGTCCGCGACGGAACTGTGGTCGCCCAGGTGCCGAGGGCGGGAGAGCAGGTAACTGTTCCCGTCAATATAACTGTTGCGAGGAAGTATGTGACGGTCGAGGCGTCGGAACTCACACAGTCAGACAACTTTCGGTTCTCAGGGCCTTCTCTCTACTCTGTTGATGGAACGCAATACAGGAACTCTTTTAAAGTTTTCTCGCAGTATCCGAGCGCGAGTATGGAGTGGGATCTTTCGCGGGACTTTGACTACGTCGAGGGTTTGATCGGCCTCTCTGATGAACACGCTGAAAGTGGGACTGCGGTGAGCGTGGAGTTTCGGACGGACGGGCAAGCGGTACGCACAGAGTCCACGTCCTTGGGCAGTCCCATACGAATACGCGAACCGGTTCATGATGCTCATAGGCTCGAGGTGGTGGTAAACACCACGTCTGGGACAGCCGCACATTTAGTCCTCGCAGATTTCCGGTTCTTGGCGAAGCCTACCCCCCCTTGAATGAAACCGCAGTATGCGGCCCATCTATCGTGTGGACAGACACCAGCGGGTGTTCTTCGCCGTGTCAAGCCCACGGGGCTTGCGCGCCTGCGTCCGCAATTCGGCATCACAGCGATGTACCGGCCCTCGGCGCGGCCGATCACCCCTACATCCGGCTCTTCGTCTTTGAGGGTGGGGTCATAGGTTCAGGCCGCCGCCGATGAGGAGCATGCGCAGGCGGTAGTTCTCGAAGTTGGTCAGGCCTCGGGCGATGTGTCGGTGGAGCTCGATGAGACCGTTGATGGCCTCGGTGCCGCCGTTGGTGGCGCCGGTGTCGAAGTAGGCCAGGAACGCTTCCTTCCACTTGCGCAGGGTCCTGCCCAGGCGTGCGATCTCGGGAATTGGGCAGGAGGGGAACGAGACGACGATCCGTTCGGCGATCTTGCGGCCCTCTGCTCTGTCGACCTGCTTGTACGCGGCGCGCAACTGCTGGGCGCACTGCCAGGTCAGGTCGACGACCTCGTGCTCGGCGCGTGCGGCGAACGCCCTCTGGATCCGGGCGCGCTGCTTGTCGGTGAGGTTCTCGGCCCCGGCGCGCAGGATGGTCTGGATGCCGTAGAGCGGGTCACCCTTGCGGCCGCGGTGCCCGGTGGTGTCCTGCTGCACGCGCCGTCGGACCTCATCGACGCACTTGGTGCCCAAGGCGACGACGTGGAAGGCGTCGAGCACGGCGGTGGCGTCGGTCAGCTCGTCGTCGATCGCGGTCTTGTATCCCTGGAAGGGGTCGAGGGTCGCGACGTCGACACCTGCGGTGAAGTCCTTGCCGCGGGCCTGCAGCCAGTCGGTGTAGGCGGCTCGGGTGCGGCCCTGGACCAGATCGAGCAGACGTGCTCTGACCTGCCCGTTCTGGTCGGTCGTTAGGTCGACCATGCCGGTCAGCTCCTTAGGTCCCCGGCCGCCGTCCTCGGGTGTCTTGGTGGACACGTGGTGCCACACGTGCTCGTCCACCCCGAGGGTGGACACGCCGGCGAAGCGGGTCTCGTCGCCGGCTGCGGCGGTCAGGATCGGCTTGATCGCCGACCACACGGTGCGCCACCGCACGCCGAGCTGGCGGGCCACACCCTGGACGCTGGCGTGCTCGGAGCGGATCTGGGTGATCGCCCACCGCGCGGCCCGTGTCGTCAGCAGCCCCCGCGGGCGGCCCAGGTCAGGCACCTGCTCGGTGAACGTGCCCACCGGGCAGGCCTCCTCGCGGCACCGGTAGCGCCGCTTGCGCCACAACAGCACGACCGGGGTGTCGAAACAGGGCGCGTCGACCAGCCGCACCACCCGCCGGCTGTGCGCCTGGACCACCACCCCACAGGACGGGCACCCCGTCGGTGCCGGGGCCGACTCGACGGTCACGGTGAGCAGGTCCGGGTCTCGCCTGACGTCGGTCACGTGCAGGCCCTCGAGCCCGAGGAGTAGGTCGCAGTTGTGGCAGTACGCGCCGTCCGCGCCCGGGGCACGGCAGCACGACGTAGGGTGATTCACGTCGAGGTCCTTGGAGATCAGGAGAGGTAGAAGTCCTCTGATCATCGGGGACCTCGACCCGTCCCGGCCTCACCCAGC
Source organism: Serinicoccus sp. CNJ-927 (assembly GCF_001942435.1). Classification (NCBI taxonomy): domain Bacteria; kingdom Bacillati; phylum Actinomycetota; class Actinomycetes; order Micrococcales; family Ornithinimicrobiaceae; genus Serinicoccus; species Serinicoccus sp. CNJ-927. Next base: position 8,081 of record NZ_MKKF01000020.1, on the reverse strand, counting down.
GCTTCGGCGCGCCGCCCTCACCCCACCCTCAAAGACGAAGAGCCCTGCATCCCTGATGAGGGCGGGCCGATCGGTGAATCCGGTCTGTCACGAGCGTCGGACTAGCCTGGAAAGGGAAGACCCTGCCCAGGCAGGCGTCGTGTGACTGCCACCGGGAGAGTCGCCGGGGTGCGGCCAGTCGGCAGTCTCTGGCACAGACGCCCAGCCTCAGGCGAGCACTTCCTCGACGGCGACCGACTCCATACCGAACGCCTCGCCCACAGCGCCGTAGGTGAGCTTCCCCGCGTGGGTGTTGAGCCCCTTCGCCAGGGAGGCGTTGTCGCGCAGTGCCTGCTCCCAGCCCTTCTCGGCGAGCTGCACGGCATACGGCAACGTCGCGTTCGTCAAGGCCCACGTCGAGGTGTGGGGGACGGCGCCGGGCATGTTGGCGACGCAGTAGTAGAGCGAGTTGTGCACGGGGAAGGTCGGGTCGGCGTGCGTGGTCGGCCGCGAACCCTCGAAGCAGCCGCCCTGGTCGATCGCGACGTCCACGAGCACGGAGCCGGGCTTCATCGTCGCGACCATGTCGTCGGTGATGAGCTTCGGCGCCTTCGCGCCGGGGATGAGCACGGTGCCGATGACCATGTCGGCCTCCGGCACGAGCTCGCTGATCGTCAGGTTGTTGGACGCGAGCTGCTTGACCTGGTTGTCGAAGCGCCAGAAGAGCGTGCGCAGCTTGTCGAGATCGGTGTCCAGGATTGTCACGTCGGCGCCCATGCCGAGCGCGATGTTGGCGGCGTTCTGCCCTGCGACGCCACCGCCGAGCACGAGCACCTTGGCGTTGGCCACGCCGCCGATGCCGCCCATGAGCACGCCGCGACCGCCGGAGGCCTTCATCATCGTGTGCGCTCCGACCTGCGGCGCGAGGCACCCGGCGACCTCGGACATCGGATAGAGCAGCGGCAGCATCCCGCTCGGCAGCTGCACGGTCTCGTAGGCGATCGCCGTCGTGCCCGCCTCGACCAGACGCCGGGTCAGCGGCTCGTCCGCGGCCAGGTGCAGGTAGGTGAAGAGCGTCAGGTCGTCGCGCAGGTAGGAGTACTCCTGCTCGATCGGCTCCTTGACCTTGAGCACCATCTCGCCCGCAGCCCACGTGTCGTCCGGACCGTCGACGATCGTGGCGCCCTGAGCGACATACTCCTCGTCGCTGATGGAGGAGCCGAGCCCGGCGCCCTGCTGCACGAAGACCTCGTGCCCACGTCGCACCAGCTCGTGCACGCCGACCGGGGTGATGGCCACCCGGAACTCGTTGTTCTTGACCTCTGTGGGCACCGCGATCTTCATGGGCCCCACTATGCCCTGCCGCGCGTGCGAGCAACAGGTCTGGCTCGCGCACCACTCCCTCGTGATGCACACTGGCAGGCCCTGTCCACCGGGCAGGGGAGTCAGGCATACGAGACTGGGAGCACCGATGTCGCAGACCGAAGACCGTCAGCCCACCGCAGACCCGGCCGAGGACAACGCCTTCTTCCCCTCGCCCTACTCGCTGAGCCAGTACACCGCCGACACGACCAACTTCGACGGTCTGGGGACCGAGCAGACCTACACAGGCGACCGGTGGAAGGTGCTCGTCATCGCCACCGACGAGCGCTACATGCTTATGCGCAACGGCACCTTCTTCTCCACCGGCAACCACCCCGTCGAGACCCTGCTGCCGATGCACCACATCATGCAGGCCGGGTATGCCGTAGACATTGCCACCACTTCCGGTGGGCCGGGCAAGGTCGAGTGGTGGGCCTTCCCCCGCGAGGACGAGGCCGTCACCGGCACCTGGGACGCGACGCGCGCGGCGTTCAAGGCTCCGCACCGGCTGGCCGACGTCATCGACGCCGGCCTGGACGACTACGCCGCGGTCTTCATCCCCGGCGGGCACGGCGCCATGAACGGGCTCCCCTCCAGCCCGGACGTGCAGCGCGCCCTCGACTGGTTCCTGGACCACGACCGCCTCATCATCTCGATCTGCCACGGGCCTGCAGCCTTCGTCGCCGCCGGGATGGGGCGCGAGACCAACCCGTTGTCCGGCTACTCCGTCGTCGCCTTCCCCGACGCCCTGGACTTCGGTGCCAACCTCGACATCGGCTACCTGCCCGGCGAGATGCCGTGGAAGCTGGGCGAGACCCTCACCGAGCAGGGCCTGACCGTGCAGAACGACGACATGTCCGGCGCGACCACCCGCGACCGCACCGTGATCACCGGCGACAGCCCGTTGGCAGCCAACCAGCTCGGCAAGGACGCGGTCCAGGCGCTGCTGGAGTCCTTCGCCGACTAGCGCTGGCCGCCCGCCCCCGGCCGACCTAGGGTCGGGTCCATGACCTGTGAGGTATGCCGTTGACCGCCCTGCTCTGGCTCCGTCGCGACCTACGCCGTGGTGACCATCCGGCGTTGCTCGCGGCCCGCGACGCCTCCGACGACGGCCGGGTCTGCGTGCTCTTCGTCGTCGACCCCGGTCTCTGGGAGCGCGGCGGCCCGGTGCGCCGCGCCTGGCTCGCCGCCAGCCTGCAGGCCGCCAAGGAAGACTTCGAGGGCAAGCTCGTGATCCGCCACGGCAACCCGGCGAAGGTCGTGCCTCAGGTCGCCGCCGAGATCGAGGCGGGCTCGGTGCACGTCACCCGCGAGGTCACGCCCGCCGGGGTACGCCGCGACAAGGCCGTTCGGGACGCGTTGCAGGACAAGGACATCGACTGGGTGGAGACCGGCACGCCGTATGCCGTCGGCCCCGGCCTCGTCCGCAACGGCTCGGGCGACCCCTACAAGGTCTACACCCCCTTCCACCGCGCCTGGCACGACCACGGCTGGCCCGAGCCCGCGGCATACCCGCGCTCCCTCGACCTGGTCGAGGTGGACAGCCACCAGAAGGCGCTCGACACGCTCGACAAGGCGCTGCGCGAGGACGACCTGCCGACGATGCCCGAGGCGGGGGAGAAGGCCGCGCTGCAGCGGTGGCGCGACTTCCGCGACGAGGCGCTCGACGACTACGACGGCGACCGCGACAAGCCGGCCATCGACGGCACCAGCCGGCTCTCGGCCTACCTCAAGATCGGCGCCATCCACCCGCGGACCATCCTCGCCGACCTGGCAGACAAGCGCTCCAAGGGCGCCCAGACCTTCGAGCAGGAGATCGCCTGGCGGGAGTTCTACGCAGACGTGCTCTTCCAGAACCCGCGCAGCGCGTGGGAGGACCTGCGCGACGCGCTGCCCGGGATGGACTACGACGAGCCGGACGACGCGATCGAGGCATGGAAGGACGGGCGCACCGGCTTCCCGGTCGTCGACGCGGGCATGCGGCAGCTGCGCGAGGTCGGCTGGATGCACAACCGGGTGCGGATGATCACCGCCAGCTTCCTCACCAAGGACCTGCACGTGTGGTGGCCGACCGGCGCCCGCTGGTTCCTCGACCGGCTCGTCGACGGCGACATCGCGAGCAACAATCACGGCTGGCAGTGGGTCGCCGGGACCGGCACCGACGCTTCGCCCTACTTCCGCGTCTTCAACCCCATCACGCAGGGCGAGAAGTTCGACCCGACCGGCGACTACGTCCGCCGCTGGGTGCCCGAGCTGCGCCACCTATCCGGCAAGTCCGCGCACCAGCCGTGGAACCACGACGACGGGTATGCCGAGGGCTACCCCGAGCGCATCGTCGACCACGCGGAGGAGCGCAAGGAGGCGCTGGCGCGCTACGAGTCGTCGCGCAAGTGAGGGCGGGCCGCGTGGGCGAACGCCGTCAGGCTGCCGGCAGGTCGACGACCCGCACCGTCGGTCCGGTGAGCGCCGCGAGCAGCGTGCTGGCCGGCGGCTGGTCGAGGTCCTCCCCGGAGCCGCGCAGGTAGTCCTCGAGGTAGGCGCGGATCGGCGCGGCCGCGACGCGCTCGGGAACCGCGCCCGGGGTGAGCACGCCGAGCAGCATTCCCTCGACCCGCGGCCGGCCCGGCGCCACCGGCGGCTGGAAGAACGGCACGTCGAGCGCCCGCACCCCGTGCCTGCGGTAGAACTCGATGCGCCGCCAGGGGTCGCCGAAGCCCCGCTCGGCGTGCTCGCGCGGGTCCTCGATCTCGATGAGCAGCATCGGCTCGCGAGCCCTGACCTGCTCCATCAGCAACGACCCCACGCCACGCGCCCGTCGCGTCGGGTGGCTGGCGAGGTAGGACAGCAGAGCCACGGGGGCGCCGGCGAGGGTGCGGTCGACCATCGACAGGCCCACGGGCATACCCTCGTCGAGCGCCATGAGGACCGAGCTGGTCGGCCGCTCCCGCGCCGCGAGGAACTCCTCCTCCGTGATCAACTCGTCCGCGGGGAAGGACGGCGCGAGCACCTCGGCGTAGCAGTCGCGCCAGACCTGCGCCGGCTGCGAGTCGCTCTCGACCAGCTCAACCACGCGTGCTCCTGCGATATCCGACGATGCCCCACACCGCCAGACCGACGATGGCCAGAGCATAGGCGACCAGCTCGACCCCGACGACGACCGCGGGCGTGCCGTCGGCGAAGAGCGAGTCGTTGAGGAAGCCGAAGAGGTCGGCGAGCGAGAAGAGCGCGAGGACGTAGAGGATGAGCCCGACGAGGTTCTGATAGGACGCCGTGCGCGCCTCCTCGACCGCGGCGGCGTCGTCACCGAGCTGGGTGTAGAGCTCGTCCAGCTCGGCGATGCTCGTGTCCAGCTCGGCCTCGAGCCGGGCCGCGCCACTGGTGTGCAACAGGTTGTCGAGGATGTGCCTGTGGCCGGGGGAGCGGGCCAGCTCCTCGGAGTGCAGCAGCGCCCGCTCCTGCCGGATGAGCGCGCCGTGGTCGGCGAGCCGCAGCCGCAGCAGCCGCACCTCGTCGGTCTTGAGCGACTCCCCGGCCAGGCGGCGGCGCAGCATGGCGGTGGCGACGTCGACCGCCTCCTGGACGTGCCCGTTCCACTGCCGGATCAGCGCGCGGGAGGAGACGACGAACTCGATCAGCTCGCTCGTCCCCAGCAGCGACCAGTCGGGCAGGCCAGGGGTGTAGAGCGCGGTGCTGCGCGCCGTCTGCACCGCCAGCGACTGCAGCGGCGCCAGCCGACCGAGGAAGTTCGGGACTGCCGCGTCCGGGCCGGGGTCGTCATACCGCAGCCACTCCTCGAGCCCGGCGGCGGTGCGCTCCACCGGGATGAGCAGCAGCGGGCCGACCGCGTCGAGGATCTGGCTGCCGGTGGCCTCCGCCGGCTCGCCGTCGTCGCCGCGGACGAAGGCCTCGGGCATGGTGATGAGGGCGTGGGTGTCGATCGCGGGGTCGACGTGGCAGCGCAGGCGGTGCACGCCGAGCGGTTCGTCCCAGCCGGAGACCATCTCGACCGCCGCGGCGGCGAGCTGACCGACGGACTCGTAGGTGGTGCCGCAGCCGTCGACGAGCACGTCCTCGGCGCCCATGAAGCCCGAGCCGCGCCGCAGCGCCTGGTTGAGCTCGTGGTAGCCCGGCGCACGGTCGTCGCCACGCGCCTGCGCCGGACCGCTGATCCGCACGTGGTGGTTGCCGAAGGAGGAGAAGCGGATCTCGACACGATAGGGCCCGATGCGCGGGAGCTCGGGTGCGCGTGGGGCGATCCACAGGTCCGGGAGGACGGCGGCGACGACACGGTATGCCGTGGGCTCGAGCGGGGTTTCGTGGAAGACCTCGTCGCGGCCGTGGCTCCAGATATCGCTCAGCTCCAGGTCGTGGACCTGCACCGGGGCGAGCGGGCTGCTGCCGATGAGCCGAGACCCGCGCCGACGGACGGCCTCGACCAGCTCCTCGCTGTCCTGCGCGAGGTTGTCCGTGGCGCCGCGCGCGGTGAACGGGACGACATACGTCACCTTGAGGTCGGGGAAGGTGAGGCCCGGCAGGGGAGTGCTGCGCAGCCGGTGGGCGAGCGCGGTCAGCGCCATGACGTGGGCGCGCAGCTCGCTCTGGTAGACGTCGACCGCGAGCCGCTCGTCGGTGAGCGACCGCTGGAGCGCGGCGGCCCGCTGCTCGACCTCGGCGACGCCGATCTCGCCGACGACCTGCTCGAGGATGGTCTGCGCGGAGAGCCGCACGCCGTCGAAGTAGAGCCGGTGCGACTCCAGCACCTGGCGCAGCACCCCGGTCTGCTCGCCCCAGGCCTGGGTGCCGTCGAGCGAGGCCAGCACGCCGATCGACCCGTCGGCGACCTGCGCGGCGGCCGCGATCGTCTCCAGGGCGCAGGAGCAGTTGAGGCCGTTCTCCATCTGGAACGCCGCATCGAGGTCGCCGAGGTGCCGCACGAGCAGGTCGACGTGCTCGCGCTCCTGCGGGTCGTCGACGCGGTCGCGGGCGGTCGGCCATGTCTGCTGCACCGCGTGGATCATGACGAGCATGTTGTCGGTGTCGGCGCTGAGTTCCCAGCCGTGCTGGACCTCGGCGTAGAGGCCGAAGGCGAGCAGGAACGTCGACCCCGGCTGGGTCGCCGCCTGCCGCCAGAGGTCGGCGAGGGCGGCAGCGACGGTGTCGAGGTCGCGCTCCGGGCCACCGGCGAGCCCCTCGACCGCGCGGGTGAAGTCGGCGAGGTCCACGCTCGAGGCGTGGAGAGCCCGACGGGTGGCGATCACGTCCCGGTCACGGTGGAACTCGCTCGCCACCCGTGGCCAGTCGACGCTCACGGGCGCGCTCACGCGCCGCAGCCTAGCGGCCCCCACCTGCGATGACGAGGGTATGCCGGGAGTCGGCCGCGAAGTCCTCGACCCACCGAGCGCGGCTGGTGGTGGGTGGTCGTCGCTCAGCTCTGCGGCGCGCCGTGACGACGGTGCCACTGCTCGTGCTCGGCAACCCGTGACGGGTGGATGAGCGCGAAGCACTCGGCACACACGTGCGGACCGTCGTAGATTGCCTGGGCGCCGGGCGCTCGCGGCGCGAAGCCGAGGTACTGCTTGGTCCGCTCCCACGCCTGTCCCATGAGTCGGAGTCTAGGCCGAGGTCTCAGTCGGCGAAGGCCTTGGCCAGGGCGATCATCCGCGCCCGGAAGTCGTCGGAGGCGGGGGCGTGGGGGGCGGCCCAGACAGCGTTGAGGACCAGCCGGACGAACGTCCAGGCGCGCACCCGGTCGTCGTCCAGCCCGGCCGCTTCGGCGACGACGTCCGCCCGCAGCCGCGCATGGGTGCGCAGGTTGCTGGCCCGCGCGGCCTCCTCGGCGCGGTTCCAGACGACGGGGGCGACGGCATACGCCTGCTCCGCGGCGATCGGCTTGGGGTCGATCGCGACCCAGTCTCCGCGGCTGGGGCCGGCGTCGAGCGGGGCGAGCACGTTGAGGTCGTGCAGGTCCTCGTGCACCAGCCTGGTCTCCCCGACGTCGGCGGTGTCCCGAAGGAGGCCGCTCAGGTGCGAGACCGCCTGCTCGGTGAGTCGCCGCGGCACGAGGGGAGTGCCCGCGACGAGCTGCTCGCGCCAGCGGTCCGCACGGCTGGCGACCGTGTCGAGCTGCGGCAGGGCGGGCCGGTCGAGCGCACGGATGAGGGTGCCGATGACCTCGCAGGCCTCGAGCAGCGGCTGGTCCCGCAGGCACCGCTCGGGGTCGAGGCGCTCCAGGAGCAGCGCCGAGGAGGCGGGCTCTGCGGCAAGCAGCCGCACCGCGCCCTGGGCGTCCCAGGCGCGCAGCGCCAGGTGCTCGTGCCGCGCCTCGGCGTGCGGCCACGTGATCTTCAGCGCGGCCACGTCGTCGGAGGCTCCGGTGTGGCCCTGTCGCCTCACCGGCACCACGAGCGCGCACTCTCCGTGGCGGCTGGGCCCGTCGACCTCGAGCCGCCAGTCGTGCAGCAGCCGCTCGACCTGGGCCGGCAGCTGACGCAGCCAGATGGCGCCGTCCACCGCCCGGGGCTGCCCCGCCCGCCCGGGCAGGCTCTGGAGGAGCTCGTCGGCAGGGCGGTCCCGGACCAGGTCGCGAAGGCCGGGGGGATGAGGTCGGGCACCGGGTCAGCCTAGGGCTCGATGGATCGCTATCGGCCGTCCGGCCGACCGGGGAAGTTCTGCCGGGGCAACCTTTCGACGGTCACCCCGACGGGAGCCTCCGGCCGACCGGGAAAGTTCTGCCGGGGCAA
>NZ_MKKF01000019.1:0-19535 GCF_001942435.1 Serinicoccus sp. CNJ-927 | reverse complement strand
GTCGACATCAGCGAGATGGTGTCCTCGATCAAGGCGGCCCCGATGCTCGACGGCTACCGCGGGGCGATGCCCGTCGACCACGCGGCCCTGCATGCCTCGTCGCGCGGGGTCAGCGGTGCTCGCCGACGACCCACCCCGACGCCTGGCGCACGTCGCCGGCGCGAGGCGTGGGTGACGCGGGTGGCTCAGGCCACGCGGGTCTGCGGGGCGTTCGCCGCGGTCTTGCCGGCGTCCTTCTCCGCGACCCCGCCGATGACGTCGTCGATCTTGGCCATGAGGTCGGCGTCGAGCTTCACGCCAGCGGCCTTGACGTTGTCCTCGACCTGGGAGGCTTGGAGGCGCCGACCAGCGCGGCGGCGACGTTGGGGTTCTGCAGCACCCAGGCGACCGCGAGCTGCGGCATCGTGAGGCCCGCCTCCTCCGCCAGCGGCTTGAGCCCCTGGACGGCGGTGAGCACCTCCTCGCGCATGAAGCCCTGCATTCCCTTGCCCATCGACTCGTCCGCGGCGCGGCCCTCGGTCGGGGCCTGGCCCGGCTGGTACTTCCCGGACAGCACGCCCTGCGCCATCGGGCTCCACACGATCTGCGAGATCCCGAGCTCCTCGCAGGCGGGGACGACCTCGGGCTCGATGACCCGCCACAGCATGGAGTACTGCGGCTGGGAGGAGATGAGCTGGATGCCGAGGTCCTTCGCCAGGGCGTGCCCGGCGCGGATCTGGTCGGCGGTCCACTCGCTCACGCCGATGTAGTGCGCCTTGCCCTGCCGGACGACGTCGGCGAAGGCCTGCATCGTCTCCTCCAGCGGCGTCTCGGTGTCGTAGCGGTGCGCCTGGTAGAGGTCGACGTAGTCGGTCTGCAGCCGCTGCAGGCTGCCGTCGATCGACTCCATGATGTGCTTGCGGGACAGGCCGGTGTCGTTCTTGCCGCCGGGGCCGGTCGGCCAGTAGACCTTGGTGAAGATCTCCAGGCTCTCGCGCCGCTCTCCCTTGAGCGCGTCCCCGAGCACGCTCTCGGCCTTGGTGTTGGCGTAGACGTCGGCCGTGTCGAAGGTGCTGATGCCGGCGTCGAGCGCCGCGCGCACGCACTGGTGGGCCACGTCGTTCTCGACCTGGCTGCCGTGCGTCAGCCAGTTGCCGTAGGTGATCTCGCTGATCTTGAGGCCGCTGTTGCCGAGGTATCGAAACTCCATGTCTTCACCGTATGCCTCACCCCCGACGACCTCGCGCCGGGTCGTCACGGGTCGGTCACCCACCCGGCTCGCGTCCCGTCATACCGGGGGAGGACGCCGACCGTGGCAGGTGGGGTCCGGCGTCTGACGCGCGGTGCGGTGCGGTGGTCGCATCGTCGGGGTATGACTCTCACCCAGCTCCTCATCGACACCGCCGTCGTCGGCGGTGTGGTCCTCATGACCCTGCTCGCGGTCGTCCCGCTGTGGCTGGAGGCCGCGGCCCGGGCGGACGACACGCGGACCCCCACGACCGCAGCCGCGCCGTCCACGTCGCGCAGCCGCGGCCACCGACGGCCGCGGCCGGCTCACCGGATCCGCGCCGTCTGAGCCCTCACTCCTCCTCGAAAGAGAGTCTGAAGACCACCTCGCCGATCCCCTCGTCGGCGATGTTCTCGATGATGCCGTTGGAGGTGAAGCCCAGGTGGCGGTGCCAGGCCTGCGGCTCCGGCTCGTCGGTCTGCGAGGAACTGAGCAGCGCGACATACCCCTGGTCCTTCAGCCGGGCCACGAGGTCGTCGACGAGCACCCGCGACAGGCCGCGGCCGCGCGCGTCCTCCTGCAGCACGATGAGGCTCAGGAAGGGGACGGTGGCCCACAGGATCGTGTAGTGCAGCAGGCCCACGACCGCTCCCTCCTCCTCGGCGACGAGCACCTCCTCATTGCGCAGGAGCCGCTGCCAGGCGCTCTCCCTCGGCCACTCGTCGAGGCGGTGCAGGTCGGGCAGGTCGGCCGTGGTGGCGGGGCGGACGGTGGCGGGCATGGCAGGTCCTCGGGTCGAAGGGGTGGGAGGGGATCCCGACAGCACTCTAGGAAGCCCCGGGCCTCCGGCCAACAGGATTGCTGGCCGCACCCCACTCCTACGCAGATCGAGTACCGATGACGTGATGCATCGCCGCAGAGGAACACCGACTGCGTATGAGTGCCGTCCGGGAATCGGCGGCGGCACCCCGGCGTTGCGGTGGACCCACCCCGAGGAGGACCGTGCCCGTTCCCGCGCTGCCCGACCTGCCCGCCCAGCACCGTCGTCTCACCGACCTCGGCCTCACGCTGCCCGCGCTGCCCGAGGACCTCGACGGCGACCTGCTCGTCGTGCACCCCCGCCTGGTGTCGACCGCCCGCCTCGTGCCGCTCCTGGCCCTCGGCGACCGTCGAGGGTTCGTCGTGGAGGACCTCACCGACCTCGACGAGTTCGGCGCCGCCCCGGGAGTCCAGGTGCCGGAGGCAGACCTCTACGCGGTGGACACGCCCGACCGCGGTGACGAGCACGCCGACCGCAGCCCGGACGAGGTGGACCCGCGGATCAGGGCGGCGGGTCGGGACCTCATGACGGTCGCCGAGGGCGTCTGCTGGGCACCGCAGAGCCCGGAGGTGATCGAGCGCAACCACTGCTTCATGACGACGGGCTCCCGCCGGCCCAAGGCGTCTGGACTGGACGCACGGGTCCCCGCGCTGTGGATCAGCAACGGCACCGGCCGCGACGGTCGGGACCGCAAGGACGCGCCCAAGCTGGGGTGGTGCTGGGCCGGCAACCGGCATACCTGGCTCGGCATCGCCTCCGTCGGCGCTCGCTCCTGAGCTCAGCCGGCCGCGGGCAGCTGCTCGGGCAGCCCGGCGTGCGCGAAGGCGTCACCGTCGAAGAAGCCGACCACGCCGGTGATCACCCCGTCGCGGAGGTCGACCACGCAGAGCTGGAACTGCTGGTATGCCCCGTCCGGGCCGCGGAGGTACATCCCGACCGCGGGCTGCCCGTTGGCGACCACCGGCAGCATCCGCAGGTCGCCACCCACGCGGGCGGGGCACTGGTGCTCGATGAGAGCGGCGATGTCCTCGCGGCCGACGTAGTAGCGGTCGAAGGGCGGCATCTGCCACACGGCCTGCTCGGTCATGACCCCCACGACGGCGTCGATGTCGTGCCGCTCGAAGGCGTCGCAGAAGGCGGCGAAGACCTCGCGGTCGTGCGCGGTCAGCTCGCTCACCCGACGGCCCGCCCGGTCCAGTCCCTCGCCGATGGTCGCCCGGGAGCGCTGCAGCGCGGAGTTGACCGAGGCGACGGTGGTATCGAGGGCGGCGGCGGTCTCGGCGGCGGAGAACTGCAGCACGTCGCGCAGCACGAGCACCGCCCGCTGCAGCGGCGGCAGCTCCTGCAGCGCGGCCATGAACGCGAGCTGGGTGCCCACAGCCGCCTCGGTCGCGTCGGCCGGGTCCACCGGCACCGCGTCCCGCCCCCAGACGAGCTGGTCCGGCAGCGGCTCCAGCCAGTCGCGGGAGCGGTCCTCGACCACCGGCTGGCGGGGGTCGCCGGGCGGGCCGCCGAGCCCGCTGGGCAGCGGGCGCCGACCCTGCTGCTTCAGCGCGGTGAGGCAGGCGTTGGTGGCGATGGTGTACATCCACGTCCGCACCGTGGAGCGCCCCTCGAAGCGGTGGTAGGCCTTCCACGCGCGTAGGTAGGTCTCCTGCACCAGGTCCTCGGCCTCGCTGGCCGACCCCAGCATCCGGTAGCAGTGGGCGATGAGCTCCCCGCGCAGCGGCGCGGTGGTCTCCTCGAAGTCGGCCTGCCCGGTCTGCTCCAGCTGCGTGCTCATGCTCGCTCCCTCGTCGCGCCACGGTCCGTCCAGTCGCGATCCATCCACATGACCTCCCACACGTGCCCGTCCAGGTCCGCGTAGGTCCTGCCGTACATCATGCCGTGATCCGCCCGCCGCACGTCGGTGCCGCCGGCCGCGACGGCCCGGTCGACCACGGCGTCCACCGCCTCCCGGCTCGGGCGGACAGGCACACCAGCGTCTCGACGGTGCCCGGCTCGGCGACGCGCGAGTCGTGGAACGAGGCGAAGTGCTCCCGGTCGAGCAGCATCGCGTGAAGGGTCGGACCGAGCTCGAGGCAGAGCGCCGAGCCGTCGCAGAAGTCGTCGTTGAAGGTGTAGCCGACCTCGGTGAAGAAGGAGCGGGAGCGCCCCAGGTCCTCCACCGGCAGGTTGACGAACATCAACTGGTGCACACGCGGTCCTCTCCCTCGGTATGCCCCATGCCGGCCGGTCCCGGTCGGGAGGTGTGACGACCGACGGGGACGGAACTCATCGGTGCTATGATGTGTGCAACATGCAACTATCTGAGGAGCTGGCCCGCACCTTCACCGCGATGGGCCGTCTGCTGCGCGAGCGCGAGGGGGAGCTGTCGCGCAGCGACGTCGGGGTGCTCGTCCGGTTGGCCGGGCAGGAGTGCACACGCTCCCGGGACCTGGCCCGGGCCGAGGGGCTGGACCCCTCGACGATGAGCCGCCGGCTCGCCTCGCTCGCCGAGCGCGGTCTCGTGCAGCGGCACCCGGATCCGGAGGACCGCCGCGCCCAGGTGCTCGGCCTCACGGGCGCGGGCCGCGCCGCCCTCGCCGCCGAGCGCTCCCGCCGCGTCGACCTCGTGACCGCGACCCTCGCCGACTGGCCGGCGCACGACCAGCAGCGCCTCGCCGACATGCTCGCGCGCCTCGCCGACTCGATCGAGCAGGCGCAGGAGCACGCCACCCGCCACGCACCACCCCCTGACCGCAGCACTCCCTGACCGCAACCCCCCAGCAGACCCGAGCAAGGACCCTGATGGCCACCCCCAGCACCACCGCGCCCACCAGCCGCAGCACCGGCGGCGACACCGCCGCCAGCCCGTTCCGGCTGGGGCGGGAGCACAAGATCGTCTTCGCCAGCCTCATGCTCGGCATGTTCGTGGCCTCGATCAGCCAGACGATCGTGGGCCCGGCGCTGCCGCAGATCGTCGCCGACCTCGGCGGCATGGACCACTACTCCTGGGTGGCGACCGCGGCGATGCTCGTCTCGGCCGTGGTCGTGCCGGTGGTCGGCAAGCTCTCCGACCTCTACGGCCGCAAGACGTTCTACTTGGCCGGCCTCGTGATCTTCATGGTCGGCTCGGTCGTCTCTGGTCTCGCGGGCAGCTTCTGGGTGCTGGTCGCCGGACGCGCCATCCAGGGCGCGGGCATGGGCACCCTCATGCCGCTGTCGCAGACGATCATCGGCGACATCATCCCGGCCCGGCAGCGCGGGAAGTACCAAGGCCTCATGGGTGCCGTCTTCGGCGTCACCTCCGTCGCGGGACCGCTGGCCGGCGGGCTCATCACCGACCACCTCGGCTGGCGCTGGCTGTTCTTCGCCACCCTCCCCGTCGGCCTGGTCGCGCTGGCCTTCGTCGCCCGCTACATGCGGCTGCCGCACCAGCGCCGGGAGGCCCGGATCGACGTCGCGGGGATCGTCACGCTCTCGGTGGCGATGGTCGCGATCCTGCTCGCGACGAGCTGGGGCGGGACGGCATACCCCTGGGTCTCGGCGCAGGTCCTCGGTCTGTATGCCCTCGGCATGGCCTTCGCGCTCGCCTTCGTCGTCGTCGAGCTGCGGGCGGCCGAGCCGCTGCTGCCGCTGCGGCTGTTCCGCAACCGCATCTTCAGCTGGGCCAACCTCGCCGGGCTCGGGCTGGCCATGGTGATGTTCGGCTCGATCATCTACATCCCGGTCTTCGCGCAGGGGGTCATCGGCGTCGACGCCACGCAGTCCGGCCTGATCCTCATGCCGATGATGCTCGGGCTCATCGTCATGGGCATCCTCACCGGGCTGCTGGTCACCCGCACCGGGCACTACAAGCCGTTCATGCTCACCGGCGTCGCCGTGATGGCCCTCGGTGTGTGGCTGCTCACGCTGCTCTCCGAGACCTCGACGGCCTGGCGGCTCTTCGGCGCGATGGCCGTGGTCGGCGTCGGGCTGGGCATGGCGATGCAGCAGTTCACCCTCGTGGTGCAGAACGCCGTCGCCCGCCGCGACCTCGGCGTCGCCACCGCCACGACACAGTTCAGCCGCAACATCGGCTCCACGGTGGGGATCGCTGTCTACGGCTCGATCATGACCGGCGGGCTCGGTGCCGCGGTGGCCGCGCACCTGCCGGCGTCGATGCGGGACGCGGCGGCCGAGCGGGCCGCCGACCTCGACGTGGGCGCGGTGCTGGACCCCTCCGCGCTGGGTGACGTGCCGCCGGTCGTCGAGCAGGCGCTGCGGGCGGGTCTGGCCGACCAGCTCCACGACGCCTTCCTCGTCGGCCTGCCGATCCTCGCCGTCGTCTTCGTCGCCACCGCGATGATCAAGCACGTGCCGCTGCGCGAGACCCTCGAGGACGCCCCGCGCGACCACGGCTGAGCCCGGCCACCGGTCGAGCGGCGCGTGCCGCTGACGCGGCGCGTCAGTCGGTCGCCGTCGCGGGCACCCGCAGGAAGGCCGCGAGCAGGAACAGGCAGCATCCCGCCGCACTGGCTGCCGGCAGGACCCAGAGCCAGCCGTAGCTGTGGTCGAGGGCCCGACCGCCGAAGGACGCGGCGAGATAGGTCAGCGGGAGCGCCGCCAGGAAGGTCAGGGCGCACCTCTTGGCTGCCGCGGCGTAGGAGCAGTGCAGGATCGCGGCGACCTCCGCGATGGAGTAGCCGTCGAGGCGCATCTGCACCACCTGCTGATCGGCGAGCTGGAGCAGTTCGAGCCTCGGCTGGTGCGCCATCGCTCACTCTCCGTATAGTGGAAGAAATACTCCTTATACCGAAGGGATAGCGTCATCGGCGAGGCGTCAAAGGGTCGCCGGCGAGGTCCCCACGATGGCGGGCTCAGCCAGCGGAGAAGTCCGCGGCGAGCTGGTCGGCCGCCTCGTGCAGACGGGGGAGCGCCCGGCCGATGAGCGCATCGGTCATCCGCGTGGCCGGCCCGGACATCGACAGCGCGAGGTTGAGCCGGGTCTCGGGCAGCGGCACGGCGACGCAGCGCACACCCAGCTCCATCTCCTCGTTGTCCAGGGCGTGGCCCTGCTTCCGCGCCTCGCGGACCTTGTCCAGGAAGGCCTTGGGCGTGGTGATGGTGTGGGGGGTGCGGGCGGGCATACCGGTCCGGCGCAGCAGCGCCAGCACCTGGTCGTCGGGCAGCCGGCCGAGCAGGGCCTTGCCGACGCCGGTGGCGTGCGGCTTGATGCGGCGGCCGATCTCGGTGAACATCCGCACCGCGTGGGGGGAGGGCGACTGGCCGATGTAGACGACGTCGTCCCCGTCGAGCACGGCGAGGTTGACGGTCTCGCCGAACTCGCCGACCAGCTCGTGCAGGACCGGCGTGCTCCAGCTGCCGAAGGAGGAGCGCGCGGCCTGGCCCAGCACGATGAGCTCGGTGCCGAGGGCATACCGGCGGTTGGGGAGCTGGCGCATGAAGCCGCGGTCGAGCAGGGTGCGCACGAGCCGGTGCACGGTGGGCATCGGCTGCCCGGTCTCGGCGGTGATGTCGCTCAGGGACAGCTCGCCGGTGGGGGAGGTGGTGAGGATCTCGAGCACGTCGATGGCCTTGCCGACCGACTGCACACCCGTGGCGCGCTTGGGGGCGGGGGACTCGCTGTCTGGGCTCACGGGGAGGAGTCTATCGGGCGCGTTCTCGCGATGCGGAAACACCACTCCGCACAAACTTTCGCAGAATGAGACGTGGACTCCGCATCATAGAAGTGCAAGAGGATGCCTCGCACCCCTGCCCCGACGTCACCCAGGAGCGCCCATGGCGACACCCAGCCCCGGATACTCGATCACCCTGCGGGTGGACGGCCCGCCCGACTTCGGCGCGACGACCCGGCTGGCCCACGTCGTCGCCGAGGCCGGTGCCGCCGTCCAGGCGCTCGACGTCGCCGAGTCCAGCGGCGACCACGTCACGGTGGACGTCACCGTCCATGGGACGAGCGAGGAGCACGGGGAGCAGATCCGGGCGGCGGTGGACGCCGCGGAGGGCTTCACCGTCCGGCACGTCTCCGACCGGACCTTCCTGCTGCACCTCGGCGGCAAGCTCGAGGTCGTGCCCAAGGTGCCGCTGGTGCACCGCGACGACCTCAGCCGGGCCTACACCCCCGGCGTCGCCCGGATCAGCCGGGCCATCGCCGCCGACGTCAGCGACGCCCGTCGGCTCACCATCAAGCGCAACACCGTCGCGGTCGTCACCGACGGCTCGGCCGTGCTCGGCCTGGGCAACATCGGCCCGGAGGCGGCGCTGCCCGTCATGGAGGGCAAGGCCGCGCTCTTCAAGCAGTTCGCCGGCGTGGACGCCTGGCCGGTCTGCCTCGCCACGCAGGACACCGAGGAGATCATCTCGGTGGTCAAGGCGATCGCGCCGGTGTATGCCGGGGTCAACCTCGAGGACATCGCTGCGCCGCAGTGCTTCGAGATCGAGCGCCGGCTGCGGGACGAGCTCGACATCCCGGTCTTCCACGACGACCAGCACGGCACGGCGATCGTCGTCTACGCCGCCCTCATCAACGCGCTGCGCATCGTCGACAAGGAGATGGCCGACCTGCGGGTCGTGGTCTCCGGGGTCGGCGCCGCCGGCAGCGCCATCATCCGGCTGCTGCTGCGGGCCGGGGTGACCGACATCGTCGGCGTGGGGCGGACCGGGCCCGTGCACCGCGGCGCGGAGCTGCCCGACCCCATGCGGGTCTGGCTCGCCGAGCACACCAACCCGCGGCAGGTCACCGGTTCGCTCCAGGACGTGCTCGAGGGCGCCGACGTCTTCATCGGGGTCTCCGCCCCGGGCATCCTCACCGGGGACGACATCGCCACCATGGCCGACCGGGCCATCGTCTTCGCGCTGGCCAACCCCGACCCGGAGGTGGACCCGGTCGAGGCCCTGGCGCACGCCGCGATCGTCGCCACCGGACGCAGCGACTACCCCAACCAGATCAACAACGTGCTGGCCTTCCCCGGCTTCTTCCGCGGGCTCCTGGACGCCCAGACGACGTCGATCTCGGACGCCATGCTCAGCGCGGCGGCCGAGGCGATCGCCGGTTGCGTCGCCGACGGCGAGCTCAACTCCAGCTTCATCATCCCCAGCGTCTTCCACCCCGACGTCGCGTCTGCCGTGGCCCAGGCCGTGGCGCGGGTGGCCGAAGAGGAGCGATGAGCGCCGGCCTGGAGCAGCTCGTCGCCGCGGTGCAGGCGGAGGCAGACGAGCGGCTCGCGTTG
Organism: Serinicoccus sp. CNJ-927; assembly: GCF_001942435.1. NCBI lineage: Bacteria > Bacillati > Actinomycetota > Actinomycetes > Micrococcales > Ornithinimicrobiaceae > Serinicoccus > Serinicoccus sp. CNJ-927. The sequence continues at coordinate 10,294 of NZ_MKKF01000019.1, read as the reverse complement.
GCCGACGCCGACCTGGCCCGCCTCTACCCGGGCGACCCGGCCACGCGGCAGCCGGTGCACACCGTCTACGTCCCGGCCAACGCCTTCGAGCAGCAGACGCCCTGGCGCTGGGGGCCACCGCGCTGGAGCTCATGGACGACCACCTCCCCGACGCCGCCGCGGTCACCCGGGTCACCGGGATGGACGCGGCGCTCGCCGACGAGGTCCTCCCGCGCGACCGGGGGCTGCGCACGCTCGTCGACGCGGTCGCCGGGATGTCCAGCGGGCCGGCGCTGCCGCCAGGGCTGGTCGTGACGCTGACCAAGGTCACCTCGACCGACCAGGTCGAGGCCATGGTCGCCGCCTGCGCACGGATCGAGCAGGCGCTCGGCCTGGCCGAGGGTGCGCTGGGCTTCTCGAGATCCAGGTCGAGACCCCGCAGGCGATCCTTGGGGGCGGACGGGCGCGCGACCGTCGCCCGGTTCGTCCACGCCGCCGCAGGGAGGTGAACCGGCCTGCACTACGGCACCTTCGACTACTCGGCGGGGTTGGGCATCGCGGCTGCGCACCAGACGCTGAGCACCCGGCCGCCGACCACGCCAAGGCCACGATGCAGCTCGCCGCGGCGCAGACCGGGGTGCGTTGCTCGGACGGCTCGACCAACGTCGTCGCCCTCGGCAGCGCGGACAACGCGGGCGTCGACCTGGGCGCTGCACCACCGGCTGGTCACCCGGGCGCTGGAGCGCGGCTACTACCAGGGTTGGGACATGCACCCCGGGCACCTGCCGACCCGCTACCTCGCGACAGATGTCTTCTTCCGGGCGGCCCTGCCCGCGTCGGCCAGGCGGCTGCGCTCTACGTCGACCAGGCGGGCGGCGACGTCATGGACGAGCCGGCCACCGCCCGCATGCTCGTCTCGGCGGTGCTGCGCGGGCTGCACTGCGGGGCGCTCGACGAGGCCGAGGTGCGCTCCGCCTCGGGGCTGGACCGGGACGGGCTGGTCACGCTGCTGGGCTGACGGCCCGATCTCACGACAGGGGTGACGCCTCGCCGGGTGGCGGCCCGGATGTATCGCATAACGGAATAAAACTACCAACATACGGAATTGCGAGGAGGCGACATGGCTCACGACCTGCCCTACCTGGTCAACTGCTCGATCCTGTTCACCGAGGTGCCGCTGCTGGAGCGTCCGGCGGCCGCACGCGCTGCGGGCTTCGACGCCGTCGAGTTCTGGTGGCCCTTCGCCACCGCGATGCCCACGGACCGGGAGGCGGAGGACTTCGTCTCGGCCGTCCGGGACGCGGGCGTGCAGCTGGTCGGCCTCAACTTCTTCGCCGGCGACATGCCGGGCGGGGACCGCGGTCTGGTGTGCTGGACCGAGCGGCGCCAGGAGTTCCTCGACACCATCGACGCCACCGTCGGGATCGGCGAGCAGCTCGGCTGCCGCGCCTTCAACGCGCTCTACGGCAACCGCCCGGAGGGCGCCGACGTGGAGCAGTCGGAGGAGGCCGCCACGGAGAACCTCGCGTCCGCCGGTCGGGCCGCCGCGAGGATCGGCGGCACCGTGCTGATCGAGCCGGTCAGCGGCGCACCGGCATACCCCCTCACGACCGCCGCCGACGCGGTCGCCGTCCTCGACCGCGTCGCCGAGGAGACCGGTGTCACCAACCTCGGCCTGCTGCTCGACCTCTACCACCTCGCCGCCAACGGCGACGACCCCGCAGCGGCGGTGGAGGCCTACACCGACCGGACCGCCCACGTGCAGATCGCCGACCACCCCGGCCGCGGCGAGCCGGGCACCGGTGACCTGCCCCTGGACACCTGGCTGGAGCGGATCGAGGATCTCGGCTACCGCGGCCACGTGGGGCTGGAGTACAAGACCGCCGCCGCCGACACCGTCACCGGCCTCGATCGCTGGCTGCCGCGCGAGCGACGCGGCGCCCCCGCCTGACCATCCCCCTCTCACCACAGCGACACCAAGGAGACACGATGAGCACCATCGCCTTCATCGGCCTGGGCATCATGGGCAGCCCGATGGCCGTCCACCTCGCCAACGCCGGCCACCAGGTGGTCGGCTTCAACCGCTCGCCGGACGCCTACGGCCCGCTCGAGGAGGCCGGTGGACGCTCCGCCGGCAGCCTGGCGGAGGCCGTGGCCGAGGCGGACGTCGTCTGCGTCATGGTCCCCGACAGCCCGGACGTCAAGCAGGTCCTCACCGCCGAGGACGGTGTGCTCGCCCACGCCCGGCCCGGCACCCTCGTCGTCGACTTCTCCTCCATCCGGCCCGACGTCGCCCGCTCGCTCGCCGAGCGCGCCACCGAGGCGGGGCTGCGGATGATCGACGCCCCCGTGTCCGGCGGCCAGAAGGGCGCGGTCGACGCCGTGCTGTCGATCATGGTCGGCGGCGAGGCGGAGGACGTCGAGCGCGCCCGCCCGGTCCTGGAGACCGTCGGCCGCACCGTCGTGCACGTCGGTCCGGCCGGTGCGGGGCAGACGGTCAAGGCGGCCAACCAGCTCATCGTCGCCGGCAACATCCAGCTCGTCGCCGAGGCGCTCGTCTTCCTCGAGGCCTACGGCGTCGACACCGCCGCCGCGATGGACGTTCTTGGCGGCGGCCTGGCCGGGTCCAAGGTGCTGGAGCAGAAGCGGGACAACATGCTGAACCGCTCCTTCGACCCCGGCTTCCGCATCGACCTGCACCACAAGGACCTCGGCATCGTCACCTCCGCCGCCCGCGAGGCCGGGGTGGTGATCCCGCTCGGTGCCGTGGTCGCCCAGCTCATGGCAGCGGCTCGCGCCCAGGGCGACGGCGGTCTGGACCACTCGGCGCTGCTGCGCGGCGTGGAGCGGCTGTCGGGCCGTGACGGCGCCTCCCCGGACAGAGACTGACATGGCACGGATGAGAGCCTGCGACGCCGCCGTCCTGATCCTGGAGAAGGAGGGCGCGACCCAGACCTTCGGCGTCCCCGGCGCCGCGATCAACCCGTTCTACTCGGCGATGCGCGCCCACGGGGACTCCGCCACGTCCTGGCCCGCCACGTCGAGGGTGCCTCGCACATGGCGGAGGGGTATACCCGTGCCGCCGCCGGCAACATCGGCGTCTGCCTAGGGCCCGGCGGGCACCGACGTGATCACCGGCCTCTACAGCGCGAGCGCCGACTCCATCCCCATCCTCGCGATCACCGGCCAGGTCCCGGTCGCCCGGCTGCACAAGAAGGGCTTCTAGGCGGTCGACATCACGGCCATCGCCAAGCCCGTGACCAAGATGGCGGTCACCGGACGATGCAGCGCAAGACGCACTTCGAGGACGTGCCGCTCAAGCCGCAGCGGGTCTACGAGGAGATGAACCGCGCGTTCGGCCAGGACGTGCGCTACGTCAGCACGATCGGGCTGTCCCAGATCGCCGGCGGGCAGTTCCTCCACATCTACCGCCCGCGGCCGGGATCGACGCCCCCACCGTGGTCGCGCTGCTGGACTGAGAGGCTGGGCCCGACGAGGAGAGGGCACGAGTTGAGCGCAGCGATTAGGTGCGGCTCGGGGCTGACGAGGTGCTCGTGCCCGGCTTCGTCGACAACCACGTGCACGTCAACGAGCCGGGTCGCACCGAGTGGGAGGGCTTCGCCACGGCGACGCGGGCGGCCGCGCTCGGCGGCGTGACGACGATCCTCGACATGCCGCTCAACAGCATCCCGCCGACGGTGGACGTCGACGCGCTCCGGGCCAAGCAGGAGGCGGCCCAAGGGCAGTGCTTCGTCGACATCGGCTTCTGGGGCGGCGCGGTGCCCGGTCACGTCGGCGACCTCGCCGGGTTGCACGAGGCCGGGGTCTTCGGCTTTACGTGCTTCCTCATCGACTCCGGGGTGACCGAATTCCCCCCGCTGGAGCCGGAGGAGTTCGCCGAGCAGCTCGCCGAGGTCGCCCGGCTCGGGGCCCTGATGATCGTCCACGCAGAGGACCCCGGCGACATCGCCGCGGCACCCGACTGCCACGGCGGGAGGTATGCCGACTTCCTCGCCAGCAGGCCCCGTCACAGCGAGGAGCGGGCCATCGGGCAGCTGCTCGACGGGGTCCGCGTCACGGGGGCACGCGCCCACCTGCTCCACCTGGCCGACGGCGACGCCGTGCCCGCGCTGCAGGAGGCGCGTGCCGAAGGGCTGCCGCTCACCGTCGAGACCTGCCCGCACTACCTCACCTTCACCGCCGAGCAGATCGCCGACGGTCACACCGAGTTCAGGTGCTGCCCGCCGATCCGCGAGGCGGACAGCCGGGACGCGCTGTGGGCGGCGCTCGCCGACGGCACCATCGACATCGTCGCCAGCGACCACAGCCCCAGCGAGCCCAGCCTCAAGCAGCTCGAGACCGGTGACTTCGGCACCGCCTGGGGCGAGATCAGCGGGCTCCAGGTGGCGGTCCCCGCCGTGTGGACCGGGGCCGCCGGCGAGGAAGATGCTGCGGTAGCGACGCGGCAGGGTGAGGTCCTCCATCCGCTGGTGATGCAGCGTCACTGACGGGTAGTCCGACCCGCCAGATGGCGACCCCGACTCAAAGCCGACGCGCGGACGCGTCGGACGCCTTGTCGGCGGTGCTGGCCCAGTAACGACCGTTTTCGAGTCGGATGCCACATTGCGCTGCCTGTCGGGGACCCAGCGGTGGTGATCGTCGTGAGCCCACGACCTGCTCACGCCCGATTGCGCCGTGGAATGGCACGGGCCGTCAGGTGCCTCACACTGCCAGGGCACCGAAGGACCGATGAACGAAGCGCGGCGCTAAGCGTGGGTAGCTGCGCCGCTGTCGTCCTGTCGAGGCACCCATGAAACCGGCTGGTTAGTGGCGTAGCACCTCGATGCTCACATCGTCGTAGTCCTCGACGGTGATGGTGAGCTCCAGGTCACTGGAGCGGCCGGAGATCCCGGAGGTCAGTGGGACGTCGGTGATGACGTTCCGGTCGGTCCAGCTGGACCACCAGCCGTCGGTCCGGGTCAAGAACTCGGGCGGCTGCCCGTCCACCTCAAAGCGCACGCGGCCCCGCCCGTGGGTCTCGGCGCGGACCCACAAGGTGCCACCGGACGGAATGCTGACAGTGATCCGGCCGTGCCCGTCGAGATCCTCGGTATCCACTCTGGGCAGGGCCGTCATGGGCGAAGCGATCGGAGAGCCTTTCGGCTCCTCACCCACGGGCCGGCTGGTCGCCGGCACCTGCGCCGCCGCGAAGTCGAAGTCGTTGTAATCGACCGGCTCGTAGGCGAGGAGCAGACCCCCAGCAGAAGTGGGGGTCGCGGGTGCCATGGCGAATTGCTCCGTGGGTCGGAGGGATCCGCACTGGCGGTGAGGTACTCCTCCCGCAGCCGCCCGTCATTCTGCATGGCCTCCTCGATGATGCGGGAGATGTCGGACGGGTCTTCCACCTGTCGCGCGACGGTCAGACTGCGGCCCTGTCGCACGCCACCTTCGCGCCACAACAGTGGTCGTGCCGCGGCCAACTCCTCGGATTGCGGGTGCAGGAGGACCCAGGTGACTCTCTCGCCCAAGGCAGGGTCCAGCAGCTCGCGCTCCAGCCCGTCCGTCGGCACCTCCCAAGCACCGGCCAAACGGTGGCCCCAGACGAGTTCCGGTGCCTCGCCCTCGTCCGCCTGCGGCAGGGGGTCGTGGTCGGAGTCGCCCCGAGCGGCACGGGTGGCTACGACCTGAACGTGCTCGGTGCTCTCGGCCAGGACCTCGACGACGGCAGAGCGCTGCTGGCCACCCTCGGGGACCAGGTCATCCGGCAGAGCGAACTCTCGTGCCGACCCGGGCACATAGACCACCCAGCGGCCCTCGCGTACATCCGGCTGCTGGCCGCGCCACCCAGCATCGCCGCCGGCCCACCTCTTGAGATCGCCGTCGTCGGTCACCGGTACGCCGTCGACGAGCACCGTCACAGCGCCCGTCCGCCCGGACCACACCCGGATGGTGCTGTCGGGGGAGAGCTGGACCGGCTGCACCAGCCTGTCGCCCCGGTCGTAGGGAAGCGCAGGGCCCGGCTCATCGACAGCGACCGCCGCCGGGGGGATGGGTGGTCCGGCGGTCAGGTCGCCATCGGGCAGCGGCTCGACCGCGACGCCATCGGTCTGCGCGTAGAGCCCCAGCACGGCACTGCCGTCCGGCGGCAGGTCACCTGTGACGCGTACCCGCGCCTCACCGCTTGCGGGCAGCGCAACGACGTGATCCAGCCCTACTGCCGGCTCTCCCGCGGTGCCGGCACAGGGCACAGTGAGCGTCGATCCCTCCACCGTGATCTCGCCGACGGGGCGGGCGAGGGCTGGATCGTCGGCTGGAGGCATGTCGCACCACAGCACGGCGAAGGAGGCGAGCTCACCACCGGAGCGTGCGTCGCCGGTGTTGAGGGTCAGGTCGGCGCTCCGTCCGGGGGTGAGCTCCAGGGTTTCCATGAGGGTTAGGTCCGCCGCACGGCTCGGCGGTTCGCCGTCGTCGTCCAGCTCGAAACCGGCCTCAGTGAGGTCCACCGCATCGGTCACGACGACCCCCGGACCCGTCGGTGCCGCATCGTCGGACCCGGTGGCCTCGTTGCGGTCGGGGGAGAGCGCATACCCGCCCAGCACCGCGAGCGGCACCGCGGCGGCCGCCACCCACCACCACCGGCGCCGGTCGCGGGCCGGCGGCTCCGGCGGGGCCTGGGCGATGGTTGGGTCGACAACCGCGGCCAGGTCGGAGCCGTGCAGCGCGTAGCGGTCCCCGACCGCCTGGAGGGCGGTGTCCAGCCCCGGTGTGGTGGGCAGCAGACGCGCGACCTTCTCGGCCGGCAGCCGCAGGGCCTCGACGATGTCGGCACTGCTCGCCCCCTCAACGAGGTGCAGCACGGCGACCGCCCGCTCTCGCGGACGCAGCCGCTCCAGCACGTCGCCCGCGTCCCGGACCCCACCTGCCGGCATGCGCTCGGCGCGCCGGGATTGAGTGCGCAGGTAGGCGCGGACCAGTTCGCCCCGCATTTCGCGCCACCCGGCACCCGGGGCCGCGGAGACCAGTGCCCGTACCGTGAGCCGCGTCGCGCCGTTCGTGCTCCCGGTAAGCATGGCCGCCAAGAGGTGTAGGCGGGCACCGTGCTCCACGACCAGGTCACCCTGGTCGCTGTCTTCCTCCCGTGCCCTTGCCATCGACCCAGTCTCGCAAAGACCTCAGCGATCTGTCGGTGCGAGAAGCTCCATTGTCAGGCTGCCGCCCTCGTGTGCCGTCGGCAGCCATGGGTATAGAAACGTCCAGAGGTCGTCTTCAGTCCCTCGGAACAACTATTGAACCCGTCCTGGACGTTGCCCCGCCCTCGCCCTTATCGGGCTCTTCACAATCCAGGGTGTAGTTGGGGTCTGAATCCGCCGGCTTCGAGGAGCGCTCGGGCGGTGTAGTGGGTGAGGTTGTGGAACCCGAGGGCCAGGCCGCGTAGGTGCTCGAGTCGACCGTTGACGGCTTCGGTGGGTCCGTTGCTGGTGCGGGGTCGGTCGAAGTACGCGAGGACGTCCTCGGCCCGCTTGGCTAGGGTCCGGCCGAGCCTGCGCAGCTCCACCAGCGGCGTGGGGACGTCCTGGGTGAGGGCGTTGATGATGGACCTGGCCTCGGCGCGGCCAGCTGCCCGGTCGGGGTCGCGGTAGGCGGCGATGAGTCGCTGGTAGATGCCCCAGGTGACCTCGACCGGGACGTGCTGCTCGTTCGCGAACAGCTGCTCGAGCCGTGCTTGTTGGCGGTCGGTGAGCAGGTCGGCGCCGGTGTGCAGCGTCCGTCGGGCCGTGTAGAGCGGGTCGCCCTTGCGGCCACGGTGCCCGTGCAGGTCCTGCTGGACCCGACGACGGCACACATCCAGGGCGTCACCAGCGAGGCGAACGACGTGAAAGGGATCCATGATCGTCACGGCGTCGGGCAGCTCCTCGGTGGTCGCGGTCTTGAACCCGGCGAACCCGTCCATCGCCACGACCTCGATGCCGTCGCGCCAGGCCTGGTCCCGGTCGGTCAACCAGTCCTTGAACGCCTTCTTGGAGCGGCCATCGAGCATCGCGAGCAGCCGGGAGGGACCGGTGCCGTCGCGGACCGGGGTGAGGTCGATGATCACGGTGACGTACTTGTCACCCTTCATGGTGTGTCGCCACACGTGCTCATCGACGCCGACCACGCGGACGCCGTCCAGGCGGGCCGGGTCGTCGATGAGCAGCCGCTGTCCCTCGGCCAGGACGGCATCGTTCGCGGTGTTCCAGGACACCGCGAGCCCTTCGGCCACGCGCGACATGGACAGGTGCTGGACGACGATCCCGACCAGTCCCCACCGCAGGCCGGCGCGAGAGATCTTGGCCCGCGGCGCCGCCGCGGCGGTGGTGTCCTGGCGCCACACGTGGGCGCACTCGGCGCACCGGTAGCGGCGGACGGTGACCAGCAGCGTGGTGGGTCGCCACCCCAACGGCTGGTGCGCCAGCTCCCGAGTGATGGTGTCCCGCGGCACTCCCTGGCAGCCACACCGACGGCACCAGTCATCCGGTTCGACGACCCGACAGGCGAGCACGGCACGGTCGGGCTCAAGCCGCTGGCCGGTGACCACCAGGCCGAGGTCGTCCAGGCCGGTGAACGTGGTCAGGTCAGGGCGCGTGAAAGTAGTAGCGTCGGGCACGTCGAGGTCTTCCGGATGGGTGGCGTAGGAACCTCCATCATCGGAAGACCTCGACACTCACCCCGGCACCGACGCGCCAGCACCCGCTACACCCTCATCTGTGAAGAGCCCCTTATCGCGTCAAACACCTACGCGATCCGCTGAGAAATTGATGGCTCAGTGACGACCCTTTTCGAGCCACATGTGGGATCACAGATCGTCTCGCGCTCAGGTCCCTCTAACTGTGCTGAGTGCGTGGCAGATGAGTAGTCTGACCCCGTCAGGCGCTCTGTGCGCCACCCCGGCACTGGCTGTGATTCCACTCAACACCATGGAGATTTGATGAGACATCCTTCACGCGCGGACAAGATTGTGTACGCGCTGGTGGCTTTCGTATCCATCACTTTGCTTGTCGTGAATGTCCCCATGGCGCTGGAGGGGAGCGTGGTGGGCTTGATCCTTGCCCCGACCGCCTTGGTGGTTCTCATCGTGTGTCTCGTGATGCTCTTCCGCAGCACCAAGCGAGGTGTCTGATAACAAGCCTCTCGTCATCCCTTGGGGTGCGTGCGTACGCGCAGGCAGCCGGCGTCCCCGCTGGCGGCATCAACCCCGGTGGATCCATGCATAGGTCGGCGGGTGACCGGGGCGGCCCCCCATCGAGTTGCCCGGGATTAACTCATAACCTCTCGTTTACGCGCATGACGGACTCAAGTTCCGGCGGCGCAGTGACGACCGTTTTCGAGTCAAGACGTCGGTTGCTCGCGCTGGGAGGGCCGAGGCAGTGGTGGCGGCTATTTCTTGGGGAGCCGCCAGTACGGTATGCACATGGAGGGACAGCGACCACGCAGGCTAGGCGACTCGGGATGGGTCAGGTTCCTAGCTCTGTGCCTACCACCTGCGCTGTCGGTGCCTCTGGCCGCGCTCCTGCGTCCTCACCTGGGATTCGGCTTGTCTCTTGTCGTCGCTGTCCTGGCTGCGCTCACCGTGATGGCTGCGTGCGTCGGCGGTATTCGGGCGTATGGCAACCGGCGGATGACCGGGCAGGGCTGAAGACGCCAGTCACAGACTTAACGTGAGGTTCAGCCCGCTCTCTTTGGGTGGGCGGCCTGGCGCGATGAGGGTGGTTTCGAGCCGTCTCCGTCCGCCGCCCGTCGATTAGGCACGGGGAGCGAGGGCGCAAGAGGGGCTAGCGCTCTCGGCTAGCGAGAGTCAGCGCGCGACGTGAGGCGAGGAACCACAGGATTGAGAACGGGGCCCAGATAGTGATTGCGATCACGTTGAACGGACTGGCGTCACCACTCGCTAGGACGACTATGTTCATCACCGTCAGGAGAAAGCCTAGGGCTGCTCCAGCGAAGCCGAGGCGCCAGAACCATGGAGACTGAGGCATACGCCTGAGCCTAGCGACGATGTCCTGCTAGTACACGACAGCTCAGCGAGGTCGTTTCCGAGTCAAAGTGGCCTAGGGGGTGGTCCCCGGGTGCTCTTGAAGAGGACGCCTGCGAACCATGCTGGCGTAGTCAGTGACTCTCTGCACGACCTAGGGGGCCGGGCGCTCTCCGTCGGGGTCGCTAACCTGGCCGGTCGATACGTTGTTGACGGCGCTCGAAAACTGGACGGTTTCGGCGGTCGAAGAGTGGACGGTCTCAGTCTAGGGATTCTTGTTCGGCCTTGATGCTGGGCAGGGTCTCG
>NZ_MKKF01000018.1:0-22883 GCF_001942435.1 Serinicoccus sp. CNJ-927 | reverse complement strand
CTCCTGATCAGCGCCCAGTCCTCCATGGTGATCACACTCCAATCGTTGGCGGAGTGTCCACTTTTCGAGCGCCGCTACTGTCTACTTTTCAAGCGCCGCCGACAGGCCTGGCCTGGAAGGAGGCACGTGCACGCGCCCGGATGGCTCTGAACGCGTTGAACCTGTCGGATCGCCTGCACGCCAGAGCCGCCACCTTGTCCGGCGGCGAAGCGCAACGCGTGGCCGTCGCCCGAGCGACCATCAGTGGGGCCTCCTTCATCCTTGCCGACGAACCCACCGGCCAGCTCGACGCGGACACCACTCGAGAAGTGTTGGAAGCCATGCAAACCGTCCGCGACACAGCCGGCCTGCTGGTGGTCACACACGACCTGCAGGTCGCGGCGTCCTGCGACCGAACGCTCGTCCTTGACGACGGAAGGCTCAGGCCGGCATGAGGACGAGCACGTCGAACCGTGGGTGGCGCTGGCAGGAGGTCCTGCTCGAAGGGGTGCGCATATCGTCCTCAGCGAACCGCCACGGGCTGGTCACCTGCATCGCCAGCGCGGCCTGCCTCGTCCTGGCCGCCCTAGCAGAGGCTCTGCCGACCCACTCGATCACCCAGCAGGAACAACGATGGATCAGCAGCGGCGGCCACATCTTGATCGTCTCCACCTCGGACGACGGAGTCATCGACGGCGCGGCCTGCGACGGCCTTGCCACCCTGTCTGGCGTCGAAGGGGCCTTCGGAGCAAGGCGCGCTGCGGTCCCGCTCGTCGAGGCCTCGCGGCCAGGAAGCGTCTTCGCCGCAACACTGACCACCCCCGGCGTCGTCGACTTCTTCACGGCAGCGCCAGCTGTGGCGATCCGCCCCACCCCTACCGAAGGTACGAGTGAGACCGGCACCACGGGTGGGGCGATCGTGCTCACAGAGGCGCGGCCTGAGACAGACCCTGCGACGACCGCTTTGCTTCCTTATCTTGACTCGCCATTGGCTCCGGTCCACGCAGCCGATCTCTCCGTCCTCGGGGACGAGCGCGCGACGGATGTGCTGCTGGTGTCCGCCGATCTCGGAGGTGTCGACCGGTGCTTCGTCCGTTCGTCGCCAGCGAGTCAGGACACCGTAGCGTCCTTGCTGCCGTTGCTCCTTGGCAGTACAGAAGGCGTCGTGGTGAGCCCGAGATTGGCGAACGGAGCACTCGACCTGACGCCACAACAGCGCCAGGAGCAACGGCATCCTTTCCTCGTCGCTGCGCTCCTCGGCGCAGCCCTGGGACTCCTCGTGGGTCTGCGCTGGTGGATGAGCCGGCGCGAGGACGCGCTGCTGATCACGCTGGGCGCGAGGGCGTCCGAGATCAGGGTGCTGCGGGTCGTGGAGTTCCTCACAGGAATGGCAGGTGGTTTCATCCTGGCGATGCAGGTATGCCGGCTGATGGCGCTGATCGTCGGGCCCCTGCAGCCGGCGGCTCTCGCCTACGGAGCGCGCGGAGCGCTCGTGGCGTTCGCCGTATCGCTGGTGGTCGCCGGTCTCGCGACCCTGCGACCGATGCGGAGCGTGACCCTTGACCTGCGTGAGTAGGGAGGTATGACGAAGGCCGCCACCCCGCAGGGGTGACGGCCCGGTCGTGGCTGGCGCGGTGCGTCAGCGGGTCTCGCGGTGCGCGGTGTGCTTGCCGCAGCGCGGGCAGAACTTCGCCATGTCGAGCCGGTCGGGGTTGTTCCGACGGTTCTTCTTGGTGATGTAGTTGCGCTCCTTGCACTCCGTGCACGCCATGGTGATCTTGGGGCGGACGTCGGTGGACTTGGCCACGGTGCAACCTGCTCTCGGAAGTGGATCTCTAGCTTGTGCGGTGCGTACCGGCGAGGTACGTGGTAGCGGAGGCGGGGCTCGATCCCGCGACCTCACGATTATGAGTCGTGCGCTCTAACCAGCTGAGCTACTCCGCCTCGCGGCGACCGGCCGAGCCGGCTCACCAGAGCCCCCAAACGGAATCGAACCGTTGACCTTTTCCTTACCATGGAAACGCTCTACCGACTGAGCTATAGGGGCGGGCTGTGGGTCCTGCCGGGGCGCGGGCCCCGCAGGCAGCGAGATGCAACTTTACACGAGGGCGCCGGGCGGGACCAAAACGGCGGACCCGGCGCCCGACGCTGCTCAGGGCAGCGCTGTGACCTGCATCGACAGGTGCTCCTTGGAGCCGTCGCGACTCGTCACGGAGAGCTCTCCCCCGCGCCGCGACATCGCCCCGCGGAGCACGACCGTGGACGGCAGGAGCACCGGCTTGAGGAACTGCGCGGACACGGTGTATGCCTGCGGCAGCCGGTCCTGCACCGCGGCCAGCGCGCGGGCGTGGGTCCACATCCCGTGGGCGATGGCGCGCGGGAAGCCGAGCGCCTTCGCCGAGAGCGCCGAGAGGTGGATGGGGTTCACGTCACCGGCGACCCGGGCGTAGGAGCGACCGAGGTCGGCGGGCAGCCGCCAGACCCCGAGCTGGGGTCCGTGGCCGGTCACACGCATACCGTCCTCAACCTGCGGCGCCCCACCCGTCTGCCGGCTGTCACCGGTGGCCGCGCCGGGCTCCCGGTCCGCCGGGACGTCACCCTGCGGACGGGCGCCGCGCACGAGGTAGGTGCTGCGACCCGACCACACGACGTCCTCGCCGACCCGTGCCTCTCCGACGAGGTCCACCGTGCTGCCCTTGCGGTGCGGCGCGAGGGCCTCGGCCCAGGAGGAGAGGGTCAGGGTCTCCCCGACCCGGACCGGTCGGTGCAGCGTCATCTCGTTGGCGACGTGGACCATCCCCATCATGGGGAAGGGGAAGTCCCGCGAGGCCATGAGCCGGACCTGCAGCGGGAAGGTCAGGACGTGCACCCAGGTCGTGGGGAGGGTGTCGGCCAGGATCCCGCCGGTGACGGCGCAGAAACCGGCGAGACGCTCGACGTCCTGCTCCACTCCGGGAAGCACCACCCGGCGGGCGGGCAGCGAGCCAGACGCACCGGGACGACCGAAACCCGTCGCGACGCCCCGGACGAGCGTCCTGGCGACCTGCGGCGGCGCGTCGAGCAGGTCCACGTCGAGGTCGGGGGTGGAGGGGGGCGCGTCCGGTCCGGCGGCGCCGCGTCCCGACGGTAGGTCCGGTCGGGTCATGGTCAGGCCCCGATCTGGCTCTGGCCGCAGACCCGCAGGACCTGGCCGGTGACCGCCGAGCTGGCCGGGTCGGCGAACCAGCCGATGGCCTCGGCCACGTCGACCGGCTTGCCACCCTGCTGGAGGCTGTTGATGCGGCGGGCGACCTCCCGGGTCGCCAGCGGCATCTTGCCGGTCATCTCGGTCTCGATGAATCCCGGCGCCACGGCGTTGACGGTGATGCCCCGCTCGGCCAGCCGCGGGTCGGCGCCCATGGCGCGGACCAGGCCGATGACGCCCGCCTTGGACGCGGCGTAGTTGGCCTGGCCACGGTTGCCCGCGATGCCGGAGGTCGAGGCGACACCGATGATGCGGCCACCCTCGTCCAGCCCGCCGGGCAGGTCCGGGTCCAGCAGGGTCTGGTTCATCCTGATCTGCGCGGCGAGGTTGACCTCGAGGACGCTGCCCCAGCGGTCCTCGTCGGTGTTGGCGAGCAGCTTGTCGCGAGTGATCCCGGCGTTGTGCACGATCGCGTGGATGCGGGCCGCGTCGCCGAAGCGCTGCGCGACGTGCGCGGCGATCCGGCTGCCCGCGTCGGCGGCCGTGATGTCCAGCTGCAGGGCGGTGCCCCCGATGGCGTTGGCCACCTCGGCCAGCCCCTGCCCGCCGGCGGGCACGTCCACCGCGACGACGAGGGCGCCGTCGCGGGCGAGGGTCCGGGCGATACCGGCCCCGATCCCGCGACCGGCGCCGGTGACCACGACGACGCGACCCTCGAGCGGTCGCTCCTGCACCTGCTCGGCGTCGGAGGCCCCGTGGCCGATGCGCAGCACCTGGCCGGAGACGTAGGCCGACCGGCCCTCCAGGAGGAAGGACAGGGTGGAGGCGACCTCGGCCGCCGTGGTGGGCTCACCGGTGAGCAGGTCGACCCGCACGAGGTTGGCGGTGGCGCCGGCCCGCAGCTCCTTGCCGACGCTGCGCACGATGCCCTCCAGCGCCTGCTGGGTCGCGACCGCGGTGGGCGCGCCGGCGGTCTCCGGGTCCACCCCGAGGACGACGACGCGGCCTGAGGACTCCAGGCCCTTCATGGCCGGTCGCAGCAGCCCGCGCACGGTCTCCAGGTCGGCGATCGAGGTCGCGGAGGTCGCGTCGACCACCAGGGCACCGATCTTGGCGGGGTATGCCTCGGGCACCTCACGGGTGCGGCCCTCGTCGGTCGTCTCGGTGACCCGGGTCTGCGGGGTGTCGAGGAGCGCCTCGCGGGTGGGCACGCCGAGCAGCTCCAGGGTCTGGACGGCGATCCGCCCACCGCCGGCGGAGCCCACGGCGACCGGGCCCGAGGGCAGCTCACGGCCGCGGCGCAGCCGGGTGGCCTGTGGCACACCCAGCTGCTTGGCCAGCGGGTTGGTGGTCAGCATCTGCATCAGGTCAGCCATGTCAGCACCCTTCCAGGATCGCGACGACGCCCTGACCGCCGGCCGCGCAGATCGAGATGAGGCCCCGCGAGCCCGGGCCGAGCTCGTGCAGCATCTTGGCCAGCGAGGCCACGATGCGCCCACCGGTCGCGGCGAAGGGGTGGCCGGCGGCGAGCGAGGAGCCGTTGACGTTGAGCCTGCTCCGGTCGACCGTGCCCAGCGGCGCGTCGAGGCCGAGGCGTCCCCGGCAGAACTCCTCGGACTCCCAGGCGGCCATGGTGGACAGCACCGTGGAGGCGAAGGCCTCGTGGATCTCGAAGCGGTCGATGTCGGCGAGGGTGAGCCCCTGACGCGCGAGGAGCCGCGGCACGGCATACGCCGGGGCCATGAGCAGCCCCTCCTCACCGCCGACGTAGTCCACCGCGGCGACCTCGGCGTCGACGAAGCGGGCGAGCGCGGGGAGCCGGTGCTGCTGGGCCCACTCCGGGCTGCCGAGCAGGACGAGCGCGGCCCCGTCGGACAGCGGCGTCGAGTTGCCCGCGGTCATCGTCGCGCCCTCGCCCTTGCCGAAGACCGGGGAGAGCCCGGCCAGCTTCTCGACCGAGGTGTCCGGGCGCAGCCCCTCGTCGCGGGAGAGGCGCAGGAAGCCGGTGGCGAGGTCGTCGAAGAAGCCCTCGTCCCAGGCGCGCGCGAGGTTGTGGTGGCTGGCGGCCGCCAGCTCGTCCTGCGCCTCGCGGGTGATGCCCCACTCCTTGGCGGTGAGCGCCTGGTGCTCCCCCATCGAGAGCCCGGTGCGCGGCTCGGCGTTGCGCGGGGTCTCGGGCGCCAGGTCCCCGGGCCGGATCGCGGCCAGCGCCTTGGCCCTGGCCATCGGGGTGCGGGCGCGGCTGGCCCCGAGCAGCGCCTTGCGCAGCCCCTCACCGACGGCGATGGGCGCGTCGCTGGCGGAGTCGACGCCGCCGGCCACGCCGGAGTCGACCTGGCCGAGCCGGATCTTGTTGGCGACCTGGATGACGGCCTCGAGGCCGGTGCCGCAGGCCTGCTGCAGGTCGTAGGCCGGGGTGTCCGCGCCGAGCGCCGACCCCAGCACGGCCTCCCGGGTCAGGTTGAAGTCGCGGGCGTGCTTGAGCACGGCACCCGCGGCGACCTCGCCGACCCGCTCGCCGGCCAGGCCGAAGCGCGCCACCAGGCCGTCCAGCGTGGAGGTGAGCATCGCCTGGTTGGAGGCATGGGCGTAGGCGCCGCCGGACTTGCCGAACGGGATCCGGTTGCCGCCGAGGATGACGGCGTCGGTGAGCTGGTCTGGCATGGGGAAGGTCTCCTGATGAGCGGTGGTCCCGAACTATCCGATACCGACTGTAGCCGATACGAGCCGTACGCGGTACTGTGGAGGACATGAGGACCGACATCGAGCCCCGGAGCGCCCCCGCCCCGGTCGCGCGGGACGGGCGGGACGCCCGCTGGGAGGCGCACCGGACCGAGCGTCGTCACCAGCTCGTCGAGGCGGCGCTCAAGGCCATCCGTCAGCACGGTGCCGGCGTGGGCATGGACGAGATCGCGGCCCAGGCCGGCACGAGCAAGACGGTGCTCTACCGCCACCTCGGCGACAAGGCCGGTCTCTACAGCGCCGTCGTCGCCGCCGTCGACGAGACCGTGCTGGGCGACCTGGCGGCGGCCTCCCGGCAGGGCGGTGACGTCCTGGCCAGGATCCAGGCGATGGTCCACTCCTACCTTTCCCTGGTGGAGCGCGACCCGGAGATCTACCGCTTCGTCATGACCCGCCCCCTGGAGACGACCGAGGGCGACCCGGACGACCCGGTGCACCGCATCACCGACCGCGTCAGCGACCAGCTGGCCGGGGCGATCCGCACCCACCTCACGCAGCACGGCCGCGGCGCCGAGGCCGACCTGCTGGCCCCGGCCTGGGGGCACGGCATCGTCGGCCTGGTCCGCGCGGCGGCAGACCACGTCCTCACAAGCACATCGACCACCCGGCTCAGCGTCGACGACGCCACCCACGCCGTGATCGAGCTGATCCGGCCCGCACTCGCAGGAGAGAACCGATGACCACCTCCACGCAGCAGACCCACACCCCCGAGCCCCGCACCGACGTGTCGATGCCGGGCGCCGCCGCACCCGAGGCCAGCGCGCCCCGCTCGAGCGAGCGGCTCACCGACCTCGGGGAGGCGCTGCGGACCGCCTCCGGCGGCAGCTACGGTCCGGTCCGCGACCTCGCGCGGGCGAGCGTCCCCGCCGAGGTGATGGTGCGCGACCAGGGCCTCACGATGGACCAGGCACGGGACTGGACCAACGGCGCCATGGCCAGCCTGGTGCAGTACGGCATGGCCGGCAGCGGCTTCCCGAGGGCCGTCGGCGGGCTGGACGACGTCGGCCGCTCCTGCATCGACTTCGAGATGACCGCGCACGGCGACCTGTCGCTCACGGTCAAGTCCGGCGTCCACTTCGGCCTCTACGGCGGAGCCGTCACCGCGCTCGGCAACGAGTGGCACCACGAGACCTTCCTGCGGCCCAACCTCGCACTCCAGCAGATCGGGTGCTACGCCATGACCGAGTTCGGCCACGGGTCGGACGTCGCGTCGCTGGAGACCACGCATACCTATGACCCGGAGACCGACGAGATCGTCGTCCACTCCCCCACGCCGTCGGCGACCAAGACCTACATCGGTGCCGCGGCGCGGGACGCCCATGTCGCCGCGGTCTACGGCCAGCTGCACGTCGGCGGGGAGTCGCACGGCGTGCACGTGGTCGTCGTCCCGATCCGTGACGCCGACGGCACCCCGCTGCCCGGCGTCACCCTCGGCGACAACGGCGCCAAGGGCGGGCTGGCCGGTGTCGACAACGGGACCATCACCTTCGACCAGGTGCGGGTGCCGCGCACCCACCTGTTGAACCGCTACGGCGGCATCGACGACGAGGGTCGCTACGTCTCCGACATCGACAGCGACAGCAAGCGCTTCTTCACCATGCTCGGGACGCTCGTGCGCGGCCGCATCTGCGTCGCTGCGGGTGCGGCGACGGCGTCCCGCAAGGCGCTCTCGATCGCCACGAGGTATGCCCTGCGCCGGCGCCAGTTCACCGCCCCGGGCCACGACGGCGAGGTCGTGCTCCTGGACTACCTCGCCCACCAGCGCAAGCTGATCCCGGCGATCGCGACGGCCTACGCGCACATGTTCGCCGTCAACGAGGTCGTCGAGCGGCTGCAGGAGCTGCACGAGATGCCGGAGAAGGACCAGGTCGCCCAGCGTGAGCTGGAGACCCGTGCCGCCGGCCTCAAGGCGGTCATCACCCGCTTCGGCAACGACACGATCCAGACCTGCCGCGAGGCCTGCGGTGGCGCGGGCTACCTCGCGGAGAACGGCCTGACCGTGCTGCGCGGGGACGCCGACGTCTTCGCGACCTTCGAGGGCGACAACACCGTCCTGCTGCAGCTGGTCGCCAAGGGCCTGCTCTCCGGCTACAAGGAGATGTGGGGCGACCTGGACATGCGCGGCATGGTGCAGTTCGCCGCCCGCGCCTTCGGCGGGCAGTTCGTCGAGGCCACCGCCGCCCGGCCGCTCGTGGAGCGGCTGCGCACGGCCGCGGCCCGCAAGGGCGAGGACGAGACGCTGCTCGACCGCGGCTGGCAGCTGGCGATGTTCGCCGACCGCGAGCGCCACGTGCTGGAGACGCTGGCCACCCGGCTGCGACGGCACGCGGACGACAAGGACTCCTTCGAGGCCTTCAACTCCGCGCAGGACCACGTCCTGCTCGCCGCCCGCACGCACATGGACCGCGTCGTGCTGGAGGCCTTCGTGGCCGGGATCGAGGCGTGCGAGGACGAGCAGGTGCGGGAGGTCCTGGAGCGGCTGTGCACCCTGCACGCCCTGAGCTCCATCGACGCCGACTCCGGCTGGTTCCAGGCCCACAACCGCATGTCCGCGGGGCGGGCGAAGGCCGTCGTCGCACAGATCAACGAGCTCTGCGCCGAGCTGCGGCCGCACGCCCTGGAGCTCGTGGAGGGCCTCGGGATCCCCGAGGCGTGGCTCAACTCACAGATGCTCGAGGACGAGACCGCCGCCCGCTGGACCCCGGGCGCCTGACCGGCACCACGGGCGGGACCGGCACGGGGCCCGGGTGGCTCACCGGGCGCCGTGGCCCCAGAGGTCGCGCAGCAGGGCCACCTCGGCCAGATGGTGGATGGCCTCGCGGTTGATGTGCAGGACGAGGGTGAGCATCGGCGCCTGCGCCCACGGCCCCTCAGCCGGGCCGACGGGCCGTCGCAGTCCCTCGTCGTCGAGCCCGCGCACACCGGCCGACCAGGCGGCATACGCCTCGTCGAGCTGATCGAGGGCGCCCGCGGCGGTCCCGGCGTAGTCCCAGGTGAGGATGTCTGCCTCGGGTCCGCCGAAGTGGCTGTGGGCGCGCACCCCCAGCACCCCGACGATGACGTGCCCGAGCCGCCAGGCGATCGAGGTGACCGGCGCGGGGTCGGGCTCGGGGCGGGCCCAGTCCAGCTGCCACTCCCCGCCCCCGGCGCGCGCCGTCACCGAGGGCGGCGGCTGGTCCGAGCGGCGGCGCGCGTTCCAGGTCCCCGGGACCGGCTCCCAGAGGTATTCCTCGTCGCTCAGCCCGTCCAGCCGTGGCCGGGCGTGGTGCGTCCAGTGGAAGTGGAGCTGCTCGGCGAGGTCCGTCGTGAGGGAGTCCATGCTGCGATGACACCACAGCACGCGGACACATCCTGTCCGCGGCGCGTGACAGGGTGTCGCCATGACCGACCCCACGACCCGCGTGCTGCGGCTCCTGGGGCTCTTCCAGACCCGGGCCCTCTGGAGCGCGCAGGAGCTGGCGGACCGGCTCGGGGTGACCACCCGGAGCATCCGCCGCGACGTGGAACGGCTGCGCGAGCTCGGCTACCCCGTGCGGGCCAGCAGTGGGGTCGGGGGTGGTTACCAGCTCGGGTCCGGGGGCTCGCTGCCGCCGCTGCTCCTGGACGAGGACGAGGCGGTGGCGGTGGCGGTCTGCCTGCGCCTGGCCGCCGGCGGCACGGTCGCGGGGGTGAGCGAGGCGGCGGTCCGCACCCTGGCCAAGCTGGACCAGGTCCTGCCCGCCGGGGCCCGGGAGCAGGTCGGCGCGATCCACGAGAGCAGGGTGGCGGTGGGCAGCGGACGAGCCGTGGTCGATCCGGAGGTGCTCATGGCCCTCTCCCGCGCCTGCCGGGACCGGCTGCGGACCACCCTGCGCTACGTCGCCCGCGACGGTGCGTCGTCGACCCGCCGCGTCGAGCCCGCCTCGCTGGTCGCGGTGAGCCACCGGTGGTACCTCCTGGCCTTCGACCTGGACCGGGACGACTGGCGCAGTTTCCGGCTGGACCGGGTGCAGGAGGTCGCCGTGGGCACGATGCGCAGCCGGCCGCGCCCGGTGCCGGACCCCGCGACCTACATCACCCGGTCGGTGACCCGTGCGCCCTACCGCTGGGTGGCGCGCGCGAGGGTCCAGATGCCCGCTCCTGAGCTGGCGGAGCGCGTCTCGCCGCTGGCGGGTGAGGTGAGCGAGCTGGGCGAGGGCTGGACGGAGCTGGTGACCGGTGCCGAGTCGCTGGACTACCTCGCCGCCGAGCTGGTGGCCCTGGGGGTCGCCGTCGAGGTCCTGGAGCCGCCGGAGCTCGTCGCGCACCTGAGGACGGTGCGCGACCGGCTCCGGTGAGGCTCAGGGCAGGGCGCGGCGGAGCGCGGCGTAGGACACGAGCGCGAGCAGCGCCAGCACCGGCAGGCTCCAGAGCGTCAGGCCCAGGACGCCCGTGCCGGCCACCCAGGAGAAGACCTCGGCCCAGGCCTCGAGGCGGGTGATGAGCCACAGCCCCACGAGGAGGAGCAGCGCGACGGCGATCATCCCGGCCGTGAGCACGAGCGCGCCGAAGCGCTTGTAGATCGTGGCGCAGAAGAAGCCGACCTGGAAGAAGGCGAAGGACAGCACGAGGTAGATGAAGCCGGCAGCGGCCCAGCCCTGCGCCCAGACACCCGGCACCTTGAAGAAGACGCTGCCGGTGCCGAAGCCGCCCGTGGCGTCCTCGATCAGACCGCCGACGACATAGATGGCGCCCAGGGCGGCCGAGGCGAGCAGGGCGGTGAGCATCGTCCCGACGTAGAACTCCCTGCGGGTCACGCTGAGTGCCTGGGAGAACGGGAAGGTCAGCGTGAGCGACTGCACCCCGACGACCAGGAAGTACCACATCGGGGCCTGTGCGCCGCCCCCGACGATGCCGTCGACCGGCAGCATGGCGAAGATCGCCATGGTGATGACCAGGCGCCGCCGAGGACGAGCAGTGGGACCCAGAGGAAGGTCTGCTTGTTGACCAGCTGCAGCCGGACGACGGACAGGGTGCGGTTCATGGCACGAGCTCCTTGTGCTGCGGGACGGACCCTGCGGCCCGTCGGGTGAGACGGACGACGAGCTGCTGGAGCGACACCGGCGCGACCTCGAGATCGGCGGCGGCGAGCCGCTGACGGTCCTGCTCGGACAGGCCGCCCAGCACGGTGGCCGAGCAGACCCGGCCCAGGCTCTCGGTATGGATCACCTCACGGCCGGCGACGAAGCCCTCGACCGCGGCGGAGTCACCGACCACGGCCGCCGCCCGGCCGCGCAGCGCGTCGGTGTCCTCGTCGAGCAGGATCTGCCCCTGCTCGATGACGAGCACCCGCTCCAGCAGCGGGGCGACCTCGTCGATGAGGTGGCTCGAGAGCACGATGGTGCGCGGGTGGTCCGCGTAGTCCTGCAGCAGCCGGTCGTAGAACAGCTGCCGGGCGACGGCGTCGAGCCCGAGGTAGGGCTCGTCGAAGAAGGTGATCTCGGCCCGGGAGGCCAGCCCGATGATCACCCCGACGGCCGAGAGCTGGCCGCGGGAGAGCTTCTTGATGCGCCGGTCCACGGGGAGGGCGAACTCCTCGACGAGTTGACCCGCGAGCTCGTCGTCCCAGCGCGGGAAGAACAGCCGGGCCATGGCCAGGGCGTGTCGCCCGGTCGCGTCGTCCGGGTATTTCTGGCTCTCCCGGACGAAGCACATCCGGGACAGCACCCGCGAGTTCTCGAAGGGGGTCTCGCCGAAGACCCGGGCCTGGCCCGAGGTGGCGAAGTTCTGCGCCGTGAGGATCGACATCAGCGTCGTCTTCCCCGCGCCGTTGCGCCCGAGCAGGCCGTAGATGGAGTCCTGCTCGATCGAGAACGACACCTCGTCCAGCGCGGTCGTCTCGCGGTATCTCTTCGTGAGGCTCTGCACCTCGATGACCGAACTCATCAGCTCGGCTCCTTCCTGGTGGTCCCTGCGGTCCGCTCGGCGATGAGGGCGGCCACGTCGTCCGGCCCGAGGCCGAGCCGGCGTGCCTCGGCGAGCAGCGGGTCGACATACGCGGCGGCGAAGTCGTTGGTCCTGCGGGCCAGCAGCGCGGCCCGGGCACCGGTGGCGACGAACATCCCGACGCCGCGACGCTTGTAGAGCACGCCGTCGTCGACGAGCTGGTTGATGCCCTTGGCGGCGGTGGCCGGGTTGATCCGGTGGAAGGCCGCCAGCTCGTTGATGGACGGCGCGCGCTCCTCCTCGGCCAGGCTGCCGTCGACGATCGAGCGCTCGATGCTCTCCGCGATCTGCACGAAGATCGGTCGACCTTCTTCGATCACCGCCGCCTCCTTGGTTAGTTACTGAACTAGTAGACCATGGTACTGGGGTACGCGCAAGAGGCGGCGGAGCGCGCAGCAGGGCGCGGGGGCACGCTGGTGCAGGAGGTGGTGTCGCAGGGGTGGCCCCGACGACGCGCGTGTCGCACGGCTCCGCACGAGGAGATGCACCACGAGATGCACCAGCGTGGTCAGCGGGCGAGGAACCCCGTCAGCAGCGCGCCCCCGACGATCAGCAGTCCCGCCACGAGGTGCGGTCGACGCGCCTCCTTGAGCACGATGAGCAGCTCGCGCAGGTAGGCGCCGGCCGGGAAGTCCATCGGGACGCGCACCCCGACCACCTGCAGCGGCAGCCGGTGCCGGGCGATGAGCAGGCTGGTGCGGGCGGCGTGGTAGGCGCTGGTCACGACCGCGTAGGGCGGCGGGCAGCCCTGGTCCTGAAGCAGCCGGGTGGAGAGCAGGAGGTTCTCCTCGGTGGTGGTGGCCCGGTCCTCGAGGAGGAGCGGAGCAGCCGGATCCTGGCTGCGCACCCAGCGCGCCATCGCCTCCGACTCCGCAGGTCGGTCACCCTTGGCCCGCCCTCCGGTCAGGACGAGCGGCAGCGTCCCCGCGCCGAGGCCTCCCAGGGTGGTGAGCCGGCCGAGCGCGGTCAACCCGCCGCGCAGGCGCGCGGCGAGCTCCTGCCCCACCTCCCCGTCGGGCACCGGAGCACCCAGCACGATCACGGCCCGACGGTCGGCGTCGACGGGGCGACGGCACAGCCACCAGCGCCGGCCCAGGAGCAGCACCATGACCAGCCCCGGCCACGCCGCGAGGAGGAGCAGCCCCGCGCCCAGGCCGACGAGCACCGGCGCCGCGGCATACCCGAGCAGGAGCAGGCCGCCGATGGGGACGACCAGCGTGGCGAGTCCACCGACCAGAGCACCCCGGGTGTCGGCGTCACGGCGCCCCCGCGCGAGCCGCTGGACGGCATACCAGAGCAGCAGGGCCGGCAGGACGAACCCGAGTGGCGCCAGCACCAGCCCGTCACGAGGACGGGCGCGGGGACGTTCAGCCGCGAGCCTCGGCGAGCACGGCCGCGAGCGCGTCGGTGATCTGCCGCAGCTCGTCCTCGGTGATCGTCAGCGGCGGCGCGAGCCGGATCGTCGAGCCGTGGGTGTCCTTGGCGAGGACGCCCTTGCGAGCCAGCGCCTTGCACGCCTCCTTGCCGGTCATGAGGCCCGGGTCGATGTCGATGCCCGCCCAGAGACCGCGCACGCGGACCGCCTCGGCGCCCTGTCCGACGAGGTTGCCCAGCTCCTCGGCGAAGACCGACTCCAGCTGCGTGGCGTGCGCCTGGTGCTCGCCGGTCGCGAGCAGGTCGACGACGGCCTTGCCGACCGCGGCCGCCAGCGGGTTGCCGCCGAAGGTCGACCCGTGGGTGCCCGGGGTGATGACCTTCATGACCTCGGCGTCGGCGGCCACGGCCGAAACAGGCACGATGCCCCCGCCGAGCGCCTTGCCGAGGGTGTACATGTCGGCCTCGACGCCCTCGTACTCGCAGGCGAGGGAGGTGCCGGTGCGGCCGAGCCCAGACTGGATCTCGTCCGCGATCATGAGGACGTTCTTGCTGGTGCACAGTTCGCGCAGGCCCGGCAGGAAGCCCTCCTTGGGGATCATGACGCCCTGCTCGCCCTGGATCGGCTCGACGAGCACGGCCGCGGTGCTGTCGGTGACCGCGGCCTCGATCGCGGCGAGGTCGCCGTAGGGCACGGCGACGAAGCCCGGCGTGTAGGGCCCGTAGTGGTCGTGCGCCTCCGGGTCGTCGGAGAAGGAGATGATCGTCGTCGTGCGGCCGTGGAAGTTGCCGTCCATGACGATGATCTCGGCCTGACCGTCCGGCACCCCCTTGACCTGGTAGGCCCACTTGCGGGCGATCTTGAGCGCGGTCTCGACCGCCTCGGCGCCGGTGTTCATCGGCAGGATCATGTCCTTGCCGACGAGCCGCGCCAGCGCCTGGCAGAAGGGACCGAGCTGGTCGTTGTGGAAGGCGCGCGAGGTCAGCGTCGAGCGGTCGAGCTGGTCCTTGGCCGCCTGCACCAGGCCGGGGTGGCGGTGCCCGAAGTTGAGCGCGGAGTAGCCGGAGAGGGCGTCGATGTAGGTGTTGCCCTCGACATCGGTGACGTGGATGCCCTCGGCGTGCTCGACGACCACCGGCAGCGGGCTGTAGTTGTGCGCGGCGACCTGGTCCTCGAGGTCGATGTAGGCCTGGTTGGTGGACAGCTCAGTCATGCGGTCATCCTAGGGGTCGCGTGGGGAGGGTCGGTGCGTCGCGGCGCATGGCCACACCACGCTGTGTAGCCATGCGCTTGTCAGCATACCTATGCACTTGCGGCCCCCCGACAACCCTGTCCCCGCCCCCAACCCGCGCGCGGGCCAGAACGCTGGGACCAGGAGGCTTGGTTCGAGAAGCTGTCGCCGGACGACGCAGTCATCCGGGCAGCCCAGAGGCAGTTCGCCGACGTCCTCTGGGACAGGGATGAGGGTTCCCACTGATCTGTCCAGGTCATCCTGTTTCCAGGGCGTCGCCGGCCTGCTCCGGCAGCAGGAGGTATGCCGCGAGCGCGCCCACGACGAAGGCGGCACCGAAGAGGGTGAACAGGGCCGCGTTGCCCCAGGTGCCGAGGATGACCGGGACGAGCAGCGGCGCGGCGATCGAGGCGATGCGCCCGAAGCCTGCCGCGGCGCCCGCACCCGAGGCGCGCACGCTGGTCGGGTAGATCTCCGGGGTGACGGCATACAGCGCGCCCCAGGCACCCAGGTTGAAGAAGCTCATGGCGCACCCGGCGGCGATGATCTGCCACACCTCGCCGGACAGGCCGAAGAAGACGGCCGACGCCGCCGAGCCGAGCAGGAAGGTCGCCAGCGTCGCACGCCTGCCCCAGACCTCCACGAGGACCGCGGCGAGGGCATACCCCGGCAGCTGGGCGAGGGTGATGACCAGGGTGTAGCCGAAGGAGCGCACCAGGTCGAAACCCTGGGCGTAGAGCAGCGTCGGAAGCCAGATGAAGGCGCCGTAGTAGGAGAAGTTGACGCAGAACCACACCGCCCAGATGCCGATGGTGCGCACCCGGTATGCCGACGACCAGAGCGCGCCGGGCGTCCTGGGCGGCGCCTCGGGCAGCGGCCGGCTCTCCTCGTGCGGCACCCCGGCGGACTCCTCGAAAAAGCGGACGACCTGCTCGGCCTCGGCCTCGCGGCCACGGCGCTCGAGGAAGAGCGGCGACTCCGGCATCCCCCACCGGATGACGACGGCATACAGGGCCGGGACGAGACCGAGCGCGAAGGCCCAGCGCCAGCCGTCGTCGCTGAGCGGCACGACGAAGTAGCCGATGAGCGCTGCTAGGAGCCAGCCGACGGCCCAGAAGGACTCGAGGATGACGACCATCCGGCCACGGATCCGCGTGGGCGAGAGCTCGCTGACCAGGGTCGAGGCGACCGGCAGCTCCGCACCGAGACCGATGCCGACGAGGAAGCGGAGCACCAGCAGCGCCGCCAGTCCGCTGACCAGCGCCGAGGCGCCGGTCGCCAGGCCGTAGACGAGCAGGGTGAGCGCGAAGACGGTGCGCCGGCCGTAGCGGTCGGCGAGCATGCCACCGAAGGTCGCCCCGAGCGCCATGCCGACGAAGCCGATCGAGAGCAGCCAGGACTGCTCGGTGCGGGTGAGGTCCCACTGGGTGGCGATCGCCAGGCCGACGAAGGAGATGAGCCCCACGTCCATGGCGTCGAGCGCCCAGCCGGTCCCCGAGCCGAACAGGACCCGCGTGTGCTGCCGGGTGTAGGGAAGGCGGCCCATCCGCTCGGGGCGGGTGGGCAGGCTCTGGTCGGTCACGGTCGCCATGGGCGTCGATGGTATGACGTCGCGCTCCGTCAAGGGAGCTGCGCTCGTGGATCTCAGTTGCGGTTGAGGCCGAACTCCCTCGTCAGGAGAGCTTCCTTGTAGTGCGATTCAGCGGCGTCCACCTCCGAGGACGAGGTCGACGGACCGAAGACCCGCAGAAGACTGAAGACCAGGTGGCGGGCCTGCCCCACCGTGACGTCGGCCTGTGGGTCGAGCTCCATCAGGCTCCTCAGCCCCACGTTGCCGCCGTGACCGTCCCGCGCGTACGACCCCCAGCGACCCAGGATGCGCTCGGCGCCGTCGGCCTTGCCGACGTACTGCTTGCCCGTGGACGAGTCGGTGATGAGGTAGATGCCTTGCACCTCGGAGAGGGCGGTCCGCCACTGTGCGTACCGGGAGTCCTCCACCATGTCCTGCAGCTCGTGGAACGGCAGCAGCACGCGGTCAAAGCCCGGGAAGGGGACGGCGTCACGGTCCGCGATCTCGATCACGGGCAGGTCAGCCGCTCTCGTCGCTGCCCTGTTCCATGTCAGAGGACTCGACCAGTCGATGACGAGCCGGCCCTCCAGCCCGGCGAGGAGGCCGACGGGGCGAAGGCTCCAGAACCTGTTGTGCTCGGTCCGCTCATCCTCACGCTCCCCCAGGTTTTCAAAGCTCCCCCAGAGCCGGGAACGCGACTGCCCGTCGGCGACGAAGGCGACCCAGTAGCGCTCCGGGCTGGCCGGGAAGCTCCGTGTGCTGACGCTCTGCCGACGGGTGTACTCCATCACCTTCTCGACGGTGAGGTCCTCCGGGCCTTGAAGATGGCCGTCATGGCCCGGCTTGAAGACGTGCCGGATGACCCGGATCTCCTCCAGCCCGACGGGAGGCTGGTGCTCCGCGCCGAGCGCGTTCAGGACGTGACCGAGTGTCAACGTTGACGTCGTCATGGCCAGAGCCTGTCACGATGGCGGCCGGGCGGTCACCTGGACAGACCTACCGCGGCAGGGAGGCGAGCAGGGCGAGGATGCGGTCGACGGAGTCGGCTGGGAGGGCGTCGCTGCCGCCGAGCGCGGTCCGCACGTAGATCCCGTCGCTCACCCTCAGCACAAGCAGGGCCAGGTCCGGGTCGCCCAGCGTCTCGGTCAGTGCTGCGAGGAAGTGGTCGTCGAGCCGCAGCAGCGCCTCCCGCGCGACCTCGTGCTCGTCCAGCTGGCCGAGCTTGAGCAGCGCCAGATAGGTGCGGTCGAAGGGCTGGTTCGCCGCCACGGACTCCCGCAGGAAGACCTCCAACGCGTCCGGCAGGGCGGACAACCGCTCCTCCTCGGCGGCGCCGAAGACCTCCAGCCGCTCCGCCAACCCCTGGACGAGGGCGTCCTTGGACCCGAAGTGGTAGAGCAGTCCGCCCTTGGACACCCCGGCCTCCTGCGCCGTGGCGGCCAGCGTCCCGGCCCGTTCCCCGTGCTCGATGACGAGATTCTCGAAGGCGTCGAGCACCCGTGCGCGCGTCCGTTCACCCTTCGACATGGCGCCCATCCTAACGTTGCCAACTAAACCGTCCAGACGGTATAGTTTGGTATGACCACGCTGGACCTCACTCCCCCCGACACGGCACCCCGCGCCACCCGCCGCGACTGGGCAGGCCTGGCCGTGCTCATGCTCCCGGTGCTCCTCATCTCCATCGACACCACGGTGCTCAGCTTCGCGCTGCCCCAGATCACCCAGGCCCTGTCCCCCTCGGCCGCGCAGCAGCTCTGGCTCATCGACGCCTACCCCCTGGTGCTCGCGACCCTGCTCGTGACGATGGGCACGGTCGGTGACCGCATCGGCCGCCGCCGCATCCTGCTCATCGGGGCCACCGGCTTCGCGGTCGTCTCGGCGCTCGCGGCCTTCGCGCCGACCGCCGAGCTGCTCATCGCCGCCCGGGTGGGTCTGGGCGTCTTCGGCGCTACCCTGATGCCGGCGACGCTGTCGCTGCTGCGCACGATGTTCCTCGACCGGACCCAGCGCCGGCTCGCCATCGCGATCTGGGCGACCGGCTTCTCCGTCGGCTCGGCCCTCGGCCCGGTGGTCGGCGGCATCCTGCTCGAGCACTTCCACTGGGGCTCGGTCTTCCTGGTCGCCGTGCCGGTGCTGCTCCCCCTGCTCCTGCTCGGACCCTTCCTCGTCCGGGAGTCCCGCGACCCGGCGCCGGGACGCATCGACCTCGGGGGGATCGCCCTGTCGATGGTGGCCCTGGGTGGCCTGGCCTGGTCGCTGAAGCACGTCGCGGTCGAGGGGCCCGACGTCCTGGCCCTGGCCGCCCTCGTCGCGGCCGCCGCGGCGGGCACCGGCTTCGTGCGCCGGATGCGCCGCTCCGCCGACCCCATGCTCGACGTGCGCCTCTTCGCCGTCCCGGCCTTCTCCGGGGCCCTGGCGGTCAACCTGCTCAGCATCGTCGCGCTGACCGGCTTCCTCTTCTTCGTCACCCAGCACCTGCAGCTCGTCGAGGGTATGCCTGCGCTCGACGCCGCGCTCGTGCTCGTCCCGGGCGTCGTGGCCATGGTGGCCTCGGGGCTGCTCGTGGTCCGTGTGGTCCGGCACGTGCGCCCGGCGCTCGCCGTGGTGGGCGGGCTGGGGTTCTCCGTCGCCGCCTACGCCCTGCTGAGCCTGGGCGGCACGGCCACGGTCCCGCTGATCGCGCTCGCCTTCGCGCTGCTCGGCCTGGGCATCGGTGCCGCCGAGACGATCTCCAACGACCAGATCCTCACCGCGGTCCCCCCGGCCAAGGCGGGCGCCGCCTCGGCCGTCAGCGAGACGGCCTACGAGTTCGGCGCCGTGCTCGGCACGACCCTGCTCGGCGGGCTGCTCACCTCGGTCTACCGCTCCTCGCTGACCCTGCCGGCCGGCACCGACCCGGAGGCGGCGGTCGCGGCCCGCGAGACGCTCGGCGGGGCCGCCGCCGCGGCCGAGCGCACCGGCGACCCGGCCCTGCTCGAGGCGGCGCGGTCCGCCTTCGACGCCGGCGTCGGGGTCACGAGCACCGCGGGCGCGGTCCTGGTCGCGCTCGCCGCGCTCATCGCCTGGGTGACGCTGCGCGACGCCGAGCGCTGACCGCCGCAGCGACTCCGACCGTGCTCCGACTGCCCATGTCGCGACGGAGCACGCCCGGACCTCAGCGGTAGTTGGTGAACTGCAGCGCCACGTCGAGGTCCTTCTCCTTGAGCAGCCGCTGCACCGCCTGGAGCTCGTCGCGGGACTTGGAGGTGACCCGCAGCTCGTCCCCCTGGATCTGGGACTTGACGCCCTTGGGTCCCTCGTCGCGGATGATCTTGCCGATCTTCTTGGCGTTCTCCGAGGAGATGCCGCTCTTGAGGCCCGCCTCGAGCCGGAACTCCTTGCCCGAGGCGTAGGGCTCCCCGTCGTGGGAGTAGTCGAGGTGCTTGAGCGAGACGCCACGCTTGACCAGCTTGGTCTGCAGCACGTCGAGCACCGCCTTGCACCGCTCCTCGCTGTTGGCGGCCATCGAGATGGTCTCGCCGGACAGCTCGACCCGGGCCCCCACGTTGCGGAAGTCGTAGCGGTTGCCGATCTCCTTGGCGGCCTGGTTGACGGCGTTGGCGACCTCCTGGTGATCGACCTTGCTGACGATGTCGAAGGACGAGTCGGCCATGGGCATACCTCCTGTGTCGTGGCCGGTGGCGGCCCGCTCGCGGGTTCGGACCACCGGGGGTGTGACTGTTAGCATGTCACCCGCGCTTCGCGCACTGGCAGGTTGTCCGAGCGGCCAATGGAAGCGGACTGTAAATCCGTCGGCGTATGCCTACGCAGGTTCGAATCCTGCACCTGCCACCCTGAGGACGGGCACCGGGAGACCGGTGCCCGTCCTTCGTCGTCCCACCCGCTTCGGTATGCCCGTCGCCGCCCGCTGCGGAGCGTCGCCTGCAACACGGGCCCGACGCCCGACATAGTGCAGGTGGACGGGCCGACAGGGCTCGCCGCAGCAGCCAGGAGGAGCAATGCCCCTACGCCTCGCCGGGGACGACCCCGGCACGGAGCGCGCCGGGGACACCCGGGACGCCGCCTGGTTCGACTCGTTCTTCGCCCGGCACGCCACCCAGGTGCACCGCTACTACACCCGCCGCGCGAACCACGACGACGTGGAGGACCTCACCGCCGAGGTCTTCGCCACCGCCTGGCGGCGCCGGGAGAAGATCCCGTCGGACTACGAGCTGCCGTGGCTCTACCGCACGGCCTCCTACGTCCTGGCCAACCACCGCCGCAAGCCCACCCTCACCCTCCTGGCGGACTACTCCGGTCAGGAGGAGGGAGAGCTGCACGTCCGCAGCGTCGACCCGGCCGAGCTGGTCATGGCCGACGAGGACGTCCGGCAGGCGATGTCCCGGCTCAGCACCCGGGACCGCTCGATCCTCATGCTCCACGCCTGGGAAGGGCTCGACGGCGAGGGTCTGGCCCGCGCGCTCGGGCTCACCCGCGGCGGCGGCGCCGCCGCGCTCTCCCGGGCCCGCGCCCGGCTGCGCGAGGCCTGGGAGCACGACCACTAGACAGCACGCCGGACCGCACGGTCCGGCAGACCGGCACCACCCGCGCACCACCGCACCGAAGGAGACCGATCATGGTCGAGCACCACGACGACGAGGCACTGCACCGGCTGCGCGCCAGCGACCCGGCCACCGGGTCGCACCCGGACCTCTCCCGGCTGCGCGCGCTGGTCGAGCGCAAGGCGCCCGCGAGCGGGAGCACCGGCGCCGACTCCGCCGCCCGCGTCGATGACCTGCTCCGGGACCCGGTCATCCGGGCACCGTGGGTGGCGGCCGCATGCATCGGGGCGCTGGCAATCGGTGGCGCCGGGTATGCCGTCGGCGCGCAGCGCGGCCCCGGCACCCTGCTCGTCGCGGGCCAGGACTCGCTCCTGGGCGCCGCCGGAGCCGGCATGGACGCCGGGCTGAGCGCGGAGGTGGCCGGGTCGTCCTACGCGAGCAGCGGCTCGGTCGACGCCGACCCGGAGCCCTACGACCCCGGCCCCGTCCGCCTCGTGGCGGCCCCCGGCCTGTCGCAGGAAGCCACCACCGCGCCCATCTCGGTGCTGCGCAGCGATGAGGACCCCGAGGCCTTCGTCTCGGCCTGGGCCGAGACGTTGGGCATCGACGGGGTGCCGATGAAGGTGGACGCCGAGTTCCTCCCGGAGGGCGACGTCGGGCTGGCCGAGGCCGACAGCGGGCGGATGCTCATGGCCTCCACCGAGGGCGGCGGGTTGCACGTGTCCTACACCGACATGTTCGCCTCCCCCGACTGCCGGGAGAGCTTCGCCTACGCCGTGGGCGAGGAGCGCGAGATGCTCGCCGAGTACTGGGAGGCGACCTTCGGGGAGGGCACCCCGCTGCCGACCGCCGACGACTGCCGCGAGACGACCGGCGAGCGCCCCACGGACGAGCAGGCCGAGGGCGCGGCGCGCGACTTCCTCGCGCAGGCGCAGATCCCCACGGACGCCTTCACCTTCGTGGTGAGCGAGTACGACCGGAGCACCCCCTTCGCCCACGTCGAGGCGGCACCTCCCGGCGGCGCCTACGGGCCGAAGCACATCAGCCTCACCGTGGGTCCGGAGGGCGTCATCGCCGCCTACGCGGGGCTGGGCGAGATGGTCCCGATCGGGGACTACCCGGTGATCTCCCCCACGGAGGCCGTGGAGCGCTACGGCGAGAAGGAGTTCTCGCAGGAGTACGGCGTGCAGCTCCCCGAGGACCTCGAGGACACCCGGCCGTCCGGGACGGGGACCACCTTCGTCGCACCCGACCTGCCCGACGCCCCGGAGGTCGAGGACGGCATGTCGCTCCCGCTGCTCCTCAAGGACAAGGAGGTCACCGGCGCCGAGCTCGTGCGGGGCACGATCTACACCCACTCGGGCAACATGGAGGTCCCGGTGTGGGAGCTGTCGACAGACGACGGCATGACCTACCCGGTGATGGCCGTTGCCGACGAGTCGATCGACTGGATCGCCTGGGAGTGACCGAGCCGGTGGGACGATGGCGGGCGTGACCTCGGCCATCCTCCCTCCCCTGCTCCCCCGCCCACCGGCCCTGGTGCTGCGCGGGCACATCTTCGACAGCGGCCGCCCGGCCGTCATGGCCATCGTCAACCGCACCGCCGACAGCTTCTGGGCCGGCAACCGGCACAGCGCTCTCGACGACGCCCTGGCCGCGCTGCACGCCGCCGTCGAGCACGGTGCCGACATCATCGACGTGGGCGGGGTCCGCGCCGGTCAGGAGGGCGAGGAGGTCGGCGCCGCCGAGGAGCTGGACCGGGTCATGCCGTTCCTCGAGGCGGCGCGGCAGGCATACCCGGACCTGGTGCTGTCGCTGGACACCTGGCGCAGCGAGGTGGCCGAGGCCGCGGCCGGTGTCGTCGACCTGGTCAACGACACCTGGGCCGGGCACGACCCCGAGCTGGTGCACAGCGCGGCGCGGGCGGGCGCCGGCGTCGTCGTCTCGCACACCGGCGGGTTGCCGCCGCGCACCGACCCGGTCGACGTGCGGTATGCCGACTCCCGGGGTGACGACGAGCTGGCCGTGGTCCGTGACGTCCTGGCGGCGCTCGCGCGGGGCGCGCAGGTAGCGGTGCAGGCGGGGGTGCCGCCCGAGCGGGTGCTGGTGGACCCGACGCTGGACTTCGGCAAGACGACCCGGCACTCGCTCATGGGTTGAGTCAGCGTTTGTGTCCGGTTTCGGGCTGAGGATCAAGCAACATCTGTACGGTCTTCGTGACACCTGTAGGAGGGTGCGCGATGAGCACGAACGAGTCCTCGGTGCCGAGGAAGCGCCGGCCGAAGAAGGTCCTGTCG
>NZ_MKKF01000017.1:0-23430 GCF_001942435.1 Serinicoccus sp. CNJ-927 | reverse complement strand
CCTACCACCGAGAC
The DNA here is from genome assembly GCF_001942435.1 of Serinicoccus sp. CNJ-927. Lineage (NCBI taxonomy): Bacteria > Bacillati > Actinomycetota > Actinomycetes > Micrococcales > Ornithinimicrobiaceae > Serinicoccus > Serinicoccus sp. CNJ-927. The sequence goes on along the minus strand of NZ_MKKF01000017.1, from coordinate 23,416 downwards.
CAGAGGAAGAATCAACCCAATCCAGAAGACCCGGATGTGGTTTGATCCGACCGCCCGAAGCGGACATTAACGCTGAAACACCTCAGTGTGATGACGTTGCACAAGCTGGCCGCGGGGAGTGGCTACACGTACCTGACGGGCCAGGTCGCTCAGCACGATGCGACTGAGCGAAGGCAGGCGGGGTTGGCGTCGTACTACGAGGAGAAGGGGGAGACACCGGGGCGGTGGTTGGGGACGGGTCTGACCGGGCTCGACCTCGCCGTCGGGGATGTGGTGACGGAGGAGCAGATGCGGTTGCTGTTCGGGCAGGGCCGCCACCCCCGCTCGGAGGAGCTCAGGGCGGCAGCGAAGGGTTGGGGCGGGTTGGGTCGGGCGTTCCCGACGTTCGACGCCACCACGTTGCGGCAGATGACGGCGCGGGCGTCAGCGAGCACAACACCAGCCGGGGTCTGGCGTGGAACGCCGCCATCCCGGCGCAGGAGCGGGCGGCGATCCGTACCCAGGTGGCCCGCGAGGCGTTCGAGGAGCGGCACGGACGGGCTCCGGTGGACGAGAGGGAGCTGACGAGGTTCGTGGCGCGGGCCTCGCGGCCGACGCAGGTTCCGGTGGCGGGGTTCGACCTGACGTTCTCACCGGTGAAGTCGGTCTCGACCCTGTGGGCCCTCGCCAGTCCGAGCATCGCGAAGCAGGTGGAGGCCGCGCACAAGGACGCGGTCCGCTCGACCCTGGCCCTGCTTGAGCGCGAGGTCGCGTTCACGAGGGTGGGCAAGGGCGGTATTCGTCAGGTGCCCGTGGTCGGGTTGGTGGCGGCGGCGTTCGACCACCGTGACTCCCGGACCGGGGACCCGGACCTGCACACGCATGTCGTGGTGTCGAACAAGGTGCAGTCGCTGCCGGAGGAGGGCGGACGGTGGTTGACGTTGGACGGGCGGATGCTGTTCAAGGCCAAGGTGATGGCCTCCGAGCACTACAACACCCACCTAGAAGCCGGACTGGTGCAGCGCCTCGGGGTCCGGTTCGTCGAGCGTCCCTCACCGGAGGGGAAGCGCGCGGTGCGAGAGATCGACGGCATCGACCCCGTGTTGCTGTCCGCATGGTCGTCGAGGCGGCAAGTGATCGAGAACCGGCAGCGAGACCTCGCGGCCGCGTTCAGGGTCCACCACGGCCGGGCGCCCACAGTGGTGGAGTCGTTGGCGTTGGCGCAGCAGGCGAATCTGGAGACCCGCCCGGGCAAGCACGAACCCCGCTCCGAGGCCGAGCAACGGCAGGCCTGGTGGTCGCAGGCGGCCGCCGTGCTCGCCCGGGAGGGACGCAGCCCGGAGGGGATGGTCGAGAGCGTGGTGGGGTCGGCGTGGGGGCGCACCCCGGGACGCTGGGGGTGCAACCAGGGAGATGGCCCTCATCCGGGTATTGCCGCAGGTCCGCGGGTGGGGGCGCCCTGGGGGCGCACACCGGCGGAGCGCAGCAGGGCGGCGCGTCCGCAGATCCTCGCTGCGAGAGTGGTGTCGGTGCTGGAGGGGTCGCGGGCGACGTGGCAGGTGTGGCACGTGCGCGCCGAAACCCAACGCCAGCTCCGGGCTGCAGACGTGCCGCTGGACAAGCTGGAGGAGAACGCCCGGGAGGTCGAACGGTGGGTCCTGCACCGCTTCTCGGTGCCGGTCGGGGTGCCGCCACAGCTGGGCGAGCCGGGCCTGCTGCGCCGCCCGGACGGACAGTCCGCCCACATCGTGCACGGCAGCCAGGCCTACACCTCCAAGAACATCCTGGCCGCCGAGGACGAGCTGTTGTCACTCGCGCTGCGCCGCGACGGCCGCCAAGTGGCCCCCGACACAGTCGAGACCGCCCTGGCTGCCGCGAACGCAGAGGGTCCTGGCCTGGACCGGTCTCAGGCCGCGATGGTCCGCAGCCTGGCCACGAGCGGGTGCCGGGTGCAGGTCGCGCTGGCACCGGCGGGGGCCGGCAAGACCGCGGCGCTGCGGGTACTAGCACGCGCGTGGGAGGCCTCCGGCGGGACGGTGATGGGTCTGGCGCCTACCGCGGTCGCGGCTGACGAACTCGCCCGGGCGAGCAGCATCCCTGCCGACACGATCGCCAAGCACCTGCACGAGAACGACGCGGCGGGTGCCTCACCCGGGAAGGGTTCGCCGTCCGCCATGGGCGGTACGGTCGGGCCAGGGACGCTGGTGGTCATCGACGAGGCCGGCATGGCTTGCACCCGCGACCTCACTGCCGTGATTCGCCATGTCATCGACTCCGGCGCCAGCGTGCGCCTCGTCGGGGACCACCAGCAGCTGGCGGCCGTTGCCGCCGGCGGCGTCCTCCACGACCTCGCCGAGCAGGGTCACGCACACGGCACCACCGCGACCCTGACCGAGCTGCACCGGTTCACCGATCCCGCCGAAGGCGCCGCCACCCTCGCTATCCGCGACGGCGACCCCGTCGCCCTGGACCACTACCTCGCGCGGAACCGGGTCCACGCCGGTGACACCGCTGAGGTGGCCAACGACGCGTTCGCGGCCTGGAAGTCCGACCAGCAGGGGGGCTTGTCGAGCCTGCTCCTGGCCGCGAACCGACAGACCGTGCGCGAGCTGAACCACCTCGCCCGCCAAGACCGCCTCGACACCGCCGAGAAGTCGTCAGGGCTTGAAGTGACCCTGGGCGACGGCACCAGTGCCGGTGAGGGTGACACCGTGGTGTCGCGTCGTAACGACCGGACTCTGCGTGCGGGGGGCGGGTCGTGGGTGAAGAACGGGGACCGGTGGCGGGTCACCGCCGTCCACCCCGACGGGGCTATCAGCGTTGAACGCCACTACGCCTGACGGACTACGGAGCCTGCTCGTTTCACCCTGCCGGCCGACTACGTCGCCGAACATGTGCAGCTGGGGTACGCCAGCACTATCCACGGCGCCCAGGGCGCGACCGTGGACACCACCCACACCGTCCTGGCAGGGACTGAGAACCGACAAGCCCTTTATGTGGCGCTCTCTCGTGGCAGAGACACCAACCACCTCTACCTGGGCACACCCACCACCACCCCGGGGGATGATGTCGGGCTGGAGGTCGAGGACACGGCGGTGGAGCCACGGCAGGTGCTCACCGAGATCCTCGCCCGGGACGGGCGCGCCCACTCGGCCACGACCATTGAACGAGGCGACGCAGCACAGATGCTGCGCCATGCGGTGCTGGCCTACCAGGACGCCCTGCCCGTCCTGGCCCAGCAGCACCTCGGCCCGGAGCGCATGGCCGCGCTGGACGACGCACTCGAGCGGTGGATGCCCGGCCTCACCGAGCAGTCGGCCTACCCGCACTTGCGGGGGCAGCTCGCGCTCCGCTGGGTCGATGGCATACCACCACAGACGGTCGTCGAGCAGGCGACCTGGTACCGCGGCACTCAGTCCCTCATCGAGGCTGACGACCCTGCGGCCGCCCTCGCCTGGCGAATCGCGGACCACACCCCACCGGCGTTCCGGGATCCGCCCCTGCCTTGGCTGCCTAACGTTCCAGACGCCTTGCGCGAGGACAAAGAGACAGGCGACTACCTCGACCGCCTCACTCAGCAAATCGACGACCTGCAGCATTACGTCGTCGAGGAGGCCCAGCACTTCGGTGCGTGCGACCGTGTGCCTTGGCAGCAGCCGCTACCGCCAGACGTTGACGATCAGCTCATCGGCGACCTGGCTGTCTGGCGCGCTGTCTACGACATCCCATCCACCGACCCGAGGCCCACGGGCCCATTGGTACGTGAACCAAAGCCAGCCAGGCACCAGAGCCACCTCAACCGACGGCTGGAGTGGGGGCTGCCATCCACGCTGCCAGCGGGCGCTGCCCACTACGCTCCTGGAACGGGCCGGCGACGGGCCGAGCAGCATATGCGTGTTCAGCGAGATTCTCGCCAGATCCGCAACTCGCCTTCTCGATGAGCAGAATCAAATTTCAGATTGATGGCAATTGCTTACAGTCAGAAAAAAAGGTGGGCGATTTCAGGCACGACTATGACGGTTTACGAAAGATGGGTTCTCGGTGTCCGTTGGCGCAACCAACGGTGCCGCCGCGATGTGACCAGATCTAGTTATTGAGGCAAGTTTCCCGGTCTCCAGGGCTGCACCCATTCGCTAGCTGCGAGTATGGTATTCCGAGTTGCCCGCCAAGCGTGCCGTTCAACTGACGCGACGTCTATATCGGCGTGTGCCGCGCGACGGTCCTCATCGGCATCCTGCTCAGTTGTTGGAGTGGTCCAAATAACAGACACCCCAGCTTCTATCGGTATGCCTGCAGAAAAGCGAACTGAGGCAAACATGTCGTCGTCGTAAACTGTCTGCAGATCCCGCTTCCTGTTCACCAGAACATTTATCGAGTGAACTGATAGCCCTCGCTCCTCTGCGTCGCTAAAGGCCGCCGGTCCAGGCCTAACCAGCCACGGCTTGGTAGAGCGATCACAGGAAAACATGTCTGGCTTTCGTTTGATCCTGCGTAGAACCTCATGATCGTTCGGAACAGGCGTCTCGTCTTCCCCACGTTGCAAAGCGTTAGCCTTCAGAACTGCGCCAGCTCGGATTCCGTTCGTCGGTGATTCGAGTAACTTCGCGAACACCGAGACTTGCCAAGACTAAAATCTCGCGCTCTTCCGTGGCACTCCGAGTCGTTGCGCCGCACTTCAGCCAGCCATAGACCGGGCCAGACTCTTCAACGTCGACGACCAACGACGTCTCACCTGCGAGCCAGTGCAAAACTCCCGTGCCGTCTGGTTCCACACCAACAGAAGGAGGAACATCACTCGGTTGCGTCACTTCCGCGACAAAGTTGATGATGTGCCGTTGGACTGTTTCAGGTAGGCCTCCTGGCCCCAACGCGTCTGCCGCAAGGCGCCGCAAATCGGCGAACGTTGAAGGGCCCGGCCCGGCGTAGCGCGTCAGCAAGGGCCGCTCGCTCCACGACCCTTTCCTCGGGAACCTAAGAGTTCTGGGGCCCAAGAATCGATGTGCCCTCTGGTAAGCGTACAAGTCCACGCGATTGACTGCAGAGAATTCTTGGTGGCGGGTATTGAAGCCCAGACTGTACCCGTATTTTGAGGCGGGTTGGATGCTGGGATGAGTATTGCAACCTGCAGTTATGCTCATCGCTCCATGCCCCATTTCTCGTGTTGTTCTGAACTTGTGTACTGAAAAAAGAGATCAATGAGCTCATCGTGTGCTTGCCGGAGGCCACCCAGGGGGCGTGTGCCATCAGCATCCATTTTCTCTACCACAATAGACAAAATCGGCACCGCCTCGGGGTCTCCATCAACGGCAATGTATGATGAGCAATCATTATTCGCTGGGTCAGCACATCCATGTAGCCGGACACCGACGTAGCCGTTCTCAGGGAGATACACGGCTGGTTCTCCTGACCATTGAGTAAGAACCCCTACAGCAGCCTCAGCGGCGCTACATTCCGGTAAAGGGTTTTCATACCGGCACTCGGCGCCATATGGCGTGATGTCCAGACCGCGGATGCGGACGCGATCGCGATATTCGTCAAAGCGCTTCTGTAGTTCGCTTTCAAGGGCGTCGTAACCGGGGTAGAGGGATGCTCCTTCGGTATCGGAGGCGAAGGTCCATTCAATATCGAATCGTCCGTTTTGAACGATAATGGCTTCAGTGCCGCTTTGATTGACGAACCGCACGGCTGGCATGGGCCAGTCCCGAGGGGTGTCCTTCGACCTTAAACGCTCCATGGCCTCTGGGTCGGGTACTTCTTCTTCAAGCGTCCCGTAGTCGGTAGCCCAGGTGTCAATTAGAGGAGCAACATCGCTCATCGATATCATCCGATTTTGGTCACACCGTACAGTCAATCGAGTACTTCTGACGGGAGGCTGCGAGAATTGCAGGTCCTCCGGTCGTCCCTGCCCGGTCATGAGGTAACTGTAGGCGACGAGGCTGGGAGTTCGCATGACGACATGCGGGAAGCCTAGTGGCTGCAGCCAACAGCAGCCTGACGGGGTCCTTCGGTGTCGAGGGCGGAGTCAGGTCTCAGGCGGGGTTGTTCATGTCTGGAGTGGGCAGTTCCAGGGCTGGACAGGTGGTGTGGCTGTGCGATTGTCAAACGGACAGGGACGGTTGGCCTGACTTCGGCCACTTCGTGAGGCTTGAGAATCGGATAGGTCGCTGACCTGCTGGTTCGGTGCTGGGTGGTGCGGAAGGTGTGCACTAATCGGGGTCACTAGAGTGGCGCGGTGGCTTACGTCCGGACGGTGAAGACGGCCTCGGGCAAGACGGCCGTGCAGATTGTGTGGTCCTCGACGAAGGGCTCGAGGCGGATCGAGCACCTGGGCTCGGCCGCGACGGACGCTGAGGTCGAGCTGCTCAAGGCTGCGGGCCGGCAGAAGCTGCTCGCGGGGCAGGGCGAGCTGGACCTGGGGCTCCAGCCGCCGGCGGCGGCCGGTGGGCCGCTGCACATCACGTCTTCACGGATGGGGCACCTGTGGGACTCGCTGTCGGCGGCGTACGACGCCCTCGACTTCGACACCGCGGTCGGCGATGAGGTGTTCCGCCAGCTGGTGCTGGCGCGGATCATCGAGCCCACCTCCAAGGCGGATGCTCCTCGCGTGATCGCCGAGGCCGGCATCACCCCGCCCTCGGACCGCACGATCACCCGCCGGTTGCGCCTGTACTCGGCGATCGGGTTCCGTGAGCAGCTGGCTGCGGCCTGCGCGGCCCAGGTGAACCTGGGTCCGGCGACGCTGGTGCTGTACGACGTCACGACGCTGTACTTCGAGACCGACGAGGGCGACGGCTTCCGCGAACCAGGGTTCAGCAAGGAGCGGCGCCTGGAGCCGCAGATCACCGTCGGCCTGCTCTCGGATGCGAACGGGTTCCCGCTGATGGTGCACGCCTTTGAAGGCAATAAGGCCGAGACCAAGACGATGCTGCCGACGCTGCGGTCGTTCATGGACACCCACGGCCTGTCTGACGTCGTGATCGTTGCCGACGCCGGAATGGTGTCCGAGGCCAACATGGCCGCGATCGAAGCCGCCGGCTTGTCGTACATCCTGGGCGCGAAGATGCCCCGCGTCCCCTACGTCATCGACCAGTGGCGCACGGACCACCCCGACCAGGACATCCCTGACGGGCTCACCCTGACCGCGCGCTGGCCCGGCGGGCCCTCGACCAAGGGCAAGGACGTGACGACCTTCTACCAGTACGCCCACGACCGTGGCCGGCGCACGATCAAGGGCATCGAGGCCCAGGTCGCCAAGGCCGAGGCAGCCGTCGCCGGCAAGGCCTCGGTCAAGCGCAACCGCTTCGTTCAGCTCTCCGGCGGCAGCCGTTCGGTGAACCGGGCCCTGGAGGAGAAGGCCAAGTCCCTGGCGGGGTGGAAGGCCTACGTCACCAACGTGGCCGACCCCAACCCAGAGATGGTCATCGGGTCCTACCGGCGCCTGTTCCAGATCGAACGATCCTTCCGGATGGCCAAGTCCGACCTGCGCGCCCGGCCGATCTATCACCGCAAGCAGGACTCCATCGAGGCCCACCTGAGCATCGTCTTCGCCGCGATGGCCGTCGCCCATTGGATCGAGCAGGTCACCGGCTGGTCGATCAAGCGCTTCGTCAAGACCGCCCGCAGGTACCGAACCTTCACGATCGCCGCGGGTGAGCACACCATCACTGCCGTCGACCCCGTCCCCGCCGACCTCGCCCAGACCCTCGACGCCATCAAGGGCCGGTTACAAGCGCACTAAAATGGCCGAAGGCAGGTCAAACGGACAGGGACGGTTGGGGGCGCAGACCGCTCGCGTGGCCAGGACCACCCATCCGAGCGAGAGGCAGGCGAGACTGGGGTACGTGGCGTACCCCAAGTGAGTACTGCAGTGAGTTCCGCAATGTATGCGCTAGGTCGCTCCTCAAGGCTCCAAGATGCGGGGGTATGGGCCCTTCCGCGCTCCATCCGTGGACTTTGCAAGCAGAGGGTTGTCGGTTCGAGTCCGGTCGCCTCCACCCGAGCACGACGGCCCCTACCGCCCTGAGCGGTCGGGCCGTCCTCATGACCGCTCGCCCCTCCTTGCGCGACATATCGTTTGTCGATACCATCGATAAACGATATGCCCCAGCAGGGGCGTCCGAGTCAGGGAGGACCATCGTGGGGACGGACAAGAAGCGACGCGGCATGGACTGGGCACGGTTCGACCGGGCCGACAAGATCGCGACGACCGCGGTGCTCTGGCTGGCCGTCGGTGCGTCGGCGGCATACGGCTCTTCATCAGCCTGGACTGGATGCTGCGCCGGCAGGTCACCCTCGTGGGCGTCCCACTCGAGGTCGACGCGGGTGCCGCAGGCACGGGGCGTGTGGTGGGGATGCCGGATGCACAGGTGCTGGTCGACGGCGTGTTGGCGGGCCACTTCGCCCTGCTGATGGCCCCTCAGGTGCTGTCCCTGGCCGCGATGGTCTGGGGTGCCGTCCTGGTGACGGGTCTGCTGCGGGACATGGGCCGTGGGGAGCCCTTCACCCGGGTCAATGTGGGGCGGTTGAGAGTGATGGCACTGCTGCTGGTGGTGGTGCCGATCGTGGCCGACTTCGTCACAGCGGTCGCCACGGCGGAGATCCTCGTGGCCAGAGATGTGCGCGTCCTCGCTGTCGAGTTCTCGTTCGGATGGATGGTCGCAGGGTTGCTGCTCGCAGCGATTGCCCAGGCCTTCGCCAACGGCACGAAGCTGCGCGCGGACGTGGACGGGTTGGTCTGATGCCACCCGAGGAGGGGCACCTGGTCGTGTGCCACCTGGACGAGCTCCTCGCCGCCCGGGGTATGACGGTCGCGGCCCTGGCCGAGGCCGTCGGCGTCACGCCGGTGAATATCTCGGTGCTCAAGAACGACCGGGCCAAGGCCATCCGGTTCTCCACGCTCACGGCGATCTGCGAGGTGCTCGGCTGCGAGGTCGGGGAGCTGCTCAGCGTCGGCCCGGCAGCAGTGGTGCAGGCCGACCGCTCCGGGTGAGGCCCAGGTCGGCGTCAGCCGTTCTCGACGGAGTCGAGCAGGTCCGCGGTGGCCCGGGCGATCTGCGTCTGGGCGGCCTCGCGGGAGACACCGGGCCTGTCGTCCCCGGGCTGCTCACCGTAGTCACCGAAGTAGGAGTGCACGGCTCCCTCGATCTCGACCGCGCGGGTGTCGGGGGGCAGGTCGGCCAGGCCGGCCTCGACGTCGGCCGGCGGGGCGAGCCCGTCCTCGCTGCCGTAGATCGTGCTCACCGTGAGGTCGTCGCGCCCGCGGAGATCGCCCAGCGGGTAGGACGCCCACAGCAGCAGCCCGTCGATCTCGTCGGGGTGGTCCTCGGCATACCGCGACGCGACGACGCCACCCAGGCTGTGCCCACCCACGGTCCAGTGCTCGATCTGTGGGTGGTCCTCGATCACCCCGGCGGGTGCGCCGAGGGCCGTGAAGCCGATCCCGAAGGGTTGCTCGACCACGACGACGAGGTGACCCTGCGCGGCGATGTCGCTCAGCAGGGGCAGGTAGGCGCGTGGGTCGACGCGGGCACCGGGCTGGAAGATCAGACCGCCGGTCACCTCTTCCCCGCTCGGCGTCAGCGTGAGCCGGGTGGGGCTGTCGGTGACGGTCACGGCGTCGGTGCCGGCCAGCAGCCTCAGCGCCTCGGGCGACGCCCCGAAGGGCCGCAGCCAGACCAGCACCCCGAGGACGAGCACCGCCCCGAGGATCAGGACACCCCTGCCGAGCAGCCGCAGCCAGCGCGGTCTTGCGCCGACCCTGCCGCTGCCCGCCCGGCGCAGCGCCAGCGGGAGCAGGACCAGGCCGCCTGCGCCGACCAGCGTGACCGCGACCGGGTAGGCCGGGTGCCCGGCCAGGAGCACGCCCGGGCGGGTCAGCCAGATCCACCCGGCGACCGCCACGGCCGCCACGCTCAGGAGGAGCGGGATAGAGGAGACCCGACGGGCCGTCGTCGCGGTCACCCGGTGATTGTCACGCCGCCCGGGAGCCTGGGCAAGGTCGTGCACGTCAGGCACCCGTCTCGACGGTGCATCTCGTGCATAGCCTTGCCCAGGTCGGGTCAGGGGAGCCCGGCCAGCCGGCCGAGCGCGGCGGCTACCGCGCCGGCGACGACGACCACGAGGAAGGGTGCCCGCAGCTTCAGCGCCACCACCCCGGCCGCCAGGGCGAGCACGCGGGAGTCGAGCGTGAGGCGTTGCCCGTCGGCGACGGCGTTCATCATCACCAGGGACGCGAGCAGCCCGACGGTCATGCACGCGGAGATGCGCATGATCGCCGGCGACTCCAGCACCCGCTGCGGCACGAGGTAGCCGCTGAGCTTGGTCAGGTAGGCCAGGGCGCAGGCGCCGAGGATCCACAGCCACAGCGTCACGCCCCCACCCCCGTCGGCGCGGTGCGCTCCCGGCGCAGCTGCAGCCAGCCGATCGTGGCGGCGACGGCGGCGGCCACGAGGATGGGCACGCCCGGCGGCACGAGGGGTATGCACAGCACCGTCACCGCCGCGCAGACCGCGGCGATCGCCCACGGCTCGCGTCCTCGCAGCCGGGGCCAGAGCAGCCCCAGGAAGGCTGCCACCGCGGCACCGTCCAGGCCCCAGCGCTGGGGGTCGCCCATCGCGTCGCCGGCGAGCGCGCCGACGAGGGTCGTGAGGTTCCAGAGCAGGAAGATGCCGAGGCCGGCGACCCAGAACCCGCGCGCCTGCTCCGCACGGTCCTCCTGCGCGAGGGCCGTGGCGGTGGACTCGTCGATGGTCACGTGCGCCGCGGCGAGGCGGCGCCAACCGCGGGGCCGCAGCAGGGCGTTGATCTGCATGGCGTAGACCCCGTTGCGCAGCCCGAGCAGCGTGGACGCCCCGGCCGCGGACGCCGCAGAGCCGCCCCCGGCGATGACCCCGATGAAGGCGAACTGCGAGCCACCGGAGAAGGTGAGCAGGCTGAGGGCGCACACCTCGAGGACCCCGAGCCCGCTCGCGGTGCCCAGCGCGCCGAAGGAGACGCCGTAGGCACCGGTCGCGACGGCGATCGACAGACCGGTGCGGGCGGCGGGGCTCTCACGCAGCAGGGCGGTGGCGGCGGGCATACCGCTAGGATGCAGAGCATGAGCAGCGTTCGTCAAACCGAACATTTCGACCATTCTGGTGAACGTGGTCAGGCGGTGGGCCGTCTCGCCGCCGCCGTGCGTGCCGAGCGCGACCGCGCCGGCCTCAGCCTGTCCGAGCTCGCCCGGCGGGCCGGTCTGTCCAAGTCGACGTTGTCGCAGCTCGAGGCCGGGAAGGGAAACCCGGGCGTCGAGACGGTCTGGTCGCTGGCCACCGTCCTCGGGGTGCCGTTCTCGGCGCTCATCGACCCGCCGCAGCCGGAGCGAGCCCTCGTGCGCGCCGGAGCCGGTGACCCGACCCGCTCCGACCTCGCGGACTACAGCGCCCTGGTCCTGTCGCACAGCCCGCCGAACGTGCGGCGCGACCTCTACCGCATCGACGCCGAGCCGGGCGCGGTCAAGGTGTCGGCCCCGCACGCGTCGGGGACGGTCGAGCACGTGGTCCTCATCACCGGCCGCGCCCGGGCCGGCGCGGAGGACGACCCGACCGAGCTCGGACCCGGCGACTACCTGCGCTACCCGGGCGACGTCGACCACGTCTTCGAGGCCCTGGAGGTCGGCACCAGCGCGGTGATGGTGTCCCAGCAGCGCTGAGAGCTGCCGCCCGGGCGGAGGCAGGCGGGTCAGCAGGTCCGCGCGCCGGCGTCCCAGGCGAGCACGCCGGAGCCGCCGGCCAGCCGGGACAGCCCGATGCCGAGCGAGTCGTAGACCTCGTCGACCGAGCTGGTGCGGCAGCTCTGCCGGGTGAGCAGCAGCGGCGCCGAGCGGTCTGCGGCCAGCTGCGTCCCGGCGACCGCGTCCACCGGCGCGCTCCCGGCCGCGACGACGGCACTGGAGGCCTCCTCGAAGGTGTCCTCGGCGATGAGCGCGCTGGTGGTGTAGCGGTTGCTGCCGCCGATGCGCTCGACGGAGGCAGCCGGCAGCAGCCGCTGGGCCTGGCGCAGCACCGCGTCGTCCACCGCGCCGGTCCCGCCGAGCACGACCACCCGTGAGGGCGCCAGCTCGGCGAGCCGCTCGGCCGTCACCGGCGGCAGCGTCGTGGGCTGCGTCAGCAGCATCGGCGCCTCGGTGTGCGCCGCGGCCGCCCCTCCGCCGAGCGCGTCGGCGAGGTTGCTGCCGCTGGCGAGATAGACGGTGTCACCCGACCACTCCTGCTCGTGGCTGAGCTGGACGGCGGTGTCGTAGCGGTTCGCCCCCGCGACCCGGCGCACGGCATACCCTTGGCGCCGCAGCGTGGTCTCCACCTGTCCCGAGACCGCGGTCTCGCCCCCGACGACGACGACCTCCTCGGTGCCCAGCTCCTCCAGCGCCGCCAGGGTCTGGCTCGGGAGCGCCTCGGTGCGGGTGAGCAGGACGGAGGAGTCGTCGCGGCTCGCCACCGGTCCCACGCCGAGGGCGTCGGCGATCTCGGTGCCCTGGGTGAGGTATGCCGTCCGGGCACCGTGCACCGCCGCCTCCTGCGCGAGCCCGGCCGCGACGGCGTAGCGGTTCTCACCGCCGATGCGCTGCACCGCGGAGCGGTCCTGCGCCTGCTGTGCGCCGACCTGGGCGCGCAGCGTGCCGAAGAGCTGGTAGAGCTGCCACCCGGGACAGCTCGTCGCGTAGACGTCGCGGTGGCCGTGCAAGGCCGGGAGCTGACGGGTCCAGCCGAGGTAGTCGTTGGTGTAGGTGACCGTGTCGGTGACCTCGACGTCGTGCTGGTTCAGGACCCAGGCCGAGGTGACCGAGAGGGCGCCGAGCTCGGCGGCCGGGACCGGGCTGATCTCGTGGTTGCCCAGGCTGCTGAGGCCGAACCAGTCGGCGTTCATGCCGTAGGAGTGGGCTCCCTGGACGTTGCCCTCCAGTCCGCCGGAGCGGCCCTCCCAGGCCCGCCCGTAGCGGTCCACCAGGGCGTTGTAGCCGACGTCGCGCCAGTCCAGCGTGCGCGCGTGGTAGGTGTAGACGGCCCGCAGGATGGCCGGCACGTCCTCCGGCGCGTAGTAGGCGTCCGTCGCCGTGTGGTGGATCGTCACGCCGAGTTTGGGTCGGTCCAGGACCGGCCCGGAGCTGGGGATGAGGTCCATGTCGCCGGCCCAGTCGGCGCGGCGGCCGATGATCACGCCCTCGCTGGCGGCGTCGGCGGTGGGCATCGACTCGACCTGGGCCACGTCCTGCGCGGTCACCCGGGTGGTCCACGTCTCGACGCTGGCGTCCTGCGCCTGCGAGGACAGCTCGACCTGGACCTGGTCGGCGTCGAGGACGATCGAGGCCTCGGTCCCCCACTCCCCGGTGGCCTGCATGTCCGGCCCGGTGGCGACGCCCTTCTCCAGCGAGGTCCAGTCACCCCACTCCTTCCCGTCGTGCAGCCGCATCCGTGCCCCCGCCTCCGGCTCACCGGTCCAGCGCATCCCGATGACGGTCACCTCGCGCCGGTCGAGCGCGAGCGTGCCGCGCAGGACGTCCTGGCCGTCGGTGGACGTCGCGGACCGCACCGGCTCCAGGTCGGTCGACCGGTGCTCCGCGCCGTCGACGCTCCGGGTCTCGTCGGCGACGGCGACGGTGCCGGAGGTGACCGGCACGAGCAGCGAGGCCGCGGCGAGGGCGGACAGGACGAGTCCTCGGGATGGGCGCATGGCAGAGCTCCTGGGTCAGCACGGCGGCCGACGGTGACGCGGTCAGGGGGACCGGGTCACGATAGCCTCATCAGCCCCACGAGTTCACTACTCTTTGCCAAACCCATACCTTCTGAACTGCATCTTTGCGCTTACCGCAGGAACATCGCCGGGTCGAACTCCTCGATCGGGATGATCCGCAGCCGGGGCAGCGTGGTGTTGAACGCGCGCGTGTCGTGCTCGAGGTCGAAGAACTCCATGCCCTGCGCCACGAGTTGGTGGAAGCCGGAGTTGCGGAACTCCTCGAAGGCGATGAGGCCGACCCGACGCCCGCCGTCGAGCAGGGGGGTCACCGCCTCGAGGAAGTCCCCGTCGTGGCTCACGAGCATGACGTCGTCGGTGCGCTGCTGCAGCGCTTCCAGGGTGCGCTGGATCGCGATGTCGACGACCTTCTCCTCGGCGCTGCCGGACAGCGGGACCGGGGTGTAGCCCAGTGCCCGCAGCGCCTGGACGAAGGACATGGGCAGGCCGCTGCTGGCGTTGAGGAAGAACAGCCCCGTGGCGTCCTGTCCCCAGGTGTCCTGGGTGAAGGTGAGCAGCCGGTCCCACCGCGGCCGTTCCTCGGGCTGTGGTCGGCGCCCGAGGATGGAGTTGCCCAGCGTGGCATCGATGTTCTCCCCGTCCACGAGGAGGTAGGTGAGCTGGCCCATGAGGGACCTCAGGCTTTCTTTCGGTATATCGGATTATTCGTAGACAAACTTCTGCGGTCCCGGGAAGATCCACGACAGGCCGTCCCGCAGCCGGTCGCGCCAGTTCTCCCAGGAGTGCCCGTCGCGAGACTCGACGTACTGCACCCGGGCGCCGGTGGACTCGAAGACCGGCACCATCGACCGGTTGGGCACGATGAGGGGCTCGTAGACGCCGCAGGTGATGAACATCCGCTCGGCGACGCGCTGCGGCTCCTCCCGGTAGCGGTTCATGAACTTCACCACCGGGTCGAAGGCCGGCCCCCCACCGTGGTCGGATCCGATGTCGGTGAAGACGAAGGACCCGGACTGCAGGAAGAGGTTGTCCCACACGCCGGGATCGCGCGCCGCCGTGGAGAGCGAGGCGACCGCACCGAAGCTGGCGCCCATGAGGCAGCGCGCATCGGCCCGGCGGATCACCGGCAGCTGCTCCTCGATCGCGGGCAGCAGCTCCGTGGTGAGGTGACGCGCGTGCGGGGCGTAGTTGGGGTACTCCCGGAGCCGGTCGCCCGGGTTGGAGAAGACGACGATGGTCTCTGCCATGTCCAGGTCGTGGATGAGGTTGTCCAGCACCGTGCGCATCGCGGTGTAGGTGAGGTAGTCGTCGCCGTCGTGCACGACCAGCAGCGGGTAGTGGCTGCTGCGGCGGAAGCGTGCCGGGAGGTAGACCCGGTTGTGCGTGGTCCGGCGCAGGGCCCGGCTCGGCAGCGGGAGGTCGATCAGCTCCCCGGCACGTGCGTCCGGCTGCGGCACGACCCACTCCGGGGTCTCGTAGCCGGCCGCCTGGCAGACGCTGGAGGACCCCACGGGGCTGTGCGCGACGTGCGGGTTGAGCGGGTCGTTGAAGGTCTCGACGGCCTCGCCGACCCGCACCTCGATCTGGTACTCCACCCGGGACGCGGCGGGCAGCTCGATCGTGACGTACCACAGCGGCTGCACGCCCTCGGGCACGTCCAGCCGCTTCATCGGCACGTGCTGCGGCTGGTTGACGATCCGGTGGCGCACCGCGACCGCGTCCGCGGGTCCGCGGTAGAGGAAGGTGCACTTCTCGCCCTCCACCACCGGGACCTCGTGCTCGGCGAGGAAGCGCGTGATGACGTCCTCGTCGAGGCGACGGGCGCGCAGCGCGTTGATGGCCAGCTTGCCCTTGTGCCGGGGCGGCATGGGGTATGTCTGGGGCTGGCTCACGACCACTCCTCCCGCGCGGGTCGACCGGGGCGGCGCCGGGGGAACGGTCGGTGGCACCGGGGTCGAGGTGCCGCACGGGGTGGCCCGAGGGGCCGAGCACCCGGGCGCCCTGGGGCAGTCGGCCCTCCGGCGTGAGGTCGACCCTGTCGCCCGGGTCGAGGGGCAGCGGGACCCGCGGGTGGCACCGGCTCACCAGGGTCGTCATGCGGCCGGGGTCGTCGAGCGCCAGGCGGTCCGCGGCCGACGGGAGCGCGACCAGACCCCGGGTCAGCCCGAGGCCGTCCATGAGCATCTCCGCGACACCGGGGGCGATGACAGAGTCGTCGTAGAAGAGCAGCACCCGTTCGGTGAGGGCCATCGCCCCGGCACCCCAGGCGATGACCGGCCGGTGGACCCGGGCGTGCACCCCGCTCGGGTCGGTCTCGTCCTCGACCGGGTGGGCCAGGACCGGCGCGAGGTTGAACATGTGCAGGGTGCCCAGCAGCACCCCCACGTGCCCCCCGGTGATGACCACCACGTCGCAGCCCTCGACCAGGGCACCGACCTCGGCGCGGCCACGCACCACGGCGTCGCGCTCCTCCGGACGGTGCCGGGCGTAGAACTCCTGGTGCAGCTCGGCGACCCGGCGGACGTGCCGTTCGTCCAGGTCGCGCATGATGCCCAGCACGTCCTCCAGGGCCATGCGGTGCACCCGCTCGTCGCGTGGCTCGTGCGCCCGGATGCGGCCCAGGGCGTCGACCGCGTGCCGCAGCCCGATGAGGTAGAGCTCCTGCATCTCGGTCAGCACCTGGCGACGCCGCCGGTCGGCCTGCTCCAGCTCGGGGTCGGCCTCCCAGATCTGCTGCATGCGCTGCCAGAGGCCGAGGTTGACGCACCGCCCACCCAGCTGCTCGACCAGCAGCGCGTCGTCGTGCTCCCGGTCACGCCAGCCGGCGGTGATGGTCGCGACCCCGGCTCCGTCCAGGTCGAGCGAGGCCATGACGCGGTCCAGCTGCGGGTGGCGCTGCGGGCCGAGCAGGGTGATGCGGGGCGGGGACGAGGGTGCCGCGCCGCGCTCGGCGAGGTGCCGGTCGGCGTCAGCCGGCATGGACGTGCACCGTGCGCCCCACGTCGTCGAGCATCCCCCGGAGCGCGTCGAAGTCCGGGTGCCGCATCCGGATCCACGCGTTGGCCATGAAGCCGGCCTCGACCGGCTGGGTCCCCGTGCCGGCCACCGGCACGTGGGCGTCGATGATCCACCGGCCGTAGCGGTTCTCGATGTCCTCGAGCCCGCTGTAGCCGGTGATGACGCCGTCCCGGTCCGGGCGCAGCGCCACGATGCCCGCGCTGTGGCTGCGGCTTGCGTGCTCGCGCACCTCGCCGTGCACGAGCGACTGGGCCCAGGCGGCATACACGTCCATGTCGTTGGCCGCGCAGTAGAGGTCCCAGCAGCCGACGCCGGGCGGGCGGCACCCGATCTCGGAGAACTTCAGCCCCTTCGGGCCGTGGAACCACTCCATGTGGGTGGCGGAGGTGCCGATGCCCAGGGCCTCGTTGACCCGGTGACCCATCTCGCGGATCTCGTCGTAGAGGCCGCCGCCGTCGATCCGGTTGGTGGCGATGAACTGCGGCGAGATCCAGCGGGTGCGCATCGCCTCCAGGACGCCGGGGAAGTAGTGCGAGGCGAAGTCGACCGCGATCCGCCCGTCGATGGAGACGGTGTCGTAGAAGCCCTCGTGCCCCTCGATGAACTCCTCGACCGCGATGGAGGAGTAGCCGCCCATCCGGTCCAGCGCGGCGGCCAGCTCGGTGTCCGAGTCGACCCGGACGGTGTCGGCGGCGCCCGCGGCGTCCCGCGGCTTGAGGATCAGGGGGTAACCGACCGCTGCGGCGAAGTCGCGCACCTGGTCGGCGTCGTCGGCCCCGGTGGAGGCGGCGGTCGGGACCCCGGCGGCGCGCAGCGCCTCCTTCATCGAGGGCTTGTCGCGGCACAGCCAGGTGGTGCGCACCGAGGTGCCCGGTATGCCGAGATCCTCGCGCACGTGCGCCGCGACGAGCTGGTGGGACTCGATGGTGGACTCCAGCCGGTCCACCCACACCATGCCCTGGACCCGGCGCACCGCCTCGGTCATCGCGTGGCGGTCCGTGACCGAGCCGACCTGCTCGTAGTGGACCATCCACGACTTCAGCTGGTCGTCTAGGTAGTCCAGCGGGGTCTCACCGATGCCGATGACGTTGGCCCCGGCCTGCGCCAGCGCCCGGGCGAACTCCCGCTGGTTCTTCGGGAAGTGCGGCTCCACGAGGACGATGTTCACGGGTCCGAGCCTGCCACATCCTGGCGCTGCGCGGGGATCGGGTCCGGGGTGCGCTCACTCCCGCCGGGCGAGCTCGTCGAAGGCGCGCGCGACGACCTCGGCGTAGACGTGCATACCGTCGATGTCGGGGTGCACCCGGTCGCTCTGCAGCACCTCGGGCTGCTCGCTGATCGTGGCGTTCCAGTCTCCGACGACGGCCTGCGGGTAGTCCGCGACGACGGCGCGGAGGGTCTCGTTGGACTCCTCGGTGAAGGAGGCCTGGACGTAGAGGTCCATGACCACGACGTTGCGGTCCGGCCCGAGGGTGTCGAGCACCGAGCGCAGCGCGGCCTCGTCCACCCCGGCGTTGGTGCCGAGGTGCAGGACGACGTTGCCGCGGACCTCGCCGGCCTCCACCCCGGCCGTGACGACCTCCACGGACTCCGCCCATCGCCGGTTGGACTGGGCGAGGTAGCTGGTGTCGGGGAAGCGGTAGCTGAGGCCGTCGGCGCTGGTGACGACCAGCGAGTCACCGATCGCGGTGAGCTCGGACCCCGTGGGCACGAGCAGACCGTCCTCGTCGGGGTGGAAGGTCGACTCCCCCACCTGCACCTCACCGGGTGCGGGTGCCGGGGCGGCGTCGGAGTCCTCGCCGTCATCGGCGCGCTCTGTCGTGCCCTCGCCGCCGGCGGCCTCCTCGTCGGAGGACTCACCGTCCGCTGCGGTGGCTCCCGCGGCAGGCATGCTGCCCAGGGTCGCCCCGAGCCCGGCGGCGTCGCGGGCGAGCGAGGCGCCCGACGCGGGTGCCGCGTCAGCCCCGGAGTCGATGCGGGCCTGCGACTCCTCGATCTGGCGCTGGGTCGCCGACTTCTCCGGGGCCGTGACGAGGGCGACCACGGTGCCCACGAGCAGGACCGCGAGCCCCGCGGCGACGAGCCGGGGCGTCCTGCTGCGGTGCCACCCCGTGGTGAACCAGCGGACCGTGTCACCGAGGCTGGCCCGGATGCCGCGTCGGCGCACCGGGACCTCCAGGCAGCGCCACGAGAGCTCGGCCAGCACCAGCGTCAGGAGCAGCGCACCGAGGAGGACGCCGGCCCCACGGAGGGTGCCGGCGGCATAGGGCACGAGGCGCCGGCGATCACCAGCACCGGCCAGTGCCAGAGGTAGATGCCGTAGGAACGTCGACCCAGCCACACCAGGGGCCGCAGGGACATGGCCCGCCGCCACGGCGAGGGCGCCTCGAGCAGGCCGGCGATGAGGACGACGGTGGCGAGCGAGGCGAGCGCGATGCCGCCCCGGAAGGTCAGTGCGGAGTCCTCGCTGCTCCAGCGCACCAGGGCTGCGAGGGTGAGCAGCGCGGCGAGCACTGCCGGGCCCCGCACGCGGCGCCAGCTGCGCGAGCGCAGCCCTGCCCGGTGCGTCGGGTCGGCCCATGCCAGCGCCAGGGCCGCACCTCCCATGAGTCCGACGAGGTGGGTGTCGGTGCCGTAGTAGACGCGGGTCGCGTCCGAGCCCGGCGTGAACAGCGCGGCCATGAGCAGCGTCGAGGCCAGACCCGCGGCGGCCACCGCGCCGACCCGTGCCCGGGTGCTGGGGGCGAAGGCGAGCACCACGACCAGCGTGAGCGGCCACAGCAGGTAGAACTGCTCCTCGACCGCCAGGCTCCAGAAGTTGACGAAGAGGATCGGGCTGGTGCTCTGGAAGTAGCTCGCGCCGGCGGCGATCTCCAGCCAGTTGCTGGTGAACGTCAGGGCGCCCGCCGTCTGCCGGACGATCCCGACGAGCAGGTCGCCGCCGACGAGGCGTGCCGCCACGACGCTGACGACGACGACCGCCAGCAGGGGCGGCACCAGGCGGCGGGCCCGTCGGCGCCAGAAGGACAGCAGGTCGACCCGCCCCCGGGCGTCGATCTCCCGCAGCAGCAGGGTGGTGATGAGGAAGCCGCTCACCACGAAGAAGACGTCGACGCCCAGGAAGCCGCCAGGCAGGGCGGCCGGGACGAAGTGGAAGGCCAGCACCGCGATGATGGCCAGCGCCCGCAGCCCGTCGAGGCCGGGGATCTGCCCGGGGCGCGGATCGACGTCACGAGGTCCGCGGCCGCGGCGGCGGGGGCGTCGGGTGCCCGTCGGCGCGGCGAGCAGCGCCTCCGTCGAGGCGCCCTGCACCGTCGTCGACCCGGTGACCGGCGGGCTGCTCGACGGGAGGCCGCCGGGGTCGACGAGCGCCCGCTCACCGCCCGGGGCAGGTGCGGCGGGCGCGTGCTCGGGGTCGCCCTGGGCATACCCCTCGCGTCGGTGGCACCGTGGCGGTCGAGATCGTCCCGGTCCGGGTGGGAGGCGGGCAGCGACATCTGCCGTGCCACCTCCTTCGTCGACCTGACCTGCTGACCTGAGGGCCGCTGGCGACCAATCTAGGTGCGGCGTGCGCGCTGTTCGGGGAGGTCGACGGTGTGTCGCGAGGCGGTCGCCCGGACGTGACGAGGCGCCCACCCGGTGGGGATGGGCGCCTCGTGGACGTGCTCTCAGACGGAGGCGGGTCGCTCGTCGCCGTCGCCGTCGTCGTCGTTGTCGTCGGCACCGTGCGGCAGCGTGTCGTGGCTGTGCTCGCGTGCGACTGGATCTCCTCGGTCGGCGACTCGCCGACGGCCTGCTCCTCCACCGAGCTCGGCGTCTCGGTGCCGAGGTCGTCGATCTGCTCGGTGTCGAGCATGCGCGCCTGGCCGTCGTTGCTCACGGTCGTCTCCCCCTCCATGGTGCTGGCCCCGGCCGCCCCGCCCACCGCACCGGTGGTCGTCGCGGTCGTCGAGGGAGTGGACGCGGTCGAGGTGGTGCTGCCGGCCCAGGGGTCGGGTCGGCCGTCCTTGCTCGCCCACGGGTCCGCGGCGGGCTGGCTCTGCTGCTGCGAGAGCCACCACGCCACGCCGGCGCCGACGGCGGCGAGGATCCCCAGGGCGATGAGCTTGCCGCCCTTGCGCCGCGGAGCCTTGGGAGCGCCGGTGACGGTGGCCACGACGCCCTCCTCCTGGGCCAGCAGGCGGTCCTTGCCGGACTGCACCTCGGCGAGCATCTCCTGGATCTTGGGCAGGAACTCGTCGTTGATGAGGTCCCGGACGTGGTCGACGGTCGGGGCCAGCCCCGCGACGCCTCCTGGGCCCGCGGGACGGCGACATCGATGCCGTGGTCGACACCGGCCACGGCACGGTCGCGGGTGGTGGCGGCGAGCCCGGCCAGCGCAGCCGCGCCGGCACCGGCCTTCGCGGCGGCGGCCTCACCGAGCGGCCCGGTCTCCCGTGCCCGCTGCCAGGCCTCGGAACCCCGGTCGCGCAGCGCCTCGGCCGCGTGGCCGCCCTGCTCGCGCCACGACTCCGACTGCTTGCGCAGGTTCTTGGCAGTCTTGTTCCCGCGCGCGCGGGTGTCCTTGGCGAGCTTGGCGGCACGCTTCTCCGCCTGGGCTCCCTGCTTCTCGGCGGCCGCCCGGCCGTGCTTGCGGGCCTCGCCGGCCGCTGCGCGGGCCTGCTCGGCAGCCTTCGCCGCCGAGGCGCGGTCCTTGCTCGCGGCCTTGAGCGCCTTGGCCCGGGCCTTCTGGGCGTGCCGTCGGCCCGAGGTGTCGTCCTTGGGCGCGGTCACCTCGGCCAGGGTGGCCAGGACGGCCGCCCCGAGGTTGCGGGCGCCCGACGCGGCGCTGGCGCCCGCCTCGGTGGCGTCCTGCCGGGCACGGCTGGCCTGCGCGGCGGCACGTTCGGCATCGGTCTTGAAGAACACGTGCTGTCCCTCCTGTTGTCGGTCTGGGCCCCATCCTGCCCTGTCCTGCTGACGAACTCCACCTCACCCTGCCTGCGCCACGGCGCGGCGCGGGCGGCATACCGATCGTGCGAAACTGGGAGGCATGAACGTCACGCTGCACACCAACCACGGCGACATCGCGCTGGTGCTCTTCGAGCACGCGGCACCCAAGACGGTCGCCAACTTCACCGGGCTCGCGACGGGCGAGAAGGAGTACTCCGACGACGCCGGGCGCACCAACCCGCAGCCGTTCTTCGACGGGCTCGCCTTCCACCGCATCATCCCGGGCTTCATGATCCAGGGCGGCTGCCCGCTCGGCGAGGGCTTCGGGGGCCCGGGCTACACCTTCGACGACGAGATCAGCCCGGACCACGACTTCACCCAGCCCTACATGCTCGCGATGGCCAACGCCGGCAAGCGCATGGGCAAGGGCACCAACGGCTCCCAGTTCTTCATCACGGTCGAGCCGACCACCTGGCTGCAGGGCAAGCACACGATCTTCGGCGAGGTGGCCGACCAGGCCTCGCGCGACGTCGTCGACGCCATCGCCGCGGTGCCGACCGGGGCCGGCGACAAGCCGGTCGAGCCGGTCGTCATCGAGCGCGTCAGCGTCGAGGGCTGACCAGGCCCGGGGACCCGTGAGCGAGCCCGCTGCCGCGCCGCCCCCGGACGGGACGCGCGGCACCCAGGGTGGGGGCCCGCCGGTGTGCCCACGGCACCCGGACCGGACGAGCTACATCCGGTGCCAACGCTGCGAGCGGCCCACCTGCACGGACTGCCAACGGCCGGCCGCGGTCGGCGTGCAGTGCGTGGACTGCGTGCGCGAGGGCTCGCGCGGCGCCCCGGTGGCGCGCACCCGCTTCGGGGCGCCGGCGCAGGCCGGTCGCCCCGTGGTCACCTGGACCCTCCTCGGCCTGTGCGTGCTGGTGTATGTCGGTCAGCTCGCCAACCCTGTCGTCACCCGCGAGCTGGCCTTCGTCGGCGTCCTGGCGGGCGTCGAGCCGTGGCGGCTGCTGACCACCGCCTTCGTGCACTTGCCCTCGAGCCTGCTGCACATCGCGTTCAACATGTACATCCTCTTCGCCTTCGGGCCGATGCTGGAGCAGGCGCTGGGCCGGGCGAAGTTCGCGGTCACCTACGTGCTGTGCGCCCTCGGCGGGTCGGCGGGGGTGCTGCTGCTCGCGAGCCCCGACCCGGGGTGGATCCGTCCGGTGGTGGGCGCCTCGGGCGCGATCTTCGGCCTGCTGTTCCTCTACGTCGTCCTGGCGCTACGGCAGGGCACCGTGCCCACGAGCCTGCTCGTCATGATCGGCGTCAACCTGGCGCTGCCCTTCTTCGTCTCGGGGATCGCCTGGCAGGCCCACGTCGGTGGTGCGGTGACGGGCGCCGCGATCGGCGGTCTGCTGGTCCTGACCTCGGCACCCGGTCGCTCGCCGGAGGCGACCCGTCGTCGGGCGCTGGCCTGGCCGGCCCTCGCCGGGATGCTGGTGCTGATCCTGCTCCTGGCCGGGGTCCGGCTGTGGCAGGTCATGGGACCGATGGCCTTCGGCTACGCCGCCTGACGTCCCTGGAGACCCGAGTTACACCGGTGTCGTTATCCCCATGCTGGGGACGGGCTGTGGACAACTAGTGTCGCGCGTCTGAAGTTGTTTGACGGGTTGCCCGGGGGTCGGCGGTCTTGCCTCCAGGTGCTCGGGGGAGAGCCGTCCAGCCCTCTGACCGGGAGCTTGCGTGCAGCGGGCAATGTGGGCAGGATGAAGTT
>NZ_MKKF01000016.1:0-24569 GCF_001942435.1 Serinicoccus sp. CNJ-927 | reverse complement strand
CGCCGCCCGCAGCGACGATCACCCGGCGCTGCGGCAGGACCTGCACACCCGGCGCGACCTGCTCAACCGCGCCTTCTACGCCGCCCTCGCCCACCGGGGCCCCGGCGCCTTCCTCACCGACGCCGACGACCACCCCGGCACCGGTGAGCACGGCGGGCCGCTGTCGGGGTGGATGTGGGTCACCCGCACCAAGACCGGCCGCCGCCGCAACGGCGCCGACCCCACCACCCCGACCCCCGAAGCAGTCCTCGGGGAAGAAAAGAGCACCGAGGCCGCCCCCCGACGCCGCACTGCTGACCCGGATCCGACCGGCTGGCGCACCCCGCCCGACGACGAGCCTCCCTTCTGAGCATGCTCACCTTCCGCACCGTTCTGGCCGTGCGAGCGGGCGCCCGGCCTTCGCCGTGTCAGCAGCGGCTAGCCTGGGACGCCGGAGCCGAGACGGCGTTGCCGTGGTCGGGCTCCGGGCCTCTAGCTCAATTGGCAGAGCTGCGGACTTTTAATCCGTAGGTTCCGGGTTCGAGCCCCGGGGGGCCCACCTCGGGAGCGCGAGATCCAGGCGCTCACTCCCGGACGGCCGGGGAGGTCGCGACGTCGTCGACGGTGTCGATGACCACCCGGCTCATCTCGATCAGGGCGCCGTAGAGCGGCCAGCGCTGGTCCGGGAGATCGGCCGAGGACAGCCGCGACGCCAGGTCGTCGACGTCCTCGTGCAGCGCGATGACGTCACCCTGCGGGTCCGCCACCCGGCGCCCCAGCTCCTCGAGCAGGTCCGACCAGGTGGTGCGGAACACCGCGTCCCAGTCCTCGGCCTGCACCGCCGACTGGTGGATGAGCCGCGCCATGCCCCGCACCTGGGCGATGCCCTCCTCGAGCCGTCCGAGGACCCGCGACAGCTCCTCGGCATCCCCGCCCCGGCGACGCGGGTTGCCCCACCGGCTCTCGCGCGCCTCGTAGACCAACCGCCAGGCACTCTCCAGCCGGCCGTCCAGGGTGCGCGTCCGTTCCACCCAGTCCCCCGTCCGCTCCTCGTCCGCGCCGGCCCGCACGCCGTCCGCCATGTCGGAGAGCAGCTCGCCGAGCCCGCGGTCGATCTCGGCGATCTGCCGTCGCGCGCTCGCGTCGCGCAGCGGCGCCGCGACCACCACGTTGACCACGAGCGCGACCACCACACCGATCGCGGTCGCCCCGAGCCGATCGAGCAGGCTCCCCGGACCGGTGCTCGACGACGTCGTGATGACGAAGAGCACCGTCGTGGCGACGGTGACCCCCTCGTCCCGCAGCACACCGACCCTGGCCAGCAGCATCGCGACGAACAACGCCAGCCCGAGCGTGAGGACACCCCTGCCGCCCAGCAGCACCGCCACGAACGCCAGGGTCACGCCGGCGGTGGTCGCCAGCACCGCCTGGGTGCCGCGCGACACGGTGCGGTAGACCGTGGCGTGCACGGTGAGCAGGGCGGTCCACGGCGCCAGGAAGGCCTGCTCGAGGCCGAGCACCCGGTCCGCCAGGACCCACGCCGCCACCGCCGCGACGACGCTCTTGAGCACCTGCACCAGGTCGCTTGTGACATCCGGGCGGCGCAGCCACGCCCCGAGGTCGTGCGCACGTGAAGCCATCACCCCAGTCTGGCATCGCTGGCACGGCGCGCCCGCCGCCCAGAGCGCGCCCGGGACTCAGGACGTGCGCTCGACCACGCGGCGCAGGAAGGACGTCAGCACCTCCCGCTCCGCCTCCCCCATGCCGTCGAAGAACAGCCGCCGGACAGTCCTCACGTGATCGGGCGCCGCCCCCTCCAGCGCCTCACGTCCGGCGTCGGTCAGCACGACGAAGGCCCCGCGGCCGTCCTCGGCGCACTCGACCTTCTCGACGAGACCCCGTCCGCCCATGCGACGCAGGTGGTGCGAGAGCCGGGACCGCTCCCAGTGCATCTGCTCGGCCAGCGCCGAGACGCGCAGCCGCCCCTCCTCCGCCTCGGACAGCCGCACCAGGGTCTCGAAGTCCTGCAGTGACAGCTCGCTGTCGGCGTGCAACGCCCGCCCCATCGCCGCCGGCAGGTCGGTCTGCACCCGCAGCCAGGCGCGCCAGAGCTCCATCTCGGACTCCTCGAGCCAGGGCACGGCGGGTGTGGACGACATACCACCAGAATACCAGTTGCGTGACACGTCACGGACATCTAGGATGCTGGTTGAAACGTCAACCACTCCCGAGAGGACCCACCATGACCGAGACCACCGCCACCGCCACCGCCCTGCGCGACCTGGACGGCACCTACGCCATCGACGCCTCGCACAGCCGGGTCGGCTTCTCCACCCGCCACGCATGGTGACCAAGGTCCGCGGCGCCTTCAACGAGATCGAGGGCACCGCCACCACCGGCACCGACCTGGAGGGCGCCTCGATCCAGGTGACGATGCAGGCCGCCTCGGTCGACACCCGCTCGGCGGACCGCGACGGCCACCTGAAGTCCGCCGACTTCTTCGACGCCGAGACCTACCCGACCATCACCTTCACCTCCACCGAGGTGTCCGCGGTCGACGACGAGACCCTCCGCGTGACCGGCGACCTCACCATCAAGGACGTGACCCGCCCGGTGACCGTGGACTTCGAGTACGCCGGTGCCGCCACCGACCCCTTCGGCAACGAGCGCATCGGCTTCGAGGGCTCCACCGTGGTGAACCGTAAGGACTTCGGCCTCACCTGGAACGCCGCGCTGGAGACCGGCGGTGTGCTGGTGGCGGACAAGGTTACGCTGGAGTTCGAGATCTCGGCGATCAAGTCCGCCTGATCTCGAGCACTCCCCGGGCGCCCCTGCCCTCAGCCCGGGTGAGCGACGGCCCCGCCGGCCCTGTGACCCGGCGGGGCCGTTGTCGTGTCCGAGAGGTATGCCTCAGCTGCGGAACTGCGTGAAGTCGGCGGCCTGCGGGTCAGGAAACATCCGCTCGGGGGTGTCGAGCCCGCTGATCGCCCTCATCTGGGCGTCGTCCAGCTCGAAGCCGAAGACGTCGGCGTTGGAGCGGATGCGCTCCGGGGTGGCGGACTTCGGGATGACGATGCGCCCCTCCTGCAGGTGCCAGCGGATGACCACCTGAGCCGGGCTCACGCCGTGCGCCTGCGCCGCCTCCGTCACCGGGGCGAGCTCGAGATCGGCGCCCTGCCCGATCGGGGCATAGGCCTCGACCGCCAGCCCCGCGTCGCGCGAGGCCTGCTGGGTGTCCGGCTGCTGGAAGGTGGGGTGCACCTCGATCTGGTTCACCGCCGGGGTGAGATCGGCACCGCCCAGCAGGTCGGCGAGGTGGTCCGGCAGGAAGTTGGAGACGCCGATCGCGCGGACCGCGCCCTCGGCATACAGTTCCTGGAAGACCTGCCACGTCTCCCCCGCGAGGCCGTTGCCGGGCACCGGCCAGTGGATGAGGTAGAGGTCGACCGCGTCCACCCCGAGCGCCTCGCGCGAGGCCTCGAAGGCGTCCCGGGTGCGGTCGCGGCCCTGGTCGCCGTTGCGCAGCTTCGTCGTGAGGAAGACCTCCTCGCGCGGGAGGCCGCTGGCGCGCAGCGCCGCACCCACGCCGCCCTCGTTGTAGTAACCCGCGGCGGTGTCGATGTGGCGGTAGCCGGCCTCCAGCGCGGCCTCGACGACGCGCTGGGTCTCCTTCTCGTCGACCTGGAAGGTGCCGAAGCCCAGCTGCGGGATCCGGACGTCGTTGTTGAGGGTGAGAGTCGGCTGGTTCGTCATGCGTCCCAGCCTAGGTCGGGCAGACTGGGGCGTATGTCGTGGGACCCCTTCCCGGACGACCCCGGCGGCGAGCCGCCGCCGTGGGAGCCTCCGGGCGCGCCGACGGAGCCGGTGCGCAGGTCGCACCTCGAGGTGCAGCTGCCCGGGCTGGTCGCACGGCGGGTCCCGGTGCGCGGGATCACCCCCGGCCCGCTCGGCGGGGTCGGCCGGCTCCGGCTGGCAGACTCGACCACCTTCCTGGTGAGCCCGACCGAGCCGGGGGGCCTCGGCAAGGTGCTGCGGGCGCTGCACAACAAGCACGCCATCGTCCTCGCGCGCTGGGAGCACCACGAGGACCGGCTGCTGCTCACCCTGAGCGGGGTGCCGGGCCGGTTCCCGGTGCAGCTCTGGCTGATCGGCCCGGACCAGCCGGACTGACCGCTGCCCGTGCGACGGCCTCCAGCATCGCCCGGGCCTTGGCCCGCACCTCGGCATACTCCGCCGCGGGATCGGACAGCGCCGTGACAGCCCCACCCACCCCGAACGCGAGCGTGCCGTCGGGGTCGCGGGTGAGGGTGCGGATGACGATCGAGGTGTCCATCGAGCCGTCCAGCCCGATCCAGCCGATCGCGCCGGAGTAGACGCCGCGCGCAGCACCCTCGAGCCGGTCCAGGATCTCCATCGTGCGCACCTTGGGCGCCCCGGTCATGGAACCCCCGGGGAAGCACGCGCGCAGCACGTCGGTCGCGCGCATCCCCGGCGCCAGCTCCCCCCGGATCGTGGACACCAGCTGGTGCACGGTCGCGTAGCTCTCGACGGCGAAGAGCTCCGGCACGTGGACGCTGCCGGACCGGCACACGCGGTGCAGGTCGTTGCGGAGCAGGTCGACGATCATGAGGTTCTCCGCCCGGTCCTTCACCGAGGCGGCGAGCGCGGCCGCGAGCTCGGCGTCGTCCTGCGGGCTGCTCCCGCGGGGCCGCGTCCCTTTGATCGGGCGGGCCTCGACCACCCCGCGGGTGACGGAGACGAAGCGCTCCGGGGAGCCGCTCAGGACGCTGCCGGACGGCGTCCGCAGCCACGCCCCGTGCGGGACCGGCGACACCCGACGCAGCTCCCGGTAGAGCTGCGCCTCGTCCACCTCCGGCGCCTGCGCCCGGTGGGCCGTCGTCAGGCAGACCTCGTAGGACTCGCCGCGGGCGATCTGGGTCTGGGCCGAGCGCACCAGGTCCAGGTATGCCTCCTCCTCGTCCCGGGCGACCCATGCCACCGTCCCGCCCGGGGACCCCTCGGACCCGGCGGACGCGGGCGACGCGCCGACCGCCGACGCCCCGACCGCCTCGGCCCCCCTCACCGCCTCGCGGACCTGGCGGACCCAGCGCTCCTGCTCGTCGGCGACCTCCCGGTCCTCGATCCAGACGGCCCAGACCTCGCCTGAGCCGTGGTCCACCACCACGCCCCGGTCGACGAGCACGAACCACGCGTCCGGCCAGCCGGACCGATGGGCGGCCGACCCGCCCGTCTCGGCCTTCAGCTCGTAGCCCCAGTAGCCGACCAGACCCGGGCGCCAGGGGAGGTGGCCCGGGAGACCGTGATCGTCGTCGTCCAGCTCCCACCGGTCGAGCTCGCCGTCCAGCCGGTCCAGCAGCAACGGCCGCCGCCCCACCCGGTGGGTGAGCTCGCCGGCCAGCGGCCCCCTCGCGTCCGCGACGAGCGACCACCCGCTGCCGTCGGAGGAGTCCAGCCACACGGAGGTCGGGGCGTACCCCACCAACCTGTCCCGGAGCGCGGGGACGTCCACCGGCCCGTCGTGATCGACCCGCTCGGTCCGCAGCCGGACCACCCGACCGGTGCCGCGGTGCGGCTGCGGGGTCATGGCGTCGCCGACGGCGACCGCGGCGGCCGGGCCCGGCGCAGCGCGGTCCTCGCCGTCGCTGGCGCCCGTCGCGACGCCGGCCAGCGCGAGGAAGTTGGCCACGATCCGGTCGCCGTGCTCGGACAGCACCGACTCGGGGTGGAACTGCACCCCCCAGAAGCTGCCACCGGGGTCGGCCAGCCCCATGACGCAGCCGTCGTCGGCCGCGCGGGCGCTCACCCGCAGCCCGGACCGCAGCGGCTCGCGCACCTCCAGCGAGTGGTAGCGCACGACCCGGACCGGCGAGGGGAGCCCGGCGAAGACCCCGGTGCCGTCGTGCTCGACCGGGCTGACGATGCCGTGCCGGGTGAGCGTCATCTCGGCCACCTCCTCACCGGCGACATGCGCCAGGCCCTGGTGGCCCAGGCACACCCCGAGGACGGGCACCTCACGCTGCGCGAGCGCCAGCGCGGAGAGCCCGAGGTCGGCCGGCACCTGCGGCCGCCCGGGCCCGGGGCCGATGACGATCGCCGCGAACCGCCGCAGGTCCTCCGCTGCCGCCGGGTGGTCGTGCCGCCACAGCACGGGGGGACGGCCCAGCACCCGATGGAGGAGGTCGGCGAGGTTGTAGGTGAAGCTGTCGAGGTGGTCGACCAGCAGGACCTCGCTCGGCATACCTCTGCCTCAGCCTCGCGGTCGCAGCCGGACCTGTGGCAGCGCGGGGGCGGGCAGCGACTCCCCGTCGGGGTAGTCCACCGCCCCGAACCGTCCGTCGGCCCGGTGCCCGAGCTCGTCCTGCCACTGCTCGCGCGCGGCGACGACCTCCTCGTGCGACCGGCCGATGAAGTTCCACCACATGACGATCTGCTCACCGAAGGGTGGCCCGCCCAGCAGCAGCGCGCGCACCGGCTCACCGCCCGCCACCAGCTCCAGCTCCTCGCGTCCCGGCGCGAGGTAGGCCAGCTCGCTGCGCCGCACGCCCTGCCCCGCCACGGTGACCTCGCCCTGGTCCACGAGGAGGCCGTGCTCGTGCTCGGCGTCGACGCCCAGACGCAGCCGTGCCCCGGGCTCGAGCACCACCTCCGCCCCGAGCAACGGGGTATGCGTGGTCACCGGCGAGCCCACCCGCTGCTCCCCCACCCGCAGGTCGCCCAGGAAGACGCTCACCCCCGCGTCCCCGTGGCGGACCGGCTCCGGCACGAAGTGCTCGAAGGAGGGCTCGACGTCGGTGCGGCCCGCGGGCAGCGCGACCCACAGCTGGGCCCCGTGCAGCACCCCACTGTCGACACCGACCGAGGCACCGTCGGCCGGGACCACCGAGACCTCCGAGTGGCACACTCCGTGCCCGGCCGTCATGAGGTTGAGCTCCCCGGGTCGCACCAGCGCCCGCACCCCGGTCGAGTCGCGGTGCTCCACCAGCCCGGTGAACAGCCAGGACACGGTCTGCAGCGCGGTGTGCGGGTGCGGCGGCACGACCATGCCCCCGGTCTCGGCGACGTCGTCCGGGCCGTAGTGGTCGACGAAGCACCAGGCCCCGATCATCGTCCGCCGCCGGGAGGGCAGCGTGCGCCGCACGGTCATCGCTCGCGGGCCGCCGAGCGGGACCTCCCGCGGCTCGAGCACGGTCACCGTCCCGTCGGTCGCCGCCTGCTCCCCGCAGGTCACCTCGTCCGGTCGCGTCTCCAGCGAGCTCATCGGCACAGTCTCGCACCGTGACCAACGTCTCGTCGTCGTAGGGCCTCCTGGTGGCTCCACGGGAAGTTCCGGGCCCCGATCTGCTGTTCACTAGATATATGAGCACCGCCCAGCCCCGCACGTCCCCCACCCACCGCGTCCTCGTCATCGGCTCCGGATTCGGCGGGCTGTTCGCCACCAAGGCGCTCGACGACCCGGCCGTGTCCGTGCTCATGGTCGCCCGCACCGGCCACCACCTCTTCCAGCCGCTGCTCTACCAGGTCGCCACGGGCATCTTGTCCGAGGGCGTCATCGCCCCGCCGACGCGTGACGTGCTGGCCCACCAGGACAACGCGACGGTCATGCTGGGCGACGTCAGGGACATCGACCTCGCCGAGCGCACGGTGACCGCCGTGACCGCGGGCGAGGACATGACCTACGACTACGACACCCTGGTCCTCGCGGCGGGCGCCAACCAGTCCTGGTTCGGCAGCCCGCACTTCGCGGAGTACGCCCCCGGCATGAAGTCGATCGACGACGCGCTGGAGCTGCGCGGCCGCATCTACGGCGCCTTCGAGCTCGCCGAGCTGGCCGCGGCGGCCGGCCGGGAGGACGACGTGCGCCGGCTGCTCACCTTCGTCGTCGTCGGCGCCGGCCCGACCGGTGTCGAGATGGCCGGCCAGCTCGCCGAGCTGAGCAAGCGCACGCTGCGCAAGGAGTTCCGCCACATCGACCCGACGACGGCGCGGATCATCCTCGTCGACGCCGTCGACCAGGTCCTCGCACCCTTCGGCGAGAGCTCGGCACGCGCACCGAGAAGAGCCTCACCGACATCGGGATCGAGGTGAAGCTGGGCCGCAAGGTCGTCGACGTCGACGAGGGCGGGGTCGTGCTGGAGTCGACCGAGGACGGCAGCCAGGAGCGGATCAAGGCCCAGACCAAGGTGTGGGCCGCCGGCGTCCAGGGCAACCCGCTGGGCCGCAAGGTCGCCGAGCAGGCCGGCGCCGAGCTGGACAAGGCCGGCCGGGTCAAGGTGCTGCCCGACCTGAGCCTGCCCGGCCACCCCGAGGTCTTCGTCGTGGGGGACCTCGCGGCCGTCGACGGGGTTCCGGGGGTGGCGCAGGGCGCCATCCAGGGGGCCCGTCACGTCGCCGACCAGATCCTGCGGCGACTGCGCGGCGAGGAAACCGGACAGGAGTTCCGCTACTTCGACAAGGGCTCCATGGCCACGATCTCCCGCTTCCGCGCGGTGATGAAACGCGGCCGGATCGAGCTCACCGGCTACCCGGCGTGGGTGGCCTGGCTCGCCGTCCACCTCTTCTACCTCATCGGCTTCAAGAACCAGCTCGCGACGCTCATGCACTGGGCCGTGAGCTTCGTCGGCGGCGACCACCGCGGCGAGCGCACGGTCACCGAGCAGCAGGTGTATGCCCGGCTCGCGCTGGAGTACCTCGGCGAGGACTTCCGGCGGCAGTCGCGGCGGTAGTCGGGGGCGCTCAGTCCCGCACCATCGGCAGGTGCGGGATCCCGTCCTCCAGGTAGTCGGGGCCGCTGCGGCGGAAACCCAGCCGGGCGTACCACTGCTCCAGGTGCGCCTGGGCGCCGAGGTGGACCGGCCCGGGACCGAGCCGGTCCAGCCCCTCGCGCAGCAGCGCGGCCGCATACCCCTGACCCCGGTGGTCGCGGTGCGTCGCGACACGGCCGAGGTGCCGGGTGCCGTCGTCGTCCACCAGGATCCGGACGGTCGCGGCGACCCCTCCGTCGACGTCGGTCCACAGGTGCACCGTGGTCTCCTCGACGTCGCGGCCGTCGATCTCGGGGTAGGCGCACTCCTGCTCGACGACGAAGACGTCGACGCGCAGCCGGAGCAGGTCGTGCAGGACCCGGTTGTCGAGGTCGGCGAAGCGGGCGGCGCGGATCGTGGACATGCCCGCAGCGTAGGTCGTCGCTCGGTCGTAGAGTCGCCCCCATGAGCAGCGCACCGGACCTCGAGCCGGTCGACGCCCTGCGCCGGATCGCCTTCCTGCTGGAGCGCTCGCGCGAGGAGACCCGGCGGGTCGAGGCCTACCGCAAGGCAGCTGCGACCATCCTGCCCCTCGGCGAGGACGAGGTCCGGCGCCGCGTCGCGGCAGGCACCCTGCGCGACCTGCCCGGGATCGGCCCGTCGACCTCGGCGGTCATCGAGGCGGTGGTCCACGGGGACGTCCCTGACAAGCTGGCCGACCTGGAGGCCGCGGCCGGTGAGCCGCTGGTCCAGGGCGGGGCGCCGGTGCGGGAGCTGCTGCGCGGCGACCTGCACAGCCACTCGGACTGGTCCGACGGCGGCAGCCCGATCGAGGAGATGGTGGCCAGCGCGATCGAGCTGGGCCACGACTACCTCGCGCTGACCGACCACTCCCCCCGGCTGACCGTGGCGGGCGGTCTCACCGCCGCGCGGCTGCGCCGGCAGCTGGCGGTCGTGGACGCCGTCAACGCGCAGACCAGCGCCTCCGGCTTCACCCTGCTCAAGGCGATCGAGGTCGACATCCTGGACGACGGTGCGTTGGACCAGGAGACCGAGCTGCTCGGTGAGCTCGACGTGCGGGTCGCCTCGGTGCACTCCAAGCTGACGATGGAGAAGGCGGCGATGACCCGCCGGATGGTCGCCGCGGTCCGCAACCCGCTCACCAGCGTCCTGGGCCACTGCACCGGGCGACGGGTCATGCCCCGCCGGGGGGACAAGGGAGGCCGCAGCGGCTCCCGCCTCCGTCCGCCCAGCGAGTTCGACGCCGCGGCGGTCTTCGCGGCGTGCGCGGAGACGGGGACGGCGGTGGAGATCAACTCGCGCCCCGAGCGTCAGGACCCGCCCGGGGAGCTGCTCACCCTCGCGGTCGAGACCGGCTGCGTCTTCGCCATCTCGACCGACGCCCACGCCCCCGGCCAGCTGGACTTCCTCGACTACGGCTGCGAGCGCGCCGTCCGCTACGACGTGCCCCCCGAGCGGGTCGTCAACACGTGGCCGCTGGAGCGGCTCCTGGCGTGGTCACGGTCCCCGGAGAGCATCGTCTGAGGCGTTTTGGTCCGCGCCCCGGCGATCACGTATGCTCATCGTCGTCCTCAACGGATAGGTCCCCATCGTCTAGTGGCCTAGGACCCCGCCCTTTCACGGCGGTAACACGGGTTCGAATCCCGTTGGGGATGCACCAGGTCTCGACCTGACACATCGAGGCCCCGTGGCGCAGTTGGTTAGCGCGCCGCCCTGTCACGGCGGAGGTCGCGGGTTCGAGTCCCGTCGGGGTCGCAGAGTAGGAGCGGCGTGGTCACCGGAGCGATCCGGGGCCACGCCGGACCACTACTCCCGGCCAGGTAGCTCAGTTGGTACGAGCGTTCGACTGAAAATCGAAAGGTCGGCGGTTCGACCCCGCCCCTGGCCACGCGACGAGCCGCGGGTCTGCCCCTGAGACACCCGCGGCTCCCGCATGTGGGGGGCTGGGGACTGCACAGCGAGGTCACAGCCGTGGCAGCCCCTCGGCACAGCCGCGACGGGTGGACTCGTGCCATGAGACGACACCACCGCCCGACCACGACCCTCGGGCTCGTCGCCGCGCTCGCACTCGCCGGCTGCGCCGCACCTCTCGTCACGGGCGAGAGCGCCGTCTCCTCGGCGGCGGAGGACTCGGCGAGCACGACCGCCTCGGCGCCGGGATCGGCGCTGGAGGTGACCAGCGCGCTGTTCACCGCGACGGAGGTCCACACCATCGACGTCACGGTCGACGAGGACACCCTCACCGGGATGATCCAGACCTACCTCGACACCGGCGAGAAGGAGTGGGTCAGGGGCACCGTCACCATCGACGGCCAGACCTTCGAGGACGTCGGCCTCAAGCTCAAGGGCAACTCGTCCTTGCGCGGGATCTCGACCGACACCCCGGCGCAGGAACTCCCGTTGCGGATCCGTCTGGACAAGTTCGTCGACGACCAGACCCTGGAGGGCTACAGCGACATCACGGTCCGGTCCAACACCACGGAGACGTCGCTCAACGAGGCGGTCTCCCTCGACGTGCTGTCCGCCGCAGGTCTCGCCTCGACAGCGGCGGTCGCGACCCGCTTCTCGGTCAACGGCAGTGAGGAGGAGCTCCGGCTCACCGTCCAGAACCTCGATGACGCCTGGGTGACGGACGCCTTCCCGGAGGCTGGTGAGGACAGCGTCCTCTACAAGTCCGAGGCGGAGGGTGACTGGTCGTGGCGGGGCGAGGACGGCGACTACTCGACCGCCTTCGACATCGAGGCCGGCGAGCACGACTACCGGCCGCTCATCGAGCTGCTCGACCTCCTGCACAACGGCACGGAGGAGGAGATCGCGCAGCGCCTGCCGGAGCTGGTCGACCTCGAGTCCTTCGCGACCTACCTCGCGGTGCAGGAGATCATCCAGAACAGGACGACATCGACGGGCCGGGCAACAACTCCTACCTCTTCTGGGACTCCTCGACCGAGCAGTTCACCGTCGTGGCCTGGGACCACAACCTGTCCTTCGGGGCGATGAATGCCGGAGGTGGGCCCGGCGGGGGCGGCGCGGGCGGCGGAATGCCCACCTTCGAGGACGGCCAGGTACCCGAGGGCATGGAGCCACCCCCCGTCGAGGAGGGCGAGATGCCTGAGGGCGTGCAGCCACCCGGCGTGGAGGGCGACGAGCTGCCCGGCGGCCGGGGCGGCACGATGAGCCGCTCCCACCCGCTCGTCGAGACCTTCCTGGCCGACGAGGAGTGGGCTGCGGCCTACGAGGCGGAGCTCACCCGCCTGCGGACCGACCTCGTCGGGGGCGGTGTCCTCGAGCAGGCGGTCAGCACCTGGACCACCACCCTCGAGGACGGGGCCGGTGATCTGGTGACCGCTGACCAGATCGAGGACGACGCCGACGCCCTCCTCGCCGTCGCCGGGTGAGTCGGCACGGTGGTCCCGTGCATACAGTGGCGCGGTGACCTCCTCTCCCCGCACGCGGCCCGACCAGCGCGTGTCCCGGCTCAAGGCCCTCGCCGGATCGGCACGGGCGCTGCGGCACGGGATGAACGCCTGGCCGCCGTTCCTCTTCTCCGGGATCCGGATCCAGGCGATGTCGGCCGACTTCCGGCACGTCCGCGTCCGGCTCGCGCACACCCCGCTCACGACGAACTACGTCGGCACCCTCTTCGGCGGCTCCCTGGTGGCGATGGTCGACCCGTTCTGGATGCTCATGGTGCTGCGCAACCTGGGTCCGGGGTATGTCGTGTGGGACAAGGCCGCCGAGATCGAGTTCGTCTCGCCCGAGCGGAGGGCGGTGAGCGCCACCTTCGACCTCCGCGAGGAGGTGCTCGACGAGCTGCGGGCCGAGGCGGCGGACGGCGCCAAGGTGCTGCGCTGGTTCGACAACGACGTCGTCACCGAGGACGGCACGGTCGTCGCCCACGTCCGCAAGCAGCTCTACGTCCGCCGCAAGCGCTAGGCCGGGGCGCTTGTCCCCTGAACGAGAAGTTGCCTCGATCTCGAACGACCCGGAGCTGTACGAAGCCGACATCCTGGGGTCCACCGCCCACCAGTGAGAACGGCGCGAGATCTGATCCAACAACCCGAGTGAGCGGCTGCGCCGGGGATTCCGCCGCCGCACACACGCGGTCAACATGTTCCCAGATCGCTCAATCATCCGCCTCGTCGGCCCCATCGTCGTGGAGCGGCACGACGCCGATGGGTCGAACAACGCCACTTCCTCAGCCTCGGCGTCCTGACCCGCCGCCTCTTCGTCCTGGTCAAGCCGGACGAACCGAACGAGGCGGCAAGTCACCACCTCGGACCCCACCCGCTCGACTCGCCCCTCACACACCCACCCCTTCACCCGCCTCGACTCAGCAACCGCCCATCTACCCCCCAGCTGAACCGGTAGCTGCTGCCCTGTTGCACCCCAACGTCACAGCCGCTCAACGACACGGGGACACCGTGCTACCTCAGAGGGGAAAGGTGCAGGCTTGGGCTCGCCCCTCGAGAGAAGATTCCTTTACTATTTCTTGACCTTGCAACTCTTGCCGGGCGCCGGTAACGGATCTAGAGTGAACGCGTCGAAGAGCTTCGACGGGGAAACCGATTCTCGAAGGGGAGAAACCATGCACAATGCACGCAACGCTCGTCGGACGCGGATTGTCGCCCTAGCAGTCAGCGCATCGATCGGCCTAGGAATAGGAGCAGCGCCAGTCGCGTCAGCTCAAACGAGCTCAGTTCGAGTGGCGGCCTCCTCGACTCTGAATTCTTACTTCTCAGCCCAACAGGTCAGCCTGCCTTCAGGGGCGCACAGTACACCTGTGCCACTTGCACCTTCGGGGGCCAGCGAGAGCAACAGCACAGGCGCGGGCTTGCCGTCGCAGAATGCAGCACCTGTCTGGGCCATCCGCGCCGCTGTGAAAACAGCCATGTTCGCACTAAAGAAGACCGCGCGGTCATGGTACGACACCATCATCAGTAAGGTGGCGCAGGGCAGGACCATCTTCGTCAAGTGGTGGGACACCAAGGTGCCAACGTGGATCAAGAAGACGTTCACCTTTGGCGGCACCGCCATCTCCGGCGGTGCTGTGTACGACGCCGTGAAGTGGCTCTTCGGCCTGTAGAAAAGGTCAGAGGCGCCCGCGGGGTGTTCGCAGCACCGCGCGGGCACCCTCTGATACTCTAACTTTGACAAAGGGCGAGGAGCAAGAGGTCAACTCTAGTGAATGACGTATCTGAGTGGCGGCGGCGCATTCTGGACGCTCTTTTGGAGTTGTCTGTGCTTCGAGTTCACGAAGCTGGACGCCTACCTATGGATAAAGTGTGTCAGCGACTTGTCGAGTGCGGCTTCGGTTATCACCTTCCGGCCCAGGTTTATCCACTACTCTTGAAACTGGAGCGAGAAGGGATGTTGTCAAACGGCCAGCAAGATCCCCAAGAAGGTGTGGCGGGCAGTCAGTTTGCTTTAACGCCCGGAGGGGTAGACTATCTGAAAGATGGCTTGAGGGCCTGGGCTCAGCTCAATCACACTTTGGGAAACAACCACAATGTCAATGTATCGACGCCGCCTGCGAGCGGCCCTCAAGTCATCTCACGTCTCCGAGAAGGAGATCCGTCAAGCTGAAGGATCGCTGACCCCTGGCCTTTCAGATTCCGCACTTGAGGCGAGGTTTGGTCCGCCAGAGACGTACGCTCGGACCATGTTTCCTGACGCAGAAGACAAACCGGCCTACGGCTTTATTCTCGCGGGGGCCGTGGCTGGTCCACTCATCTGGGTGTCCCTCGTGCTCATGGCGGATTTAGGCGTCGCCCTGGGCGCTACTCTCCGTCCCTTTGCTCCGCTGATCGGCCTCTCGGTCATGGTCAGCGGGCTTCTGATCGAGTTCGGACGGTATCTGCACTCTGGAAGGGACACCGCCCAGCCTTAGTACTGAAGGGCCTGCCGGACGAGCCCGTGGAGCGTCACCAGGCCGTCCCGGGAGAGCACCGACTCGGCGTGCCCCTGGATGCTGGCCACCCGGCGGCCCCGCAGGCCCACCACCGCGTCGTCCGGCGGGTGCACGGCCTGCTCGAGCACCACCTCCCCGACCGTCGGGGTGCCCGGTCGCGCGACGAAGGTGTTGTAGAACCCGATGCGGCGCACCTCGCCCCACAGGTCGACCGGCAGCTGCACCCCCTGGTTGGGGGCGGGGAGCTTGGTGACCGCCAGCCCGGCGATCGTGGCCAGGACCTGGTGCGACAGGCAGACCGCCAGCACCGGGGCGCCGGTCCGCAGCCGGGCCGCGAGCAGCGCGTGCAGCGCCGCGATCCGCGGGTCCGACAGGTCGGTGGGATCCCCCGGGCCGGGGCCGTAGAGCACCAGGTCGAAGGGTGATCCGGGACCGGCCACGTCCGCCTCGGTGACCTGCTCCCAGCGGCGGACCTCCGGCACCAGGCCCAGGTGTCGGAGCATGTGGGCCAGCATCTGGGTCCAGGTGTCCTCGGCGTCAACGACCAGGACGCGGGTGCCGAGCAGCTCGGGGTCCGGGCGGGAGCCCTGCGGGCTGAGCCAGAAGGGCGACAGCGACTCGTTGCGCGTCTCCAGGTCGGCGGCGACCCCGGGCAGCGCCTGCAGGTCGAGGGCGTGGCCCGGCGCCCGGCGCGGGCGCAGCCCGAGCGCCGAGAGGACCCCACGGGCCTTGGCGGTGGTTTCCGCGCACTCCGAGGCCGGGTCGCTGTGCCGCACCAGGGTGGCGCCGGCGCTGACCCGGACCGTGCCGTCGTCGGTGAGGTGGGCGGTGCGGATGAGGATGGGGGCGTCCAGCCGCTCGCCCCCCTGCTCGTCCTGCTCCAGCAGCGCGAGCACACCAGAGTAGTAGCCGCGGCCGTCCGGCTCGTGCCGGGCGATGACGCTGCAGGCGTTCTCCATCGGCGACCCGGTGACGGTGGGGGCGAACATCGTCGTGCGGAGCACGTCGCGGACGTCGGCGTCGCTGCGGCCGTCGAGGAGGTACTCCGTGTGCGTCAGGTGCGCCATCTGCGCCAGGTAGGGCCCGGTGATCCGGCCGCCGTCGTGGCAGATCTGGGCCATCATCTTCATCTCCTCGTCGACCACCATGAAGAGCTCCTCGGTCTCCTTGGTGTCCTTGACGAAGGCCCTGAACTCAGGCTCCACCTCGGCCTCGTCGGCAGGGTGGCGGAAGGTGCCGGAGATCGGGTTCATCCACACCCGGCCGTCGCGCACGCTGACGTGCCGCTCCGGGGTCGCGCCGACGAGGGTGTGCCCGGGGGTGTGCACGGCGAAGGTCCAGTAGGCCCCGCGCTCGTCGACGAGGAGCCGGCGCAGCCAGGTGAGCGCCGCGACCGCCTGGTCGCTGCGGCAGTGGGCCAGGACGTCGCGGCGGATGACGAAGTTGGCCCCCTCGCCCTCGCCGATCTCCTCCTCGATGACCTGCTCCACGGTGCGGGCATACGCGCCGTCCTCCACGCTGAAGCGCTCGGCGGCGACCTCGATCTCCCCGGTCGGGAGCGCCTCGACGAGGTCGTCGACCGAGATCCGCTGGGTCTGCGCGGCCCGCAGCACCCGCAGCGGGGTGCCGTCGTCGTGCGCGGCGAAGCCTCGCTCGGCGATCTGCCGGAAGGGCACCATCGCGAGCACCGGCGCACCCTCGCCCGGGCGGGGGATCTGGGCCAGCAGGTCCAGGTCCTCGACCTCCCCGAGGACCACCTCGGCCTCGCCCTCCGCGGCGCGCCAGAGGATCGCCCAGGACTGGCCCGAGGGGTCGGCGAGGATCTGGTCCAGCGGGCGCGAGGGCATAGCGGGAAGTCTGTCATGGTGCAGCACGCGCTCCACCGGCCCACACCCACCCCGGCTGAGGTGCCCTAAATCGGGTGAGGATACCCTTGTCTCTTCCCTGACATCCCTCGAAGGAGATCCATGTACGGCACGGTCGTGAGCACCGAACGGCTCACCCCTCACCTGGTGCGGGTGGTCCTCGGCGGGGAGGGGCTCGCGGACTTCCAGGACCCGCCGTTCGCGGACTCCTACGTCAACGCCTTCTTCCTGCCCGAGGGCGCGCGCTACCAGCCGCCCTTCGAGGACGAGGCGACCCGCGACCTGCCGCGGGACCAGCGGCCCTACCCCCGGCGCTACACCGTCCGCGCCTGGGACCCGGAGCGTCGCGAGCTCACCATCGACTTCGTCGTGCACGGCGAGGTGGGGTATGCCGGCCGCTGGGCCCTGCACGCTTGCCCAGGGGACCGGCTGCAGCTGCGCGGGCCCGCCGGCGACTACTCCCCTCCCGCGGACGTCGACGCGGTGCTGCTGGTCGGCGACGAGTCCGCCCTCCCGGCCATCGCGGCGTGCGCCGAGCAGGTCCGTGACGGCATGCCGGTCCGGGCGGTGATCGAGGTCGAGGACGCCGACGAGGAGGTGGAGCTGACCTCGCCCGGTGCGCTCGAGGTGCACTTCGTGCACCGGGGCGGGGCGCAGGACGAGGAGTCGCTCACCCGGCTGCTCGCGGACGCGGTCGCCGCGCTCCCCCGGCTGGAGGGCGTGGTCACCGCCTTCGTCCATGGCGAGGCCGAGTCGATCCGGGCCGTCGGTCACGCGCTGCGGGACGGCGGACTGGCCTCGCGCGAGCACGTCTCGCTGTCGCCCTACTGGCGCCGTGGGCTGACGGACGAGGGGTGGCGCTCGGTCAAGCGTGACTGGGTGCGCCGGCTCCAGGGCGAGATGGCCTGACCCCCCCCCGGACGTCGCACGACGTGCCCCGACACGTCACCGCAGCTTCACCTCGGCGTCGCCGCCCGGGCGTTGGATGAGGGCATGACCGCGATGGCGCCGGACGTGCTGACCTCCATCGCCGCCGAGCTAGCCGCCCACTTCCACGGGCTCTTCACCGAGGCCGAGGTCACCTTCGTCGTCGAGGACAGCTACCGCGAGCTCGAGCTGCACTGCCGGACCCCGCACTACCTGGAGATCCTGCTGCGCAAGGACGCCTGCGACCGGCTGAGGCAGATGGCCCGCTACCGCGGCGCCGGCTGACCGCAGACGTCATCGGGCTGCCGCTCGTCGGTCACCTATGGTCCTCACCTCCGACGTCGTGGTGACCATGGGCCTGACCGAGGAGGAGAAGGTGCAGATGCCGACGCACGGGCTCCAGCAGATCGACTGGGACGACCTGACCTCGCTCGAGGGCCGCACCGACCTCGACGCGGCCTACGAGCGGATCGCGGCGAAGGTCGGCGAGCTCGTCGACGCCCTGCTCGGGCGCGACGTCGCCGCCCGCGAGGTCGACCCCGAGGTGCAACGCGAGGTCCAGCAGGTCATCGACGACCTGCACGCGGGAGACGGCTGACGGGCGCCGGCGCCCCCTCAGTGCGTGACGGCGCCCTCGGAGGCCGAGCGGACGAGCGCGACGTACTTCGCCAGGACGCCGCGGCGGGCGCGCTCGGGCGGCTCGGGGGCCGACCAGGACGCCCGGCGGCGCTCCAGCTCGGCCTCGTCCACGCCCAGGTCGAGGCGACCGTTGGCCACGTCCAGGGTGATCGGGTCCCCGTCCTGCACCAGCGCGATGGGACCGCCCTCGGTGGCCTCGGGCGCGATGTGCCCGACGCACAGCCCGGTGGTCCCGCCGGAGAAGCGGCCGTCGGTGATGAGCAGCACGTCCTTGCCGAGCCCGGCGCCCTTGATCGCGCCGGTGATGGCGAGCATCTCCCGCATACCGGGCCCGCCCTTGGGGCCCTCGTAGCGGATGACGACGACGTCACCGGCGGCGACGGTGCCGTCCTCGAGGGCGTCCATGGCGGCCCGCTCGCCGTCGAAGACGCGCGCGGTCCCGTCGAAGACGTCGGAGTCGAAGCCCGCGGACTTCACCACCGCTCCCCCGGGCGCGAGCGTGCCCTCGAGGATCGTCAGCCCGCCGGTCGCGTGGATCGGGTCGTCCATCTGCCGCAGCACCGTGCCGTCCAGCGGCGGGGCCTGCAGGTCGGCGAGGTTCTCGGCCATGGTCCGCCCGGTGACGGTCAGCACGTCCCCGTGCAGCAGCCCGGCGTCGAGCAGCGCCTGCATGACCACCGGTATGCCGCCGATCCGGTCCACGTCGACCATCACGTGCTGCCCGAACGGCTTGACGTCGGCCAGGTGCGGGACGCGGCTGCCGATCCGGCGGAAGTCCTCGAGCGAGAGCTCCACCTCCGCCTCGTGGGCGATCGCCAGCAAGTGCAGCACCGCGTTGGTGGATCCGCCGAAGGCATCGTCACCGCGATGGCGTTCTCGAAGGCCTCGCGGGTGAGGATCTGCCGCGCCGTGATGCCCTGCCGCAGCATCCCGACGACCGCCTCGCCGCTGCGCCGCGCGAAGCCGTCGCGGCGACGGTCGGTGGCCGGTGGGGCCGCGGAGCCGGGCAGCGACATCCCGAGCGCCTCCGCGGCGGCCGCCATGGTGTTGGCGGTGTACATCCCGCCGCACGCCCCCTCGCCGGGGCAGATGGCCCGCTCGATCGCGTCGACGTCCTCGCGCTTCATGAGACCGCGCGAGCAGGCGCCAACCGCCTCGAAGGCGTCGATGATCGTCACCTGCTTCTCCGAGCCGTCGGAGAGCTTGGCGATGCCGGGCAGGATCGACCCGGCATACACGAAGACCGAGGACAGGTCGAGGCGGGCCGCAGACATGAGCATGCCCGGGAGCGACTTGTCGCAGCCGGCGAGCAGCACCGAGCCGTCCAGCCGCTCGGCCGACATGACGGTCTCGACCGAGTCCGCGATGACCTCGCGCGAGACGAGGGAGAAGTGCATCCCCTCGTGCCCCATGGAGATGCCGTCGGAGACCGAGATCGTGCCGAACTCCAGCGGGTAGCCGCCGGCCGCGTGCACGCCGTCCTTGACCGCCCCCGCCAGCCGCTCCAGCGAGAGGTTGCAGGGGGTGATCTCGTTCCAGCTGCTGGCGACGCCGACCTGCGGCTTGGCCCAGTCGTCGTCACCCATCCCGACCGCCCGCAGCATCCCGCGGGCGGCGGTCTTCTCCAGGCCGTCGGTGACGTCCCGGGAGCGTGGCTTGACGTCGACCTCAGCCACGCGCGGCCGACCCCTCGACGTAGTCGCCGTCGGCCTCGTGCCCCTTGACCCACGCCATCATGCCGCGCAGGTCCTTGCCGACCTCCTCGATGGGGTGGGCGGCGCCCTTGGCCCGCAGCTCCTCGAACTCGCGCCGCCCGTTGTCCTGGTCGGAGATGAAGCGGTCCGCGAAGGCGCCGTTGCGCACGTCCTCGAGCACCGCCTGCATGTTCTCCTTCACCGAGGGGTCGATGACCCGCGGACCGGAGACGTAGTCGCCGTACTCCGCGGTGTCGGAGACCGACCAGCGCTGCTTGGCGATGCCGCCCTCGTACATCAGGTCGACGATGAGCTTGAGCTCGTGCAGGCACTCGAAGTAGGCCACCTCCGGCTGGTAGCCGGCCTCGGTGAGCGTCTCGAAGCCGTACTGCACCAGCTGGCTCATGCCGCCGCACAGCACCGCCTGCTCGCCGAAGAGGTCGGTCTCGGTCTCCTCGGTGAAGGTCGTCTCGATGCCGCCGGCCCGCAGCCCGCCGATCGCGGAGGCGTAGGAC
The DNA here is from genome assembly GCF_001942435.1 of Serinicoccus sp. CNJ-927. Lineage (NCBI taxonomy): Bacteria > Bacillati > Actinomycetota > Actinomycetes > Micrococcales > Ornithinimicrobiaceae > Serinicoccus > Serinicoccus sp. CNJ-927. Next base: position 4,259 of record NZ_MKKF01000016.1, on the reverse strand, counting down.
AGCGCCAGCTCCTTGGCCTGGCCGGACGCGTCCTGCTCGACCGCGACGAGCACCGGCACGCCACGCCCGTCGACGTACTCGCGGCGGACGAGGTGCCCCGGGCCCTTCGGCGCCACCATGCAGACGTCGACCCCGGCGGGCGGCTCGATGTAGCCGAACCGGATGTTGAAGCCGTGGCTGAAGAAGAGCGCGTCGCCCTCCTGCAGGTTGGGCTCGATCGCGTCGCGGTAGACCAGGCGCTGCACGTGGTCCGGGACGAGCACCATGACGAGGTCGGCCTCGGCGCACGCCTCCGCGGGCGTGACGACGCGCAGGCCCTCGGCCTCCGCCTTGGCCCGGCTGCTGCTGCCCTCGGCGAGCCCGACGCGCACGTCGACCCCGGAGTCGCGCAGCGACAGCGCGTGGGCGTGGCCCTGGCTGCCGTAGCCGAGGACGGCGACCGTGCGGTTCTGGATCAGCGAGAGGTCGGCGTCGTCGTCGTAGTACATCGTGGCCATGAGCTGGAGTTCTCCTGTGGGGTAGGTGGTGAGTCGAGCGGTGGGTGGAGGGGCGGAGCCCCGGTGAACCGCGAGCGCAGCGAGCCTGGTTCACCGGAACAGACAGTGCGTCCGAGCGAAGCGAGGTCCTCGCAGGTGGGGGGCATGCGGGGGGCGAAGCCCCCAGCACGTGCAGTTGGGGGCATGCGGGGGGCGAAGCCCCCAGCACGTGATCAGAAGGCGGCGGCGGCCATCGCGCCGACCGGGCGCGGACCGTTGTCGTTGATCTGCCAGAGCTTGGAGCGGATCGCGTCGGCGTCCTCGAGCTCCTCGATGTGGATGACCTCGACGAGCTTGTCGAGCTGGCTGGTGACCTTGTGCAGCTGCTCGGCGTTGACGTTGACGACGATCGTCATGCGGGAGACCTTGTTGTCCTCGGTCGGCCCGACGACCAGGTGGTCGATGTTGAAGTTGCGCCGGGCGAAGAGGACGGAGACCCGGGCGAGCACGCCGGGGTTGTTCTCGACCAGGACGGACAGCGCGTGACGGGTACGAGCAGCGTCGCTCATGGTGGTGCCTTTCGTCGGGTGGTGCTGGGTGGTGTGGGGTCGGTATGCGGGGGCCGGCGTCGGGACGTCGGCGTCGCGGGGCGGGTAGTCGGACAGCAGGGTCACTCGTCCTCCCCGAAGTCGGGACGCACGTCGCGGGCGTGCTGGATGTCGTCGTTGCTCGTGCCGGCGGCGACCATCGGCCAGACCATGGCGTCCTGGCTGACCCTGAAGTCCACCACGACCGGCTGGTCGTCGACCGCCATGGCCGCCTCGATCGTGGCGTCGACGTCCTCGGCGCGGTCGCAGCGCAGCCCGACGCAGCCGTAGGCGGTGGCGAGCGTCGCGAAGTCCGGCACCTGCATCGACGGCAGCTGGCTGTGGCTGAAGCGCTCGGAGTAGAACAGCGCCTGCCACTGCTTGACCATGCCGAGTGCGGCGTTGTTGATGATCGCGACCTTGATCGGGATGCCCTCGACCGAGCAGGTCGCGAGCTCCTGGTTGGTCATCTGGAAGCAGCCGTCGCCGTCGATCGCCCAGACGGTCGAGTCCGGCATGCCGACCTTGGCACCCATGGCGGCGGGCACGGCATACCCCATCGTCCCGAGGCCGCCGGAGTTGAGCCAGCGGCGCGGCTCGTCGTAGGTGATGAACTGGCTGGCCCACATCTGGTGCTGGCCGACGCCGGCGGCGAAGATCGTGCCCGGGTCGGAGAGCGCCCCGAGCCGCTCGATGACCAGCTGCGGTGCGAGGGCACCGTCCGAGGGCGCGTCGTAGCCGAGCGGGTAGCGCTCCTTCCAGGAGCGGCAGCGCCGCACCCACGCCTCGTGCTGGGGCGAGGCCCCGGCGGCGGTCCGCCGGGTCCACTCGGTCAGCATGAGCGCGATCGTGTCGCGGGCGTCACCGACCAGACCGACCGCCGTGGGGAAGTTCTTGCCGATCTCGGCGGGGTCGATGTCGGCGTGCACGATCGTCGCGTCCGGGGCGAAGGTGTGCTTGGCGCCGGTGACCCGGTCGTCGAAGCGCGCGCCGAGGCTGACGATGAGGTCGGACTTCTGCAGCGTCGCGACCCCGGCGACGCTGCCGTGCATGCCGGGCATCCCCATGTGCTGCGGGTGGCTGTCGGGGAAGACGCCGCGGGCCATGAGCGTGGTGACGACGGGTATGCCCGTCAGCTCGGCGAGCTCGCGGACCTGCCGGGAGGCGCCCGCGCGCAGGCAGCCGCCGCCGACGTAGAGGACCGGCCGGCGCGCGGTGAGCATGAGCTCCACGGCGTCGCGGACCGCCTCGGGGGCGGGGCTGCTGGGGGTGCGGTAGCCCGGCATCGGCAGCTGCAGCATCGACTCGTCGGCCGCGGCGACGAGGGCGTCCTTGGTCACGTCGACGAGCACCGGGCCGGGGCGGCCGGTGGAGGCGATGTGGAAGGCCGAGGCGACGGTGGCCGCGATCTCGTCCGGGTCGGTGACGAGGAAGGAGTGCTTGGTGACCGGCATGGAGATCGACCGGATGTCCGCCTCCTGGAAGGCGTCCGACCCGATGGCGGTGCTGGCGACGTTGCCGGTGATCGCGACCATCGGCACCGAGTCCATGTTGGCGTCGGCGAGCGCGGTGACCAGGTTGGTCGCCCCCGGCCCGGAGGTCGCCAGGCAGACGCCCACCTTGCCGGTGGCGGCGGCATACCCCTGCGCGGCGTGGCCGGCGCCCTGCTCGTGCCGCACCAGGATGTGGCGGACCTTCGCGCCGTAGAGCGCGTCGTAGAGCGGGAGCACCGCGCCCCCCGGCAGCCCGAAGACGTGCTCGACGCCGAGCCGCTCCAGCGTGCCCACGAGCGCCTCGGCGCCGGTCCTGCGCTCGGCGGCGGTCGAGGTGCCGCCGGTGTTGCCGGGAGCGGTCGTGGTGGCCCCGTCGGGGATGTGGGTGGCGGTCATGGGGTGGGTCCTGACGTCCGGTGGTGTGGGCAGTGGCAACCAAAAAACCCCTCGGCCCGATGGGCTGGCGAGGGGAGGACGCGTCGATGACGAGGATCGGCCGACGGCGCGTCCCTAGGTAATGAGTACGAGAACGAAGCACTGCATGGAGGACATACAACCTCCTCGGATGCCGCCGCGTCAACCCCGTGCATAGGTATGTGACCGGACGCACACTCATACAGATAACGATATGTCGTTGACATGACGAGACACATCTTGTTAGTCTCGACGTATGACGCGCGGAACCTCCGCGCCAGCGACGAGAGAGGGGACGCACATGACGTCTCGACAGAACTTCGGTGGCTTCGGCAACCTCGACGACCAGATCTTCGGACCCCACGGCCTGCTCGGCCAGGTCTTCGGCCAGCAGGGCGGGCCCTTCGGTCCGCAGGGCCCCGGCGGCCGCGGCCGGCGCGGCGGCCCCTTCGGTCCGCAGGGCTTCGGCCCCCAGGGCGGCCCGCGTCGGGCGCGCCGCGGCGACGTCCGCAACGCGGTGCTGCACCTGCTGCAGCGGGAGCCGATGAACGGCTACCAGCTCATGCAGGAGATCGAGCAGAGCTCCGGCGGCGCGTGGCGGCCGAGCTCCGGTGCGATCTATCCCGCGCTCGCCCAGCTCGAGGACGAGGGCCTGGTCTCCCAGACCGAGGTCGACGGGCGCCGCGCCTACGAGCTCACCGAGGCCGGTCGCGCCGCCGCGGAGGACCTGCCCCCACAGGGCTGGGCCGGCGGCGAGGAGCCGGACGACCCCTGGGCGGACCAGCGCGGGCGGGGCGAGCGGCACGGCCACCGGGGTCGCGGCCACGGGCGGGGTGGACACGGCGGGCACGGCAGCCGGGAGCAGCGCAGCAGCGCCGGGACGCTGTGGAAGGCGCTGGGCAGCGTGGCGATGGCCACCCAGGCGGTGGGCCAGTCCGGCCAGGTCGAGCTCAACCAGGAGGCGGCCGACCTGCTCGACCGCACCCGACGCGACCTCTACCGCCTGCTCGCCGAGGCCGAGGTCGCCCGCGACGAGTCGCAGGACGAGTGGCCCGAGGACCACGACGACCCCGAGGAGATCACCGAGGGCGAGATCGTCGAGGACTGACCCCGGCAACCGCGAGCGCAGCGAGCCTGGTTGCCCGGAAGGAAGGGAACGAGCGAGCGAAGCGAGCCCCGGGCCCGGGGGCGGAGCCCCCGGGGCGTGGGGAACCCGGTGGCGCAGCCCCCGGGCGTGGGGCGGAGCCCGGGGCGCGGACCGGGCCGGAGCCCGGGCGCTGGGGACGGGG
>NZ_MKKF01000015.1:0-33212 GCF_001942435.1 Serinicoccus sp. CNJ-927 | reverse complement strand
ACGACCTCGGGCTGAGAACGGTGCTCACCGGCCGACGGCTCGGCCACCAGCCTCCCACCCCAGTCCTTCCGGAGGGGTGACTGCACTCCCATTAGGCTGCACGCTAGCCAGGCCTCAGCGCCGCTCGACAGGCACCTGGATCTCGAGGCGGCCCTTCACGGTGACGCCGTCGGAGGAGTAGGTCGGGATCTCCAGCGGCTCCCGCTCCACCTCGCGCCAGCGCTCGAGCTCCTCCAGCGTCTCCGGGGTCGCCCCGGCGAGCTTCTCGAGGCGGCTGGCCTCGACGTACCCGCCGACCATGTCCTCGCCGCGCACCTCCACGAGGTCCGGCTCGCCCATCGGGCTGGCCACGCCGTAGGTCTGGCCGCGCTCGTTGACGCCGAACGGGATCTGGTCCACCTCCACCGGCTCCACCACCAGCTCCCAGGAGGCCTCATCGGTGACCTGGATGGTGAAGGCGCCGTCGGCCTGCTCGACCGGCACGAGGAAGGACCGCGGGAACTCCTGGTAGGCCTGCTCCGGCAGACCGTCGACGGGTCGGCAACTGACCGTCGCAGCCCGGAAGGGCCACATCGCCAGGGCGTCGCCCTCGCAGTCGACGCGCAGCCGCAGCGCCTCGGTGCCCTCGGGCCGGCTGATGCCGGCGAGGTCGACCTCCTGCACGCCTGAGCCGGTGAAGGTCGTCGGCTCGGCGAGCGCCGTGGAGCCGAGGACGGTCCCCGGGGAGCGGTTGCTGAACTCGAACCCGGGGCTGGTGGTCACCACGCTCCCCGCCGGGCCGGTCGGACCGGGGTCGCCGGGGATCACCTGGGTCACGCCCCAGCCTGCGAGGACGACCGCGAAAGCCCCCGCTGCGGTCACGGCGGCGGTCCGGCGACGTCGTCGGACCACCCGCTGCCCGATCTGGTCGAGGCGGTCGGCCTCGTCGGGCAGGTCCGGCGGCAGTGCCTTGAGCTGCTGGCTGAGCTGGTCGGTGGTCGTCATCGCACGTTCTCCTCCTGCTCGACGGCGGTGCGCAGACTCGCGAGCGCCTTGGCGGTCTGGCTCTTGACGGTGCCTTCCGAGCACCCCATGGCCCGTGCCGTGTCCGCGACCGACAGGTCCTCGAAGTGCCGCAGGACGACGCACTGACGCTGCCGCACGGGCAGCGCGCGCAGGGCGCGGGCCAGGTCCAGCCGGTCCGGTATGCCCCGCTGCGGGTCGTCGGTCTCCGGACGCGCCGGGCGCACGTCGCGGTCCCCGGCACCGGCGGCTGCCCTGGCGAGGTCCTCGGTCGGCCGCTCGCCGCGCCACCGCCGGGACCACCAGCTCGCGTTGGTCCGCACCATCACCCGGCGCACGTAGGCCTCCGGGTGCTGGTCGTGGATCCGGGACCAGTGCGGCCACGCCCGTGCCAGGGCGGTCTGCAGCAGGTCCTCGGCCGTGTGCGCGTCGCCGGTCAACATCCACGCGGTGCGCAGCAGGGCCGGCGAGCGCTGGGTCACGAACTCGCGGAACCCTTCGGGTTCACGCACCATGGTCCATCCCTTCGCTCGGGTGCTCTCCTGGATGAACCGGCTGGGGGTGCGGATCGGTTGCCTCGGCCGCCTCAGCCCTCGCGCCGGGCCTGCCGACCGATGCTCATGCCAGCCAGACCGTGGTGTCCCGCTGCAGCAGCCGCTGGCCGTCGGCACCGGTGTGCAGGAAGCCGCTGCAGACCAGCACGTCGCGGTCCTCGGGGACTATCACCGGGTCGTCGCCGAGGTTGGTGACCACGGTGACCGGCGGCCCGTCGGCGCGGGCGTTGGTGAACGCGACGACGTCGTCGGGCAGAGGCATACCCCCGAGGTCGGTGACCCACTCGAGTCCGCCGACGCCGAGGTCGTGCTCGCGCCGGAGCCGCAGCAGCGTGCGGTAGAGCTCGAGCGTGGACCCGGCGACGCCCTCCTGCCGGTCGACCGACAGCGGGCCGTAGAGCAGCGGCTGCGGCAGCCACGGCTCTGCGTCAGTGACGTCGCCGGTCCCGAAGCCGAAGGACGGCTGGTCCGCGACCCACGGCAGCGGTATGCGGCAGCCGTCGCGGCCGGTTTCCTCGCCCTGCGTCCGGTGGAAGGCGGGGTCCTGGCGCACGCCGTCCGGCAGCGCCGTGTGGTCCGGCAGGCCCAGTTCCTCGCCGTTGTAGAGGTAGGCCGACCCCGGCAGGGCGAGCATCATCGCGGTCGCGGCGCGGGCCCGGCGCAGCCCGAGGACGGCGTTGGGCTGCGGGTCGTCGACGCCGATGCCGTTGGGGCGGGGCGACCCGACCGGCAGGCCCATCCGGGAGGCGTGCCGGACCACGTCGTGGTTGGAGAGCACCCAGGTCGTGGGTGCGCCGACCTCCTCGGCGGCGACCAGCGAGGTCTCGATGATCCGGCGCTGGTCGGTCGCGCGCCACGGCGCCTGGAGGTAGTGGAAGTTGAAGGCCTGGTGCATCTCGTCCTCCCGGACGTAGGCCATCGTGCGCTCCTGCGTGGGCAGCCAGGCCTCGGCGCACAGGATGCGGTCCCGCGCCGGGTCGCCCTCGGGGTTGTAGGAGTCCAGCACCCGGCGCCACCCGCGGTAGACCTCGTGCACCCCGTCCTGGTCCCACATCGGGCCCAGGTCCCCGTGCACCAGCGGCTCGTCGTCGGCGCCGGCCATGACGGCCCGCTGCTCCCAGTCCGGCAGCTCCGGGTCCTTGACCAGCGAGTGCGCGACGTCGACCCGGAAGCCGTCGACGCCCCGGTCCAGCCAGAAGCGCAGGATGTCGTGGAACTCCTCGACGACCTCGGGGTTGTGCCAGTTGAGGTCGGGCTGCTTGGTGTCGAAGAGGTGGAGGTACCACTGGCCGGGCTGGCCGTCGGCCTCGGTGACCCGGGTCCAGGCGATCCCGCCGAAGACGCTCTTCCAGTTGTTGGGGGGCTCGCTGCCGTCGCCGCGGCCGTCCCGGAAGATGAAGCGCTCGCGCTCGGGGCTCCCCGGGGCGGCCGCCACGGCCTCCTCGAACCACAGGTGCTCGTCGCTCGTGTGGTTGGGCACGAGGTCGACGAGCACCCGCAGCCCCAGGTCGTGGGCCGTGGCGATGAGGCTGTCGGCGTCGTCCAGGGTGCCGAAGACCGGGTCGATGTCTCGGTAGTCCGCGACGTCATACCCCGCGTCGGCCATGGGGGAGAGGTAGAACGGGCTGATCCAGATCGCGTCCACGCCCAGCTCGGCGAGGTAGGGCAGGCGGGAGGTGATGCCCGGGAGGTCACCGACCCCGTCGCCGTCGTGGTCGGCGAAGCTGCGGGGGTAGACCTGGTAGATGACGGCGTGGCGCCACCAGGGCGAGTCGTGGGTCGTGGGGGCGTGGGTCGTGGGGGCGTGCGTCGAGGGGGAGGCGGTCACGCTGCGCAACGCTATGTTGCCGCGCCCCCGCCCGCGCAACTCGACCGACCGTGCGGCCGGTCAGTCCTCGGCGAGGGTGTTGACCATCGCCTGCGCGGCGTGCGCCATGTAGGCGCGCATCTGCTGCTCGTCCAGGGCGCTCATCCGGTCGCTGACGGTGTCGAGCGCGGTGTTCATGTGGTGCAGCCAGCGGTCCCGCTGCGCGGGCGTGACGCGGAACGGGTGGTGGCGCATACGCAGGCGGGGGTGGCCCCGCTGTTCGGAGTAGGTCGTGGGGCCGCCCCAGTACTGCTCGAGGAACATCCGCAGCCGGACCTCGGCCGGGCCGAGGTCCTCCTCGGGGTAGAGGTCGCGCAGCGGCGGGTCCTGGGCGACGCCGCGGTAGAACTCGCGCACCAGGACGACGAAGAAGTCGTGGCCACCGACCCGCTCGTAGACGGTGGTGGGGACGTCGGGGGAGGGCTGGGTCACCCGTCCATGGTGCCAAACCCGGACGGCCCCGGACGACGCCGCAGCAGAGCCCCGCCGGTTCCCGGGTTGTCGGCACCGGCCTCTAGGCTCGGACCCGTGCCGGCCAGATCCTCGTCCTACCCCGGTATGGGCGCGGTCCCGCACGACGACGGCGTGACCTTCCGCGTGTGGGCACCGCAGGCGCGGCAGGTCGCGGTGGTGGGCGACTTCTGCGGCTGGGACCAGCGGCGGCGCACCGTCCTCGCGAAGGACCACCACCGCTCCGGCACCTGGTCCGCCTTCGTGCCGGGGGCCGGTGCCGGCACCCACTACCGCTTCCTCGTGCGCCGTGGCGGCCCCTACCTCTCGCGACAGGACCCGTGCGCCCGGCAGGTCACCGGTGCGCGGGGGGCCTCGGTCGTCTTCGACCCGCGGCGGATCGACTGGGGCGGCGAGCACTTCACGGCGCCGGGGTGGGACGACCTCGTCGTCTACGAGCTGCACGTGCCGACCTTCGCCGCCACGGCCGAGGGCCCCGGCACCTTCGACACCGCCATCGGGCGGCTCGACCACCTCGCCTGGCTCGGGGTCACCGCGGTCGAGGTGATGCCGCCCTTCGAGTTCGCCTCCGGGACGAGCTGGGGCTACAACCCCTCCCAGCTGTATGCCATCGAGTCCAGCTACGGCGGGCCGTGGGCCTTCGCGCGCTTCGTGCGCGAGGCCCACTCCCGAGGCATCGCGGTGCTCCTGGACGTCGTGCACAACCACGTGGGTCCTGACGGTCCCCACCTGTGGCGCTTCGACGGGGCCGCCGGGCGCCGCCGCTACGGCGGCGCCTACTTCTACAACGACCGCCGGGCCCTCACCCCGTGGGGGGCGACCCGGCCCAACTACGACCGCAAGGCGGTCCGCAACTTCCTGCGCGACTCGGCCGTCATGTGGCTGGAGGACTTCCGGGTCGACGGCCTGCGCTTCGACGGCACCAACTTCGTGCGCTCGCGGTGGGGCGACGTGCGCGACCCCGCGCACCACATCGCGGCCGGCGACCGCTACCTGGCCGCGCTCACCAGCGACCTGCGCTCGCGCCAGCCGTGGAAGCTGCTGGTCGCCGAGGACATGCAGCGCGACCTCGCGGTCACCCGGTCGCCGCAGGAGGGCGGTCTGGGCTTCCACAGCCAGTGGGACGCCGGTTTCGTGCACGCGGTCCGGGGTGCGCTGGAGGCGGTCGACGACGGCGCCCGCGACGTCCGGGCCGTCGCCGCCGCGGTCCTGGGGCAGGGCGGTCCCCTGCACGAGCGGGTGGTCTACACCGAGTCGCACGACGAGGTGGCCAACGGCCGCGCCCGGGTGCCCGAGCAGATCATGCCCGGGCAGGCGGACTCGTGGCACTCCCGCACCCGCAGCGCCCTCGGGCTGGCGCTCACCCTGACCGCCCCCGGGATCCCCATGCTCTTCCAGGGCCAGGACGTGCTGGAGGACGGCTGGTTCACCGACACCCGCCCGGTCGACTGGGCCAAGGCCCACCATCGCGCGGGCTTCCTCCACCTGGTGCGGCAGCTGGTCCAGCTGCGCCGGGACGCCTCCGGCACGACCCGTGGCCTGCGGGGCAGGCATACCCACGGCTTGCGCGCGGACGACGGGCTGCTCGCCTACCACCGCTGGGACCGGGGAGGTCCGGGCGACGACGTCGTGGTCGTCGTCAACCTCACCACCCACCCCCGGCGCGACGTGCGTCTCGGGCTGCCGAGACCCGGCCGGTGGCGGGTCCGCTGCAACACCGACGCACCGTCCTACGGCCCCGGGCTGGGGTCCGTCCACGCGCACGACACCGACACCGAACCGCGCCCGTGGGACGGTCGGTCGGACAGCGCGCTGGTCAGCGTCGGTCCGTATGCCGCGCTGATCCTCTCGCAGGACTGATGACGACCTCGCGCGGTCGGCTGCTCAGCACGCCGGCCACCGGCGTCACATCCGCACCAGCTCGATCGTGAAGTCTTCGTAGTCCTCGACGACCACGGTCAGCCGCGGCTGGATCGGGCCACCGTAGGAGTAGCTGAGCGGTGTCTCCGAGGCCACCGCCTGGTCGGTCCAGCTCGACCACCACCCGCCGGTGCCGTGCAGACCGTCGACCGGGTGATCGTCTACCAGGAAGCGGATGCGGCCCTTGCCCTCGGTGCTGATCCGGGCGCCGAACCCGCCGGCGGGCACTTCCAGCACGGTGGTGCCGTCCTCGTCGAGGTCGGCCGGCCGGAGGGTCTCCAGCGGGTCGCCACGCAGACCGTAGTCGGAGCGGCCGGGATCCTCCCCGGCGCGCCACACGTGCTCCGGGACCGCGGCGGCGGCGAAGTCGAACTCCTCGTAGGGCACCGGCGCGTAGCCGACGAGCAGGCTCGTCGGCTTGCCGGGCGTGGCGGGTGCCGTGGCGCGCAGCGGTGCGTCGGCGTCGTCCAGGGGGAAGGGATCGGCCCAGGGAGCCGCGAGCCCCTCGACCACCTGGGACGGGTCGAGCATCGTGTAGACCGGGATGGCCTCCTCGCCACGCTGGAGCAGCCCCTCCCCGGCGAAGGGGGCCCAGCGCGACGCGCTCTCGGGAGCCTCCTCGAGCAGCAGGGACCAGACCAGCGCCGACGGGTCCGCGGGAGGGGACTCGAGCTCGCGGGCGTGCGCGTCCGCCGGGAGCTCCCACGTCCCGACGAGCCGGTGCCCCGAGACCAGGGTCGGGAGGTCGGGCGGCTCCGTCCTGGCCGCGGGCGAGAGGTCGACGTCCACCGGCGAGGTGTCGGTCGCCACGACCTGCACGTGGTCACCGTTGCCCTCGGCCATGACCTCGACGACCGCCTCGCGCCGCTCGCCCGGAGCGGGCAGCGCCTCCGGTGGGAGGGGGAACTCCCGCTCCTGCCCCGGCGCGTAGACCGTCCACCGCCCGTCGCGGAGCCCGGGGTCCTGCTCGCGCCAGTCGGCCTCGCCGTCGGCCCAGGCGGCCAGGTCGCCGTCGTCGGTGACCGGCGAGCCGTCCACGGTCACCGATACCGCGCCGGTGCGGCCCGCCCAGACGCGGATCGTGGTGTCGGCCCCGAGCTCCACCGCCTGCACGCGCCGGGTGTAGGGCGCCATGCGGAACGGGACGGCTGCCTCGGCCTCGACGACCGTGCTGTCCGCCGGCACCGCCGGGGCGTCCGTCCGGTCCCCGTCGGGGAAGGGGGTCTGGAAGACCTCGGGATCCTCGGCGTAGACGCCGAGCGCTGCCTCCCCGTCGGGCGGCAGGTCGCCGGTGACCGCCACCGTCGCCAGACCGCCGGGTGGCAGGGTGACGAGGTGGTCCTCGGTGACGGCTGGCTCCCCGTCCCGCCCGGCGCACGGCACGGGTATGCGCTCGCCCGCCACCGTGACCATCCCGGCGGGGGTCTCGAGGTTGCGGTCCTGCGTCGGGGGCATGTCGCACCAGAGGACCGCGAAGGTCGCGAACAGCGCCTGGTCGCCTCCCAGCTCGACGTCGACCTGGTCACCGGCCGCGAGCACGACGGACTCCTGCAGCCGCAGCCCGGCCGCAGCCCGCGGCGGCGTGCCGTCGTCCAGCTCGAAGCCGGCCTCGGTGAGGTCCACCGCGCTGACCTGGGCCGTGCCCGTCGCCCGCGTCGGTGTCGCCTCGTCCGGTCCGGCGGGCTCCTCGCGGTCGAAGGAGAGCGCATACCCGCCCAGCACAGCGAGCGGAACGGCCGCCGCAGCGGCCCACCACCACCGTCGGTCTCGGTCCGGCGGCTCCGGCGATGCCTGCGCCACGGCGTCCCCGAGCTCCTGCTGCAGCTGGTCACCGGTCAGCGCGTGCCGGTGCGCCAGCGCCTCCAGCGCCACACCCACACCCTCCTGGTCCGGCACGAGCCGACCGACCCGGTCCGGGGCGATCCGCAGGGTCGCGGCGATGTCGGCGACGCTGGCCCCCTCGACGAGACGCAACACCGCGGCGGCGCGTGCCCGGGGCGCGAGCCGCGCCACCACGTCCCCGGCGTCGCGGGCCGCGGTCGGGAGCGTCCGCTCACGCCGTCGGGGCGCGGTGCGCACGAAGGTCCGGACCAGCCGCTGCCGCAGGTCCTGCGCCGTCGGTGCCCCCGGCGCGTGGGCCAGGGTCAGACCGGTGAGGCGGGTGGCGGCGGCCTGGTCGCCGGTGAGCATGACGGCGAGGCGGTGCAGCCCGGCACCGTGGACGCCCACGAGCTCCTCGGCGCCGGTCCCTGCCTCCGTCGGCCTCCCTGCCATGCGGCCAGTCTCGCAAAGTCCTCAGCGATCCGCCGGTGCGAGCAGCCCGGCGCCCCGAGATCCGGCCGAGGTGGTGACGAGGACGGAGTCGCGGTCCTGCGTGACCGACAGGGGCGGCGCAGCCGCTCAGAACTGGGCGTCCCCGAAGGGCGAGATCCGAGGTCCGCGGACGCCCTCGTCGTCGAAGCGCTCCTTGGCGCGCTCCCGGATGACCCGGGGCACCCCCCACTGCTCGCCGGGGCGTGTCTTGGCGAAGACCCGCAGCGTCATCGTGCCGCCGGAGACCGACTCGACCCCGGCCACCGAGGGCTCCTCGAGCAGCTTGTCCGACCACTCGGGGTCGGCATACACCTGCGCGGAGACCTCCCGGAGCAGGGGTATGACCCGGGCCGGGTCCTCGTCGTAGGCGACCGGGATGTCGATGGTCGCCACCGCCCACCCCTGGCTCTTGTTGCCGATGCGGATGATCTCGCCGTTGCGGATGAACCACACGACGCCGCTGGCGTCGCGCAGCCGGGTGACCCGCAGCGTGACCTCCTCCACGGTGCCCACCGCCTCGCCGGTGTCGACGAGGTCGCCGACGCCGTACTGGTCCTCGATGATCATGAAGATGCCGGACAGGAAGTCTTTGACCAGGGACTGGGCGCCGAAGCCGATGGCCACGCCGCCGATGCCCGCGCTGGTGAGCAGCGGTGCCAGCGGCATCCCGAGCTCGGCCATGATCGTCAGCAGCGCCACCGTGGCGATGACGAAGGTCGCGATGCTGCGCAGCAGCGAGCCCATGGTCAGGGCGCGCTGGCGCCGCCGCTCCCGGCGGGCACCGGTCGCGGTGTCGAAGGCGCGCTCCAGCGAGGAGCGCTCGTGCTCGTCGGCCCGCTTCGCCGCGCCGTCGACGACGCCGCGGATGGCGCGGTGCGCGGCCCAGCGGGCCACGACGGCGAAGAGCAGGATGAGGACGACGCGCAACGGGGCGCCGAGCAGCCAGTCCACGGTCGAGTCCCAGGTGTCGAACGGCAGGTCGAGGCCAGACATGCCTGCCATTGTGGACCTGCGCCGCAGTGCTGACAGACTGGCCTCGAACCCGCCCCGCCCGAGAGGTCAACACCCCTGTGACGCAGCGCACGCCCGCACTCGCCCACCTGGCCGACGCCTACGGCATCGCCACCGAGTTCTGGGACTGGCAGGGCCAGCACACCGAGGTCCCCGACGAGACCGTCGTCGCGGTCCTCGCCGCTCTCGGTGTCGACGTCTCCGGTGACTTCGTCGGCCGCGAGCTGAGCCGGGCCCAGGAGCGGGAGTGGCGGCGGACGCTGCCCCCGGTCCTCGTGATCGCCCAGGGCGCCGACGCGACCGTGCCCGTGCACGTCCGCCCCGGCGTCGAGCCGGCGGGCGTGGTGCGGACCGAGGACGGCGAGGAGCTGCGGCTCACGGCGATGGCGGGCGAGCCCGAGCAGCGCGACGTCGGCGGGACGCCCGTGCGCCGTGTGCTGCTCCAGGTGCCGTCCGACCTCCCGCTGGGCTGGCACGAGGTGGTCGTGACGGTCGACGGCGAGGGTGCCGGGGGGACCGAGCGGATGCCGTTGGTCATCACGCCGCCGCGGCTGGAGCTGCCGGACGCGCTCGCCGGTGAGGGCGCCCAGGGCTGGGGTCTGATGACGCAGCTGTATGCCATGCGCTCCTCCGCCTCGTGGGGCCTGGGCGACCTCGCCGACCTGGGTGAGGCCGGGGCCTGGGCGGCGGGCATGGGCGCGGACTTCGTGCTGGTCAACCCGCTTCACGCGGCGGAGCCGGTGGGGGAGATGGAGCCCTCGCCCTACCTGCCCACCAGCCGCCGCTTCGTCAATCCCATCTACATCCGGGTGGAGGACGTGCCGGAGGTGGCCTACCTGTCGGCGGCGCAGCGCCAGCTCATCGAGTGGCACGCCGACGACGCGCAGCGCTACCTCGAGCTCGACACGCTGGAGCGGGACCCGGTCTGGGCGGCGAAGGAGGCCGCGCTGCGGCTCATCCACCGGCAGCCGCGCTCGTTGCGGCGTGCCCGCGCCTTCCACGCCTTCGTCGAGCGCGAGGGGCAGGGTCTCGTCGACTTCGCGACCTGGTGCGCGATCAGCCAGGAGCACGGCACCTCGTGGCGGCAGTGGCCCGAGGAGCTCCAGGACGCCCGCGCGGAGGCGGTCGAGGCATACCGTCAGGCGCACGAGGCCGAGGTGGAGTTCCACTGCTGGTTGCAGTGGGTGCTCGACGAGCAGCTCGGCCGGGTGCAGCGCGACCTGCTCGACACCGGGATGTCGCTCGGCGTGATCTCCGACCTCGCCGTCGGGGTGCACCCGGACGGCGCCGACGCCTGGGGGCTCGGCGACGCGCTCGCGCGCGGCGTGACCGTCGGCGCTCCCGCGGACCAGTACAACCAGCTCGGGCAGGACTGGAGCCAGCCGCCGTGGCGCCCGGACAAGCTCGCCGAGCTGGGGTATGCCCCCTACCGCGAGATGGTGCGCGCCGCGCTGCGCGACAGCGGCGGCCTGCGGGTGGACCACGTGATCGGCCTCTTCCGGCTGTGGTGGATCCCGGACGGTGCCGAGCCCTTCCAGGGCACCTACGTGCGCTACGACCACGAGGCGATGATCGGGATCCTGCTGCTGGAGGCGCACCGGGCCGGTGCCGTCGTCATCGGCGAGGACCTCGGCACCGTGGAGCCGTGGGTGCGTGACTACCTGCGCGAGCGGGGCGTCCTGGGCACCTCGATCCTGTGGTTCGAGCGGGACTGGGACGGCGACGGCCGGCTGCTGGACCCCGAGGCCTACCGCGAGCTGTGCCTGGCGACGGTCACGACGCACGACCTCCCGCCGACCGCCGGCTACCTGCAGGGCGTGCACGTCGACCTGCGCTCCCGGCTGGGCCTGCTGGACCGGCCCCTGGAGGAGGAGCAGGCGGAGGAGGCACGCTCCCGCGACGAGGTGCTGGCCGACCTGCGCCGCCGCGGCCTGCTGAGCGAGGGCGCGGACCTCGACGAGCAGGTGCGGGCGCTGCACGCCTTCCTCACCCGCACGCCGGCCAAGCTCCTCGGCGTCAGCGTCAGCGACCTCGCCGGCGACACCCGGGTCATCAACCAGCCCGGCACCGACGAGGAGTACCCCAACTGGCGGGTGCCGCTGGCCGGACCCGAAGGTCGCCCTGTGCTCCTCGACGAGCTCGTCACCTGGCAGACCGCCCGGCGGCTCGCGCGGGCGGTGAACGACCCCGCTGCACCTGCGCGCCTCGGCGACGGGAGTTTCTGAGCCTTGACGCCAGATCGACGCGGTGCCTACATCGTCCTGGGCGGCTTCTGCGTTCAGCTGCTGCTTGCCGCGATAAGCATCGTCACCGACGGTGGGAGCCGATACTGGGCCTGGGCCGTGGTGAGTCTGGCGGGCGCCCTCCTGGCGGGGGTCTATCTGATCAAGATCAAGAAGACGGGGTCGGAACGCTCCTGAGAATCGAATCATCCGGGCAGGTGCACGGTCAGGGCTGGCCCGCCCCTCGGTCCGACGCACGGGCTGATCGAGGCGGACTGACCGGGGTGCTGCTGGTCTGGGACGAGCACGCCTGGGAGGACTACCTCTGGTGGCAGTCGCAGGACTGCAGGGTCCTCCGACGCATCAACTTGCTCTTGAACGACATCCAGCGCAACGGCAATGCGGGCATCGGCAAGCCGGAAGCACTGAGGCACGACGTCGCCGGCTACTGGTCGCGGCGCATCACCGACGAGCACCGACTCGTCTACAAGATCGCCGCGCACGAGATCCGCATCGCCGCATGCCGCTACCACTACGGATAGATTCAGCCCGCTGACCGTCGGAATCGCACGGTCTGACCCGGCCTGGCCTGCGCGGCCAGCGGCACGTCGAGGGCGTCGACCACACCGATGACGGGGTAGCCGCCGGTGACCGGGTGGTCGGCCAGGAAGATGGTCGGCTGCCCCGAGGGTGGGACCTGCAGGCTGCCGAGGACCATGCCCTCGCTCGGCAGCTCCTGCGTGTCGGAACGTTCGAGTGCCGGGCCTTCCACCCGGGCGCCGACCCGATCGGAGTCGGAGCTGAGCCGGTATGCCTGCGCGAACAGGGTGCGCACGGCCTCGTCGGTGAACCAATCGTCCCGAGGGCCCAGCCGCACCCGCAGGACGATCTCGTCGGCGGTCGGCGGGTCGACCGGCGCGGCGTCCACGACCGGGTCGGTCTGCGGCGCCGGCCCGACCGGCAGGACCGTCCCCTCGGTCAGCGGCTCCGGCCCCAGACCCGCCAGCGTGTCTCGCGAGCGAGAGCCCAGGACCGGTGGCACGTCGACACCGCCGCGTACGGCGAGGTAGCTGCGCAGGCCGACAGCGGGCATACCGAGGGAGAGCTCGGCGCCGTCCGGGAGCCAGTGGACCGCGTTCGCCGCGGCGTCGCGACCGTCCACCGCCAGGGGGCAGGGGGCACCGGTGAGCGCGACGTGCACACCACCGACGGCGCGCACGGTCAGCCCGCCCAGGGTGACCTCCACCGCGGCCGCCCCCTCGTCATTCCCGAGCAACCGGTTGGCCAGCCGCAGCGAGGGCCGGTCCGCGGCACCGGAGCGGCCGACGCCCAGGGCAGCCAGCCCCGGACGTCCGATGTCCTGCACGGTGGTCCCGGGCCCGGCGGCCAGCACCTCCAGCGCGGAACCCCCCGACCCGGTCACGCCTCGACCTCCACGAAGCGGACCCGCGTGCCCGGCACGAGCAGCGCCGGCGGGTCGCGCTCGACGTCCCACAGCGTCGCGTCGGTGCGGCCGATGAGCTGCCAGCCGCCGGGGGACTCGCGCGGGTAGATCCCGCCGAATTCCCCGGCCAGCCCGACCGCGCCCGCCGGCACCCGGGTGCGCGGCGTGCTCCGCCGCGGCACGTGCAGCCGGTCGTCCTGGGCGACCAGGTAGCCGAAGCCGGGGGAGAAGCCGCAGAAGGCGACCCGCCACTCCTGCCCGGTATGCGCCTGCACCACCTCGCGCGGGCCCATCCCGGTGTGCTCGGCGACCTCGGCGAGGTCGGCGCCGTCGTAGACCACCCCGATCTCGACGCTGTCGGCCGCCGGCGCCGCACCGGGCTGCAGCGTCGTGGAGCGCACCACCTCGGCCACCGCCGCCGGGTCGGTGAGCGCGGGATCGAGCTGCAGCAACAGCGTCCGTGCGGCCGGCACGAGGTCGACCACACCGGTTGGCGAGGCCTCCTGCAGCGCGGCGTGCAGCGCGAGCACCTGCTCCAGGTCGTCCAGCTCGACCAGGAGCCCGGCCTCGCCGCAGGGCAGGCAGCGCATACCGTCCCCTAGTCCTCGGCCCCGACGAACGGGCGCAGCCGCACGCCCGCACCCTCCAGCGCCGAGCGAACCGCCTGGGCGATCGCGACCGCGCCGGGGCTGTCGCCGTGGACGCACAGCGAGCCCGCGCGCACCGCGACCTGCGTGCCGTCCACCGCCTCGACGACGCCCTCGGTCGCCAGCCGGACGCACCGGGCGGCGATCTCGTCGGGGTCGTGCAGGACGGCACCGGGCTCGCTGCGCGGGACCAGTGTGGCCTCCGGGGTGTAGGCCCGGTCGGCGAAGGCCTCCTCGACGATCCGCAGCCCGGCCTCCTCGGCGCGTCGCAGCCACGCCGAGCCCGGCAGCCCCAGGACGGCGAGTCCGGGGTCGTAGGAGCGCACCGCCTCCACGACCGCGCCCGCCTGCTCCTCGTGGTGCACGATCGCGTTGTAGAGCGCGCCGTGCGGCTTGACGTAGGCCACTCGGGTGCCCTCGACGCGGGCCAGGGCCTCCAGCGCCCCGATCTGGTAGAGCACGTCGTCGACCAGCTCGGCCGGCGGGACGTCGAGGAACCGGCGGCCGAAGCCCGCCAGGTCGCGGTAGCCCACCTGGGCGCCGACCACGACGCCACGGGCCGCTGCGTCGGCGCAGGCCCGGCGCAGCACCCCCGGGTCACCGGCGTGGAAGCCGCAGGCGACGTTGGCGCTGGTGACGACCTCGAGCATCGCCTCGTCGTCGCCGAGCCTCCAGCGACCGAAGCTCTCGCCGAGGTCCGCGTTGAGGTCGATGTGCGTCATGTCTGCCTCACTCCCACAGCTGGGCGATCCCGCCGAGCGACTGCCAGGCGAGATAGAGCGTCAGAAGCCACACTGCCAGACCGCACAGGCCCAGCCATAGCGGGTAGCGGTAGCCCTGCAGCAGGTCCTGGCGGCGCAGGGCCACCCACACGATGACGCCGAGTCCGACCGGCAGGATCAGCCCGTTGAGCGCTCCGGCCAGGATGAGCAGCGTGACGGGAGCCTGCCCCAGGGCGACATAGACCACCGTTGACAGCGCGATGAACCCGACGACGACCCAGCCCCGGTGCCGCTGCAGCCAGCCCGAGAAGGTGGCGAGGAAGGACACCGAGGTGTAGGAGGCGCCGACCACGCTGGTGATCCCGGCCGCCCAGAGGATGACCCCGAAGATGATGAGCCCGACCTCGCCGAGCGCGGCCTCGAAGGCGGACGCCGGAGGGTTCTCCTCGGACAGGGCGACGCCCCCGGCGACGACGCCGAGCACGGCCAGGAAGAGCAGCCCGCGCATGATGCCCGCGACGAGGATGCCGGTGACCGACACCCGGCTGATCTCCCGGACATGCTGCGGCCCGGTGATCCCGGAGTCCACCAACCGGTGGGCGCCGGCATACGTGATGTAGCCGCCGACCGTCCCGCCGATGAGAGTGACGATGACCAGGAAGTCGACCCGGTCCGGACGCACCGTCTGACGCAGCGCCTCGCCCAGCGGGGGATCGGAGGTGATCGCCACCCAGGTGACCATGACGATCATCACCAGCCCGAGCACGACCACGATCCGATCCATGGCCACCCCGGCACGCTTGCTGAGGAAGATGACGATCGCCACCAGCGCTGAGGCGGCGCCGCCGACCCGCGGGTCGAGCCCGAGCATCGCGTTGGCTCCCAGCGCGGTGCCGCCGATGTTGCCGATGTTGAAGACGAGCCCGCCGAAGACGACCAGCGCCGCGAGCAGGTATCCGGCACCCGGGACCACCCGGTTGGCCAGGTCCTGCGCCCGCAGCCCGCTCACCCCGATGACCCGCCACACGTTGAGCTGCACGGCGATGTCGACGATCACCGAGATGAGGATCGCGAAGGCGAAGGCCGCACCCAGCTCGGCGGTGAAGACCGTGGTCTGGGTGATGAACCCGGGCCCGATGGCGCTGGTCGCCATGAGGAAGACGGCGCCGAGCAGGGCACCACGTCCCGCCCGGGCGGAGACCGGGGTGCGCGGCGACCCGGTGGACGCTGGTGGTTGCTTCATGTGCTGATCCTCCCCGTGGGAGCGGTGGGTCGCGCCCTCAGCCGGCGTCGGCCGCCTGGGCGGCGACTGCCCGGGCGACGGCGTCGCGGTTCTCGGCGATGGTACGCCGAAGGCTGTTGGAGGCGTCGGTGTGCGCCGCCAGCCAGTCCTCGCTCGCCTGCAGCAGGGCCGGGCTCGCCAGGGCCAGCGGGTAGAAACCGACCGCGAGCGACTCGGCGATGTGGTGCGTGCGCTCGGACCACACCCGGTCGATCACCGCGTGATAGCGCTCGGCATACGGCTCCAGCAGGGCCACGTCGTGCACCCGGCCGAAGCCGAGCGCCATGGCCGCGAGCACCGAGTTCGACAGACCAGCGGTCTCGACCGCGTCCGTCCACGCGCGCTCCTTGGCCTCAGCGGTCGGCAGCGCCGCGCGGGCGCGGGCCGCCTTCTCGTGCCCGGTGGCGGTGTTGTCACGCTCACGCTCGGCGGCGATCTCCTCCTCGCCCGCCGCGCCGGCCGTGGCCAGCGCGGTGAGCAGCGTCCAACGCAGGTCCTGGTCGATCGTCAACCCGGCCAGCTCGCGCTCGCCGTCCAGCAGGGCGTGCACGAGGATGACGTCCCGCTCGGCCTGCGCGAAGGAGGCCCACGCCGTCACCAGCTGCAGCTGGGCGTCGCTGCCGCCGTCGGCGCCCAGCGCGGCCTCGCGCAGCCCGGTCGTCAGCGAGGACACCACCGACTCCCGGTGAGCCGGCGCGGTATACGTGAGCGCGGCAGCGCTGACCTGCTGGATCAGCACCCGGAGCAGGGTGGAGTCGGTCTCGCCGGGCAGCGCGGTGAGCACGAGCCGGACGTAGTCGCTCGCCGACATCTCGCCGTCCCGGGTCATGTCCCACGCGGCGCCCAGCACGAGCGCCCGCGCCAGCGAGTCCTCGATCCCCCGGACGTGCTCCAGGGCCGTGGCGAGCGAGCGCTCGTCCAGCCGGATCTTGGCGTAGGCCAGGTCGTCGTCGTTGACCAGCAGCAGGTCCGGCACCGGCTGCCCGACGAGCTCGGCGACCTCGGTGCGCTCGCCGTCCACGTCCAGCTCGACGCGACGGGTCCGGCGCAGCACGCCGTCCACCAGGTCGTAGCAGCCGACCGCGAGGCGGTGCGGCCGCAGGGTCGGGTGCTCCTCCGGCGTGGTCTGCACGAGCGTCAGTGCCGAGATCGTGCCGTCCTGCGCGACCTCGACCTCGGGGCTCAGCGTGTTGACTCCGGCCGTCTCGAGCCAGACCTGGCTCCAGGAGCTCAGGTCGCGCCCGCTGGTCGCCTCCAGCTCCGTGAGCAGGTCGCGCAGCGTGGTGTTGCCCCACGCGTGCTTGGCGAAGTAGGCCCGGAGCCCATCCCGGAAGGGCTCGCGCCCGACGTAGGCGACGAGCTGCTTGAGCACCGAGGCGCCCTTGGCATACGTGATGCCGTCGAAGTTCACCTCCACCGCGGCGAGGTCGACCATGTCCGCCGCGACCGGGTGGGTCGAGGAGAGCTGGTCCTGCTTGTAGGCCCAGGCCTTCTCCGCGGTGCCGAAGGTCGTCCAGGCGTCCTTCCACCCGGTCGCCTCGGCCTGGGCGGTCGTCGAGGCCCACTCGGCGAAGGACTCGTTGAGCCACAGGTCGTCCCACCAGGTCATCGTCACCAGGTCGCCGAACCACATGTGCGCCAGCTCGTGCAGGATCGTCAGCGCGCGCCGCTCCACGATCGCCTCGGTCACCTTGGACCGGAAGACGTAGTTCTCCACGATGGTGACGCAGCCCGCGTTCTCCATCGCGCCCATGTTGTACTCCGGCGTGAAGATCTGGTCGTACTTGCTGAACGGGTAGGCGCAGTCGAACTCCTCCTCGAAGAAGGCGAAGCCCTTCTTGGTGACGTCGAGGATGTTGTCCGCGTCCAGGTGCGGGGTGAGGCTCTTGCGGCAGAAGACGCCCAGCGGGATCTCGCCGGCCCGGGTGCTGACGCTGTCGCGGACCACGTCGTAGGGCCCGGCCACCAGGGCGGTGATGTAGGAGGAGATGCGCGGCGTCGCGGGGAAGGCCCAGGTCGCGGCCCCGCGGTCGTCGCTCTGCCCGTCCGCGCTGTCGGCGACCGCCGTGGGCTCCGGGGTCGGCTCGTTGGAGATGACCTGCCAGTGGGCCGGCGCGGTGACCGTGAAGGCGAAGGTGGCCTTGAGGTCGGGCTGCTCGAAGACGGCATACATCCGGCGGCTGTCGGGGACCTCGAACTGGGTGTAGAGGTAGACCTCGCCGTCCGCCGGGTCGACGAAGCGGTGCAGCCCCTCGCCGGTGTTCATGTAGGTCCCGGTCGCCTCGACGACGAGCTCGTTGCTCTCCGCGAGCTCGGGCAGCGCGATCCGGGAGTCCACCCAGGCGGTGGCCGGGTCGAGCTCGGTGCCGTTGAGCACGACCCGCTCCACCGAGGCGCCGACGAAGTCGATCCACGTCGACTCGCCCGGGCTGGTGCAGGTGAACCTGACGGTGCTGCTCGTCGCGAAGGTCTCCGCGCCCCGGGTGAGGTCCAGGGCCACGTCGTAGGACTCGCAGCGGATGAGCGCGGACCGGGCGGCCGCCTCGTCACGGGTCAGGTTGGTGCCGGGCATGCAGAGGTCTCCTCGTCGAGCGTCGGGTCCGCAGGTGCGGTCAGGGTATGCCGTGACACGATGGTCGCATGACGCACCACGAGTCCTCTGCCCAGTCCGCCACAGGTCGGACCACCCACGCCGAGATGTTCTTCGACCCGGCCTGCCCGTGGGCCTGGATGACCTCCCGGTGGCTCATGGAGGCGGCTCAGGTCCGCGACCTGGAGATCACCTGGTCCGTGATGAGCCTGTCGGTGCTCAACGAGGGGCGCGACCTCGACGAGGGCTACCGCGAGATGCTCGACCGCGCCTGGGGCCCGGTCCGCACGATCATCGCGGCCACCGCCGACCTGCCCGCGGCCGAGGCCAACGAGCTGCGCAAGAAGATGTACGACGCCTACGGCCAGCGGATCCACCTCGACGGACGCGGCAGCGAGGACCTCGACGCCATCACCACCGAGGTGGTCGAGGAGCTCGGGCTGGACGCCTCGCTCGCTCAGGCCGGCGGCTCGGAGGAGCACGACGAGGCGCTGCGCGCCAGCCACCAGCGGGCCATCGACCTCGTCGGTGACGACGTCGGCACGCCGGTCGTCTCGGTCGAGGACGTCGCCTTCTTCGGGCCCGTCGTCACACCCGCCCCCAAGGGCGAGGCCGCCGGCAAGCTCTGGGACGGCTGCCTGCTCGTCGCCGCCACCCCGGGCTTCTACGAGATCAAGCGGACCCGCTCGGTGGGTCCGGACTTCAGCTGAGGGAGAGCGCCGTGCGGGTTCACATCGGCGGCGACCACGCCGCCTACGAGATGCAGCGCGACCTGGTGACCTGGCTCGGTGAGCAGGGTCACGAGGTCGTCGACCACGGGCCGGTCGACCACGACCCGCAGGACGACTACCCGGTCTTCGTGCTGCGCGCCGCCGAGGCGGTCGCCGCGGACCCGGGGTCGCTCGGGATCGTGCTGGGCGGGTCGGGCAACGGTGAGCAGATGGCCGCCAACAAGGTGGCCGGTATCCGCGCGGCGCTCGCCTACGACCCCGAGCTGGCACGCCTCACCCGCGAGCACAACGATGCGCAGGTCGTCTCCCTCGGCGCGCGGATGCATACCCTCGAGGAGGGGCGCGCCATCGTCGAGGCCTTCCTGGCCACCCCCTTCTCGGGCGACGACCGGCACCAGCGCCGGATCGACATGATGCGCGCCTACGAGAGCGACGGGACGCTCCCGCCGCTGCCCTGACGCCGCACGACGAAGCCCCCGCCCGGATCGACCGGGCGGGGGCTTCGCAGGCTCAGCTCACGCTCAGGCGTTGTTGTCGCCCTCGCCGTTGCCCTCGCCCTCGACGCCACCGAACTGGTCGGCGCGGTCGTTGGCGAAGTCCTGGGCCTTGTCGATGTGCTCGGAGTGCTTGCCGCCGGTCTTGTCGTCGGCGAAGTCGCCAGCCTGCTCGATGCCCTGGTCGACCTTCTCGTCGTGCTGACCGGCCATGTCCTTGGCCTTGTCCATGAAGCCCATGACGTGACTCCTTCCCATCGGGTCCGGCACCCCGGTCGGGGCGCCTTTCTTGCGGGACCACGCAACCACATCCCCCCGGGGCTGTCGACCCGGGCGCGATGCCCGGGCGCGTCGCGGTCGAGGACCGGTCGGCGCCCGGGCGGGTGTCGGCGGGCTCGGACACAATGGGCGCGTGAGCCGCAGATGGGTGCTGCACGTCGACATGGACCAGTTCCTGGCCGCCGTGGAGATCTTGCGCCGCCCCGAGCTGGCGGGGTGCCCCGTGGTCGTCGGCGGACGCGGCGACCCGACCGAGCGCGCGGTGGTCTCGACTGCGTCCTACGAGGCGCGCGAGCACGGCGTCCGCTCCGGTATGCCGCTGCGCGTCGCCGCGCGCCGGTGCCCCGACGCGGTCTTCCTGCCGGTGGACTTCCCGGTCTACGAGGACGCCTCCGAGCAGGTCATGGACACGCTGCGGGCGTGGCCGGGGTCGGTGGTGCAGGTGCTCGGGTGGGACGAGGCCTTCGTCGGGGTCGAGACCGACGACGTCGAGGCCGTGGCCGCCGGGGTGCAGGCGGCGGTGCTGGAGCGCACCGGGCTGCACTGCTCGATCGGCATCGGTGACAGCCTCGTGCGGGCCAAGACCGCGACCGACTTCGGCAAGCCGCGCGGCACCTATGTCCTCACCCGTGAGATCTGGCTCGAGGTGATGGGACCACGCCCGACGACGGCGCTGTGGGGCGTCGGCAAGCGCATCGCCGCGCGCCTGGAGCAGGTCGGTCTGACCACGGTGGCGGAGCTGGCCGGGGCCGACGACGCGGTGCTGGCCGCGGAGTTCGGCCCGACCAACGGGCCGCGGCTCTCCGAGCTGGGCCGGGGCGGGGGAGCGGACTGGCCGGACGACTCGCCCTGGGTGCCGCGGGCGCGGGGCCGCGAGACGACATACCAGCAGGACCTCGTGACCCCCGAGGAGGTGCGCGAGGCCCTGCGCGAGCTCGCGGTGCGGGTCGTCGAGGACGTCGCCTCGGAGGGCCGGCCGGTGCAGCGCGTCTTCCTCAAGGTGCGCTTCGTGCCCTTCTTCACCTACCACCGGGGTCGCAAGCTGCCGGAGCCGACCACCGACCCCGAGGTGCTCGCGGCCACCGCCTTCGAGCTCTACCAGCGCCTCGCGGACGAGCGACCGGTGCGGCTGCTGGGGGTGCGCGGCGAGATGGTGCCCCCGCCGGGCGGGTACTGAGCAGCTGTGGTCCGATGGTGCCCATGAAGATCGGCATCATCATCGGGTCCATCCGCGAGGGCCGCAAGGGCGAGAGCGTGGCCCGCTGGGTCCACGACCAGGCACAGCAGCGCGACGGCGGCACCGACTACGAGCTCATCGACCTCAAGACCTTCGGGGTGCCGCTGCTGGAGTGGGAGAAGGTGCCCGGCGGCGCCAAGAAGCAGTACCCGCACGAGTCCGTGCACGCCTGGAGCGCCGCCATCGACGCCTGCAACGGCTTCGTCGTGGTGACGCCGGAGTACAACCACTCGGTCCCGGGCGGCCTCAAGAACGCCACCGACTGGCTCTACCCGGAGTGGCAGGGCAAGGCGGCCGGGTTGGTCGGCTACGGGTCCGAGGGCGGTGTCCGGGCCATCGAGCACTGGCGGTTGATCCTGGCGAACTACAGCATGGTCGTGGTCCGGCAGCAGGTGTCGCTGTCGACCTTCGACGAGTTCGACGGGGGCGAGGTGGCGCCCAACGAGCGCCGGCCCGAAGAGCTCGGGACCCTGCTGGACCAGGTCGAGGAGGCCGCGGCCCGTCAGCAGTCCTGACGGATGGGCGGTCTGTGGAGCGGGTGACGGGAATCGAACCCGCGTAGCCAGTTTGGAAGACTGGGGCTCTACCATTGAGCTACACCCGCGCGACCCCGCGTGAGACGTGTCCCGCCGGGCCGAGGAGATAGTCTAGACCCTTGCCCGCGGCGTCCGTGACGCCGTCCGACGACGGGGTATGGCGCAGCTTGGTAGCGCGTCCGCTTTGGGAGCGGAAGGCCGCCGGTTCGAATCCGGCTACCCCGACCACCTAGCATGGTGCTGATCCGCGTGCTCGCCGCGGGCTGTTCGCACGCCCGGCGAGAGACGACATACCCCCGACATGACAACGGAGCAACCTGCAGTGAAGAGCGCTGTCGAGACCCTGACCCCGACCCGGGTCAAGCTGACCGTCGAGGTCCCCGCCGCCGACCTCCAGCCCAAGCTGGACGCCGCCTACAAGAGCATCGGCGCCAACGTGCAGATCCCGGGCTTCCGCAAGGGCAAGGTGCCGAACCGGATCATCGACCAGCGCTTCGGCCGCGGCGCCGTGGTGCAGGAGGCTGTCAACGACGCCCTGCCGGAGTATTACACCCAGGCGATGACCGAGAACGACCTCACCCCGCTCTCGCAGCCCGAGGTCAACCTCACCACGCTGCCGATGGAGGAGGGCCAGGACCTCGCCTTCGAGGCCGAGGTCGACATCGTCCCGCAGTTCGAGCTGCCCGACTTCTCCGGCATCGAGGTCGTCGTCGACCCGGTCCAGGCGTCCGAGGAGGACGTCCAGACCCGGATCGACAACCTGCGCGAGCGTTTTGGCACCCTCAAGCCGATCAAGCGCAAGGCCAAGACCGGCGACCACCTGACGATCGACCTGTCCGCGAAGATCGGCGAGGAGGAGATCGACTCGGTGACCGGCGTCTCCTACGAGATCGGCTCCGGCACGATGCTGGACGGGCTGGACACCGCGCTGCGCGGCACCAAGGCCGGCGACACCGTCGAGTTCAGCTCGCCGCTGGCCGGTGGTGACCGCAAGGGCGAGAACGCTGACGTCACCGTCACCGTGCAGGCCGCCAAGGAGCGCGAGCTGCCCGAGCTGGACGACGAGTTCGCCCAGCTGGCCAGCCAGTTCGACACGATGGACGAGCTGCGCGAGGACCTCGCCAAGCAGGCCGAGCAGGGCGCCCGCTTCGAGCAGGGCGTCGGCGCCCGCGACAAGGTGCTGGAGGCCATGCTCGGCATGGTCGAGATCCCGGTGCCCGACAGCCTCGTCGAGGCCGAGGTGCACCGTCACCTCGAGGGCGAGGAGCGGCTCGAGGACGACGAGCACCGCGCCGAGGTCACCGAGTCCACGACCAAGGCGATGCAGACGCAGTTCCTGCTCGACGCGCTGGTCAAGCGGGACGAGGTCGAGGTCGACCAGGGCGAGCTCATCGAGTACATCATGATGACCGCGCAGCAGTACGGCATGAACGCCCAGCAGTTCGCGCAGCAGATCGACCAGCAGAACCAGGTGCCCGCGATGGTCGCCGAGGTCGGTCGCCGCAAGGCGCTCGCGAACGTCCTGGAGCAGGCGAAGGTCACTGACACCGACGGGAACGTCGTCGACCTCGACGCGATCGAGGGTGACGACGAGGACGACGAGGCGGCCGAGGAGGTCGGGCCGGGCGACCAGGTCGTGGAGGCCGGCGACGAGGTCGTCGAGGCCGAGGAGTCCGAGGACGCCGCCAAGGCCTGACCCACCACGCACGGTGCGCGACTGCACCGGGTATGCCGCCCAGCAGGGCGAGTTCACGGCATACCCGGTGCAGTCGCGTTTTCTGTGGCCCGGGCGGGTCTGGACAACTTCTGCGGCCACGCCCCGGCCGACGCCTTCGCCTCCCACCACACCGCCGCCGAGCTCTGGGGCGGTGTCGTCCCGCACGCGGTGGGCCGGCACGTCAGCGTGGGGACCGGGCGGCTGCGGTCGGCCCGGGAGGACCTCGTCGTGCACGCCTCGTCGCGGCAGCTGGTGGTCTTCCGGGGTCTGCGGGTCACGACGCCGTTGGACACCTTCCTCGACTGCGCACGGGTACTCGATCTCGTCGACCTGGTGGTGCCAGGCGACAGCCTGGTCGGCAGCGGTGACCTGCTGCGTCGGCTCGACGCGGGGGATCGGGCAACCCGGACCACAGTGGAGTACGACGGACGGCACCACATCGAGCGGGAGGGCGGCCGCGGTGGTCGAGAGAGGTCAGCGCTGCAGGGCCTCGGCGCGCTCGGGCGCCCGGACCGAGGGCTGCGGGGCGCGCTGCTCGTGCAGCGACAGCGCGACGACGGTCGCGACGACCAGCGCCATCCCCAGCCACTGGGTCGGCTCAGGGCGGCTGCCGAACGCGATCACCCCGATGAGGGCGGCGGTGAGCGGGAAGGTCAGCTCGGCGAGGGTCGCCCGGGAGGCCGGGGTATGCCGCAGCGCCCGGTAGTAGAGCGTCATCGCCGCGAGCCCGGGCAGCAGCGCGAGCGCCGCGATCGAGGGCGCGGCGGAGAGCGGGACGGCCAACGGGGTGCCGGTGAAGCCGGCGATGATCGCCAGCGTCACCAGGCCGACGGCGAAGCGCAGGGCCGTCAGGTCCACGAAGCGCAGCTCCGCGCTCGCCGCCCGGCCGAGCACCGTCCCACACGCCCACAGCGCCGCGGCGCCGAGCGCGAGCAGCGCGGCCTGCGCCGAGCTCACCGTGACGGCCAGCGGGTCGGCGAAGGTCATCAGCCACGCGCCGACGACGGCGGGCGCGAGGAAGAGCAGGTAGGACCGGCGCAGCCGCTCCCCGAGCAGGACCGCGGCGAGCGCCAGCGCGATGAAGGGCTGCAGCTTCTGCAGGACCTGCGGGGTGATGGGGTCGCCGAGGCGGAAGGCAGCGGTGAACAACGTTGTGGCCAGCGCCGAGCTGCCGGCGCCGATGACGAGCACCGAGACCTGGGTGCGCAGGCTCGCGGCGCGCCAGCGGCGGACCGCGGGGACCAGCCACGGCAGCAGGAGCAGGGTCAGCAGGGCGTGCTCCCAGAAGACGATGGCGAGCGAGGGCAGCTCCTGCGCCAGCGGGCCGCGCCAGAGCGCGGACAGGCCCCACAGCGAGGCGGCCAAGGCGACCAGCCAGGTGCGGTCGGTGCGAAGGGTGTCGGTCACGCGGACAGCCTCGCACGGCCGGGACGGTGCCCACCGTGCGGCCGGTCGGCGCAGACCGCGCGGCCGGTCGGGGGAGGGGGCGAGGCGGCAGTGCGCTCAGGGCGAACACGGCGCCCGCGGGGAGTTTCGCGACGGGGGCGGACGTAGGGTCGATGACAAGCACAGGTGCCGCACGGCATACCCCGGACGAAGCGAGGGAAAGCAGCGCATGACCGACATCACGATGGCCGAGAGCACCGCGCCGGCGGGTCTCGACGACCAGATCTACAACCGGCTCCTCAAGGAGCGCATCATCTTCCTGGGCTCGGAGGTGCGCGACGACAACGCCAACGCGATCTGCGCCCAGCTGCTGCTCCTGGCCGCCGAGGACCCGGAGAAGGACATCTGGCTCTACATCAACTCCCCGGGCGGCTCGGTGACCGCGGGCATGGCGATCTTCGACACCATGCAGTGGATCCCCAACGACGTCGCCACGGTGGCGATGGGCCTGGCCGCCTCGATGGGGCAGTTCCTCCTCTCCGCCGGCGCCCCCGGCAAGCGGTATGCCACCCCGCACGCCCGCGTCATGATGCACCAGCCCTCGGGCGGCATCGGCGGCACCGCCTCCGACATCAAGATCCAGGCCGAGCAGATGCTGCACATCAAGCAGCAGATGGCCGAGCTGATCGCCGAGCACACCGGGCAGAGCGTGGAGCAGATCACCACCGACTCCGACCGCGACCGCTGGTTCACCGCGGCCGAGGCCCAGGAGTACGGCTTCGTCGACCACGTCTACGAGCGCTCCGGCGACGCGCCGTCGTCCCCCACCTCCTGACCGGCCACCCCAGCGAGAAGAGAGCTGACCTCATGACCTTCCCCCAGCAGAGCCCGTACGCCGGTGGCGCCTGGAGCGGCACCCCGCAGCAGCCCGGCGGTGGCCTGGCCCGTCCGCTGGCTCCGAGCAGCCGCTACATCCTGCCGCAGTTCGAGGAGCGCACCTCCTACGGCACCAAGCGCCAGGATCCCTACACCAAGCTGTTCGAGGACCGGATCATCTTCCTCGGCGTCCAGGTCGACGACGCCTCGGCCGACGACATCATCGCCCAGCTCATCGTGCTGGAGAGCCAGGACCCGGACCGCGACATCCTCATGTACATCAACAGCCCCGGCGGCTCGTTCACCGCGCTGACGGCGATCTACGACACGATGCAGTACATCAAGCCGGACGTGCAGACCTTCGTCATCGGCCAGGCCGCCTCGGCGGCCGCGGTGCTGCTGGCGGCCGGCGCGCCGGGCAAGCGCTTCGCGCTGCCCAACGCGCGGGTGCTCATCCACCAGCCGGCGCTCGCCGGCGGCGACTACGGCCAGGCCTCGGACATCGAGATCCAGGCCAACGAGGTGCTCCGGATGCGGACCTGGCTCGAGGAGACCTGGGCCAAGCACTCCGGCCGCAGCGCCGAGCAGGTCCAGAAGGACATCGAGCGCGACAAGATCCTCACCGCCGCGGAGGCCAAGGAGTACGGCCTCGTCGACGAGGTGCTCGCCTCGCGCAAGGCGTCGCTGGACGACTGAGGCCGCCCGGCGCCGGGCATACCCCGGTCCGCCGGTTGCCGATCCCGGAGCCCGTCACCCCTCGTGGGGGGCGGGCTCCCGTCGTCCCCGGGCGCGCCGGGTCCGGCACCGCGCCACCAGCAGGTAGGTTCACCCAGCGCGACGCGGGTGCTGGGCTGGGGGCACGCGTCGACCATGAAGCATCAGCCCGACCAGGAGCTGCGGCAGCAGATCTCCCGCGACAAGATCCGCACCCAGGTCCTGGAGCGGGGCGTGGTCGGCAACCTGACCTTCACCTCCCGCACGATCGCCTGGGTCTGGGGCGACGGCACCTTCTGGGCCCACGGGGAGGGCGTCGACCGGGACGAGCCCGGCCTCCTCGGAAGCCGGTGGAGCGCGCTGCAGTCCTGGTTCGTCGGCTCCGGCGAGCCCTACCGTCAGGTGGTCGCCCCCGCGCTGCACGGCCTCTGGGTGGCGACGCTGCTCGTGACCGGGGTCGGGCTCTGACGCGTCCGGAGCGGTCCCTGGGTGGCCGCCTGCTCGGTCAGCCTGCTCGCGCTGACGGGCTACCTCGCGCTGTTCGAGGCCCGCCCGCGCTACCTGGTGGCCCTGCTCCCGGTCCTGCTCGTGCTGAGCGGTCTCACGGCGGGAGCTCCCCCGGAGCGGGGTTCCGCTGACAGCGGATCGCGGGCCCAACACGCGGATCGCGCCGGGAAAACCGTGCCGAAACCCGGCTCGGCAAGGTAGCGTCGTGCAGGCAGGGCGACCCCGGGTCGCCCGGACCACGGTGAGGACGCAGCGGTAGGAAGGACGACCACGTGGCACGGATGGGCGAGAGCAGCGAGCTGCTGAAGTGCTCTTTCTGCGGGAAGAGCCAGAAGCAGGTCAAGAAGCTGATCGCCGGGCCGCGTCTACATCTGCGACGAGTGCATCGACCTGTGCAACGAGATCATCGAGGAGGAGCTGGCCGAGTCCAGCGACCTGGGGCTGGGTCAGCTGCCCAAGCCGCGCGAGATCTTCGACTTCCTGCAGAACTACGTCGTTGGCCAGGATCCGGCCAAGCGCGCCCTGGCCGTCGCGGTCTACAACCACTACAAGCGGATCCAGGCCGGGGAGGGCAAGGGCAGCGCCGACGAGAACGTCGACATCGCCAAGTCCAACATCCTGCTCATCGGGCCCACGGGCTGCGGCAAGACCTACCTGGCGCAGACCCTGGCCCGGATGCTCAACGTCCCCTTCGCGATCGCCGACGCGACCGCGCTCACCGAGGCGGGGTATGTCGGTGAGGACGTCGAGAACATCCTGCTCAAGCTCATCCAGGCCGCCGACTTCGACGTGAAGAAGGCCGAGACCGGGATCATCTACATCGACGAGATCGACAAGATCGCGCGCAAGAGCGAGAACCCCTCGATCACCCGGGACGTCTCCGGCGAGGGCGTGCAGCAGGCGCTGCTGAAGATCCTCGAGGGGACGGTCGCCAGCGTGCCGCCGCAGGGCGGCCGCAAGCACCCGCACCAGGAGTTCATCCAGATCGACACCGGCAACGTGCTCTTCATCGTCGGCGGCGCCTTCGCCGGGATGGAGAAGATCATCGAGTCTCGCACCGGCAAGCAGGGGCTGGGCTTCGGTGCCGAGCTGAAATCCGCCAAGGACGTGGGGGAGCACTTCGGCGACGTCCTGCCCGAGGACCTCATGAAGTTCGGGCTGATCCCGGAGTTCATCGGCCGCCTGCCGGTCATCACCACGGTGTCCCCGCTGGACCGGGACGCCCTGGTCAACATCCTCACCGAGCCGCGCAACGCGCTGGTGAAGCAGTACAAGAAGATGTTCGAGATCGACGGCGTCGAGCTCGAGTTCGCCGACGAGGCGCTGGAGGCCATCGCCGACCAGGCGTTGCTGCGCGGCACCGGCGCCCGCGGCCTGCGCGCGATCCTGGAGGAGGTCCTCCTCCCGGTGATGTTCGACGTGCCCTCCGACGACGAGATCGCCAAGGTCGTCATCTCCCGCGAGGTCGTGCAGGAGAACGTCAACCCGACGATCGTGCGCCGCGACGTCGCCCCCCGCAAGCGGCAGCAGCGCAAGGAGAGCGCCTGAGCGCTGGCCGTGCGCCGGGGGACCCGGTCAGCCCAGTCGTTCCAGACCGACCCGCAGCACGAAGACCGCGGCGGCCACGCTTATCAGGCCCAGGCTGAGGCTGGCCACGACGAAGGCCACCCCGTCCGAGGCGATGGTGTCGTCGTGGTGCAGCCGGAGGTGGTCGCGACGGTAGCGCCCGGTGGCCCGGTGGTAGGCCCACCCGGCACCGAGGACCACCAGCCCGCCCACCAGGGCCGCCGTCGCCAGCCCGAGGTATACCCCGGTGAAGCGGGCGATCCCGGCACCGATGACGGCGAGCGCCAGGCACGTGCGGCGCCAGGCCAGCAGCGTGCGCTCCGGCTGCAGCCCCGGGTCGTAGGCAGGAGCGCTCACACCAGCAGCCCGATCGCGACGAGCAGGATCGCCAGGAGCAGCCCGACGGCGATGAACGAGCCGATGGTCAGCGGGGGCAGGGCGCGCCCCTCGCGCATGGCGCGCTCCACCCGGAACCACCCCACCCAGGCCTGCAGCGAGGCCAGCATGCCGAGGACCACGAAGACCGCGGAGGCCGCGAGCCGGAAGCCGGGGTCGACCGGCACCGGCAACGCCTCCAGCGCCACACCTGCCGCCAGGAAGGCCAGCGCGGTGCGGATCCAGGCGAGGAAGGTGCGCTCGTTGGCCAGGCTGAACCGGGGGTCCGGCTCCGAGCCGCGGGCGTACACCGACCGGGGCAGGCGGGTCGCCGACCGGCGCTCACTCATCCGGGCCCGCTCCAATCGGCTCGTCGCTCACGCGGACCAGCATAGGCAGGGACCTCATCCGTCCTGCTGGCGCTCACGTAGCCGCAGATAGCCCCCGAGCGCCAGCGCGAGCAGGGCCAGCCCGAGGATGCCGGGGACCGGACCGCCGGTCGCGGCACCGGTCGTCACGAGGGCGGCGAGCGCCCAGACGACCGTGGTGACGAGGGCGACGACCGCGGTGTGCAG
This sequence comes from Serinicoccus sp. CNJ-927, assembly GCF_001942435.1. Taxonomy (NCBI): domain Bacteria; kingdom Bacillati; phylum Actinomycetota; class Actinomycetes; order Micrococcales; family Ornithinimicrobiaceae; genus Serinicoccus; species Serinicoccus sp. CNJ-927. Next base: position 4,174 of record NZ_MKKF01000015.1, on the reverse strand, counting down.
GGCATACCGCCGCAGCACGGTGGGCGGCAGGGTCGCCTGCGGGGGCACCGACGCGGCCAGCGAGGCGCTCGCATGCACGACGAGCAGGCTCCACGTGGCGGGCAGCAGGGCCCAGTGCCACGGGCCGTCGACCCCCGCCCACCAGCTGGCGATGGCCCAGACGAGGAAGACGGCGGGCATGATGCCGTTCGGCTGGACCACGACGAGCAGGCCCAGGACCACGGTGCCGACCCAGGCGACCGGCCCGCCGCCGCCCGCGGCCGCCTGGGAGAGGGCGAAGCCGAGGGCCCCCAGGACCGCCAGGAGCCGCACCCGCCGGTGGCTGGGGGTGGCGGTGCGCAGGTTGACCCAGTGCTCGCGCAGCTCGCCCACGGCTACACCCCCGCCCCGCGCCGCCGGTGCGACAGCTCGCGCAGCACGACGTCCAGGCTGCCGGGGCCCAGCCACGGCACGACCGCCACGCCCTGGCGCCTGATCGCTCGGATCTCCCGCTCCCGCTCCAGCATCCGGATCCGCCAGGCGGTGCGGGCGAGCGGGTCGCGGTCGGCGCTCGGGACCACACCCGCGCCGCCCTCGACCAGCGCGTCCACCACGACGACCGACAGGCCGCGGGCGGCCAGCGTCGCGGCCTGGGTGAGCGCGTCGGGCGAGACGAGGGCCGAGATCATGACGACGAGCGTGCCCGAGCCCACCCCGAGGTGGACCCTGCGCGGGTCGGTCTCGTCGTCCACGGCCGGCTGGATCCGGCTCAGGGTGTCCAGGATGCGCACACCGTGCCGCCGGCCCGTTCCCACCGGGACCGTGAGCGGGGTGCGGGCGGACAGCACCCGCAGGCTCACCCGGTCGCCCTGCTGCAGGAAGTGCTCGCCGAGGGCGGCCGCGGCACGGACCGAGCGGTCCAGCGAGCTGGGCGTGCCCGTCAGCCCACCGGAACGGCCGAGGTCGTAGTGCGCGTCCACGAGCACGGCCACGTGGGTGTCCTGGTCGGCGTAGCTCGAGGTCACGTGCAGCTCCCCGGTGCGGCTGGACCGCGGCCAGTGGATGCGGCGCAGCCGGTCGCCCACCTGGAAGGGCCGGATCGTGGCGAACTCGCTGCCGTCGCCCGGGCGGGTGGAACGGTGCATCCCGACCAGGCCGCGAGGGTGCGGCGCCGGGGCCGAGGTGTCGAAGGCGGCGGGTTGGGGCAGCACCCGCAGGCCCTGGGCCCCGACCGAGATCGGCCCCCAGCGGTAGGACCCCCAGGCGCTGCTGGCCGCCACCTGCATGGGTCCGATCCGGCGCACGCCCCACCGGGTGACCCGCAGCCCGACGAGCAGCCGTCGCCGGCCCTGCACGAGCGACCCCTCGGCGTCGACGACGGTGGCCGTGCGCTGGACCGGGAGGTCGTCGCTGTCCAACGCGGCGCGCATCCGCTCCTGGGCCACGGCTTCCACGAACGGGGCGGGGGTCAACGCCGCGCACAGGATGTGGGCGCCCTCGACCGGCTCGAGGTCGGCGACCGCCAACGCCTGGTCGCCCTCGCGCACCTGAGCGTGCGACAGGGCGAAGCGGTGGTCCGGCCGGTCGGCGGGGCGCGTCGCGAGGCTCCAGGCGAGGACGACCACGAGCGGGCTGAGCAGCACGAGCAGGTCCGGGCGGCGCCACAGCAGCGCCACCGGGGCGACCAGCAGCACAGCCACGAGGCAGCGGGCGAAGGCGTGCGTCGGGCGCCAGGCGTCGGCCCGCTCGGTGAGCGCCATCAGGCCTGCGTGCCGACGTCGCCGTCGCCGTGGCTGGGTCCGGTGCCGTCGTCCACGGTGGAGGCCCCGGTGCGAGAGCCGGGGACCGGCACCTGGCCCAGCGCGGCGGTCACGACGGCGGCGCCTCCGGTGTCCGACATCCACAGCTCGGGCTTGATCGAGATGCGGTGGTCTAGCACCGCGTGCGCGACCGCCTTGACGTCCTCCGGGGTGAGGTAGTCGCGGCCGCGGATGACGGCATACGCCCGCGCGGTGAGCATGAGCGCGAGCGAGCCGCGGGGAGAGGCCCCGACGAGGACGGCACGGTGCCGGCGCGTCGCCGAGGCCAGCTCGACGCAGTAGCGGGAGATGTCGTCCTCGACCGGGACGCGCTCGATCGCCTCCTGCATCGCGGCCAGCCCGGCGGCGTCCGTGACCGGCTCCAGCCGCTGGTCCTCGGTCTGCCGAGAGACGCGACGGCGCAGCACGTCCCACTCCTCCTCGGGCGAGGGGTAGCCGAAGGAGACCCGGGCCAGGAAGCGGTCGAGCTGGGCCTCGGGGAGCGGGTAGGTGCCCTCGTACTCCACCGGGTTGGCGGTGGCGAGGACGTGGAACGGCTGCGGCAGCGCGAAGGTCTGGCCCTCGACGGTGACCTGGTGCTCCTGCATCGCCTCGAGCAGCGCCGACTGGGTCTTGGGCGGGGTGCGGTTGATCTCGTCGGCGAGCAGCAGCCCGGTGAACAACGGACCCGGGCGGAAGGCGAACTCGGCGGCCTTCTGGTCGAAGACGAAGGACCCGGTGAGGTCCGAGGGCAGCAGGTCGGGGGTGAACTGCGCGCGGGTGAACTCCAGCCCGAGGGTCTGCGCGAAGGAGCGCGCGGCGAGGGTCTTGCCGAGCCCGGGGAAGTCCTCCAGTAGGACGTGGCCCCGGGACAGGATCGCGGTGAGCACCATGGTCAGCGCCTCGCGCTTGCCGACGACCGCCTGCTCGACCCGGTCGAGCACCTCGCCCGCGCGGCGCGAGACCTCCTCGGTGGTCAGGGTGGGTGTCCCGGTGCTGGTCTGGCTCACAGCTGCTCGACTCCTTCGATCGCGGTGTGCAGGGCGCTCTTGCTGCGCTTGCGCCTGTCGGTGGGCGGGCGGGTCAGGTAGTTCCACAGGTGGGGGTCGAGCACCGCCCGCGCCCGTTCCGGCTCGGTCTCCAGGTCGACGTCGTGGTGCGCCAGCAGCCGCTCGGCGGCCAGCTCCCGGACGACCGGGTAGATGTGGTCGCCCCGGTCGTCCCGCTCGAGTGCGTCCCGCAGGTCGCGCCGCAGCCGCAGGAGGCGGTAGTCCATGGCGTCCGGCGGCGCCGACTCCTGCCGTGGCGTCGACACCCAGTAGGCCTGCTCGACGTCGCGGGTGGTGCTCGTCGCGCCCCACAGCGCCAGGCCGAGGACGAGGCCGGCGAGGACTACAGCGAGGACGGCCAGCGGCAGGGCGTAGGGGAGCGAGCCGATGTAGTAGAGCAGCGCGCCGACGAGCAGCGCGCCGACCAGCGCCGGGGTCAGCTGGCGGCGCAGTGTGCGCCGGGTGACCGCGCCGTGGACCGTGGGGCTCACCGGGCCGCTCCGGCCCGCCCGGCCTGCTGCTCGCCCTGCTCTTGCGCCACGGCCTCCTGCTCGGCGGCGCGGGCCTGCTCGGCCAGGACGCGCCGGCGCAGGTCGTCGTGGATCCGCTCGAGCGCGCCGACCGCCCCGTCGCGCTGCTGCTCGCTGACCGGGTGCCGGGAGAAACGGGCCTCGCGGTAGGCCTCGGAGAGCTCCCGGATCGCGGCCTCGTCGACCTCCCACCGGCCCAGCACCCGACGGGTGAGCTCCGCGGCGGTCTCCGCGGGGTTCTGGTGCAGCCCGGAGCGGCGCACGGCGTCCTCGAGGGCCACCCAGCAGGCGACGACGGCGTTGCGCGGGTCACCCTCCGCGAGCGCCCGGTAGCGGACGTCGTCGCCGCTGGCCTCCAGCAGGGCGACGAGCTCCTCGTCCTCCTCGACGGTGAGCGGCTCCCGCTCGCGGATGCCGCGGTTCGCCAGCATCCGCAGCACCATGAGGACGACCGCGACCACCAGGACGAGGAAGCCGATGAGCAGCCAGTCGACGGCGCGGCCCTCGGTCTCCTCGAGCTCGCCACCGCTCGCCTGCTCGGCCGGGGCCTGCGTCACGGCGGGCAGGTCGGGCATCCCGACCGAGGGCGCCCAGGTGCTCTGGGGCGGGCCGACGAGAGAGGAGCCGCTGCTCGAGCTCCACAGCAGCAGCGTGATGCCGGCCAGGGCAGCGACGACGGCGATGACGACCGTCGGACCCATGCCCCTGCGCATGGCCTCAGCCTAATGGGAGTGCAGTCACCCCTCCGGAAGGACTGGGGTGGGAGGCTGGTGGCCGAGCCGTCGGCCGGTGAGCACCGTTCTCAGCCCGAGGTCGT
>NZ_MKKF01000014.1:0-43624 GCF_001942435.1 Serinicoccus sp. CNJ-927 | reverse complement strand
AACGCCCGGTCACATTCCGAACCCGGAAGCTAAGCCTGACAGCGCCGATGGTACTGCACTGGGAACGGTGTGGGAGAGTAGGACACCGCCGGACCACCACTCAACGAAAGGGCCCACCCCCCAAGGTGGGCCCTTTCGCATATCCACGGTCGTGGGCCTGCCCGCGTGCCTGAGCCCGGGGGAGGTCTCGATGCCACAGCCTGACCGGCTGCTGCCCGGCGCGGTGCGCCGGCTGCTGCCGAGCGCGGTCCGAGCCCGTCGCGCCGAGGCGGACTGGGTGGCTGCCGAGCGCGCCGAGCGTGAGCAGGAGGAGCGGGAGCGCCGTGACCGGCAGGAGCGCCGACGCAGGCGGATCGCCGAGCGGCGTGACGCGGCGCGCGCTGCTGACCCGCAGATCAGGATCCTCGATGCCGACGGTCTCCAGGGGCCGGCGCGGGAGGTCGTGGCCTTCACCGCCCGAGGGGCCGGCGATCGCAACCTGGGACTGGTCGCGGACGTCCTGGAGTCGGCCGGGATCGACTACTTCGTGGTCCGAGGCCGCTCGCGGCTGAGGCGGGTCGTGGGGGTCCACGAGTCGCACCGGGCCGCGGTCCTCGAGGCGATGCGCGAACGTCACGCCATGAGCGCGCTGCACGCGCTGCGACCCGCGCGGGAGGGGCGGCCCCAGGTGCGCAGCGCCTACGCGGACGGTGCCCTGGACGCCCGGATCAAGCGGGCTCCTGTCATCCGCTTCGCCGAACCGCTGGTCTCGCCGACCGGCCGCCTGCTGGCCGGGCTGGAGTACGGCTGTGACGTGGAGTTCTGGCAGGAGGGGGCGCGGCTGACGGAGGCAGCGGACGGACCGGAGCGGGCGGCCCGGTTGCGGTGCCAGACACCTCCGGAGGTGAGGGACGTCTCGTTGGTCGCACCCCGCCCCAACCTGGTCGCAGACGTCCTGCCACCCTCGGCGCAGCAGCGCACCACCGTGTCGATCGGGGGTCGGTCCCGCCCGACCTACGAGCCGTTCGCCTGGACGCTGGCCGACGAGGTCACCTTTCCCGTCGACGTCGTCTACACCTGGGTCGACGGGGACGACCCCGCGCACGCCCGGCGACGCGCCCGGTTCAGCGGCCAGGCGCCTGCAGGCCTCGCCGCGAACGCCTCGCGGTACATCAGCCACGACGAGCTGCGCTACTCCCTGCGCTCCCTGCACATGTATGCCCCCTTCGTGCGTCACGTCTACGTCGTCACCGACGCCCAGGTCCCGGGGTGGCTGGACCGTGAGGCACGGGGGATCACCGTCGTGGACCACCAGGACATCTTCGACGACGTCGCGCTCCCGACCTTCAACTCGCACGCCATCGGCACCCGGCTGCACCACATCGCCGGACTCTCCGACCGGTACCTCTACCTCAACGACGACGTCTTCCTCGCGCGGCCCGTCACGGCGGAGACCTTCTTCCACGGCAACGGGATCGCCCGGGTGGCGTTCTCGCCGTTCCAGCTCGGGGTGGGTGACCTCATCCCGGGGGAGGTCGCCCCCAACTCGGCCGGCAAGAACGTCCGGGCGCTCCTGGCCGAGTCCTTCGGGCGGGGGATCACGCACAAGTTCAAGCACGCACCGCACCCCCAGATCCGGGAGGTGATGCTGGAGCTGGAGCAGGCCTACCCCGAGGCCGTCGGTGCCACGACCAGGTCCCGCTTCCGCTCGCCCGCGGACGTCGGCTTCGCGGCGACGCTGCACCACCACTACGCCCTGCTCACCGGCCGGGCGGTCCCGGCCGACATCGCGATGCGCTACGTCGACGTCGGGGCGCCGGACGCGGCGGAGCGGCTGGCCCGGCTCGAGGCCGGACCACCGGTGGACACCTTCTGCCTCAACGACCTGGACACCCCGGAGGAGGCCCGGGCGGCGGTGCAGGAGATGATGCGCGACTTCCTGGACTCCCGCTTCCCCTTCCCCTCGCCGTTCGAGCGCACGCCGGTGCCGGCCTGAGCGGTTCGTGCAAGATCTTGCGAAGAAGTGTTGTGTTTCTCGCAGCCAGGTCCTAGGTTGAGTGCCAGGTCCACATCCCTGCCCTCCTGGAGATCGCAATGACGCGTCGACTTCTCGCTGCTGTGCTCGGGTCCACCCTGCTCGCCACCACGGCGGCCGCCGTGCTCCCGGCCGCCACCCTGGCCGCACCCGAGGCCGACGAGGCCCGCACCGTCACCCTGGTGGGTGACCTGCAGAGCGAGCTGGGGTGCGACGAGGACTGGGCGCCGGCGTGCGAGAGCACGCGGCTGGCTCCGGTCGAGGGCAGCGGCACCCACTACCGCAGCACCTTCGAGGTGCCCGCGGGCCGCTGGGAGTACAAGGTCGCGATGGACGGCGGGTGGGACGAGGCCTACCCCGAGCAGAACCTCTCGTTCGAGGTCCAGGGGCCCGCCACGCTCGAGTTCTCCTTCGACGACGAGACGGATGCGGTGGGCCTCGTGCCCGTGCTCCCGGAAGGTGAGGAGGACCAGGACGCCGCCCTCGCGGCGGACAGCCTGCGCGCCCCGGTGACCCGCGAGCAGTTCTACTTCGTCATGGCCGACCGCTTCGCCAACGGGGACACCAGCAACGACACGGCCCAGATCGCGGGCGACCGGCTGGAGCACGGCTTCGACCCGACCGACAAGGGTTTCTTCCACGGCGGCGACCTCGCCGGGATCCAGGACCGGCTGGACTACATCGAGGGCCTGGGGACGACCGCCATCTGGCTCACTCCCAGCTTCAAGAACCGACCGGTCCAGGGGTCGGGGGCCGACGCGAGCGCGGGCTACCACGGCTACTGGGTCACCGACTTCACCCAGATCGACCCCCACCTCGGGACGAACGAGGAGATGAAGGCGCTCATCGACGAGGCGCACGACCGGGGGATGAAGGTCTACTTCGACATCATCACCAACCACACCGCGGACGTCATCGACTACGCCGAGGGGGAGTACGGCTACGTCGACAAGGAGACCGAGCCCTACCGCGACGCGGCCGGCAACGCCTTCGACGACCGCGACTACGTCAACAAGCCGTTCCCGCTCCTGGACCCCGAGACCTCCTTCCCCTACACCCCCGTCTTCCGCACCGAGGAGGACGCGGAGGTGAAGGTGCCGGGCTGGCTCAACGACCGCACGCTCTACCACAACCGCGGCGACTCCACCTTCGCCGGCGAGTCCAGCCTGTACGGCGACTTCGTCGGCCTGGACGACCTCTTCACCGAGAACCCCGAGGTGGTCGACGGCATGGTCGACATCTACTCCACCTGGGCCGACCTGGGCATCGACGGTTTCCGGATCGACACCGTCAAGCACGTCAACCTGGAGTTCTGGCAGGAGTTCAGCCCGCGGGTGCTGGAGGCGGCGCGTGAGGGCAACGAGGACTTCTTCATGTTCGGCGAGGTCTACGACTCCAACCCGGAGTACCTCTCCACCTTCCCCACCGAAGGTGAGCTCCAGGCCGTCATCGACTTCGGCTTCCAGGCGCGCTCGGTCGCCTTCGCGCGGGGTGCCGCCACCACCGAACTGCGGAGGTTCTACGCGCAGGACGACTACTACACCGACACCGACTCCAACGCCTACCAGCTGCCGACCTTCACCGGCAACCACGACATGGGCCGGGCGGCGATGATGCTGGCCGGGGACCACTCCGGGGAGGACCTGCAGCGGCGGGTCGAGCTGACCAACGCGCTGATGTTCCTCACCCGCGGGCAGCCGGTCGTCTACTACGGCGACGAGCAGGGCTTCATCGGAGCCGGCGGCGACAAGGACGCGCGGCAGGACATGTTCGCGACCCAGGTGCAGCAGTATGCCGACGAGCCGGTCATCGGCGCTCCCTCCGGTGCGCGGGACCGCTACGACACCGGGCACCCGCTGTACCGGCAGATCGCGGCGCTCAGCGACCTCGTCGAGGCCAACCCCGCGCTCGCCGACGGGGCGCAGATGCACCGCTACGCGAGCAACGAGGCAGGGATCTACGCCTTCTCCCGGATCGACGCCGAGGAGCAGGTCGAGTACCTCGTCGTGGCCAACAACTCCGACGAGCCCCAGCAGGCATCCCTGTCGACCTACGGCTCCCGCACGATGTTCCGCGCCATCTACGGCGAGCGGGGCCGGTTCATCACCGGGTCCGAAGGCCGTCTCACCGTCGACGTGGACCCGCTGTCCGTCGAGGTCTACCGGGCCGAGAAAGACCTGCGCGGGCGCGTGAGGCACCGTCGGTCGCGATGACCAGCCCGGCGGCCGGCGGGGTCGTGGGCGGGCGCGCCGAGATCGGTGCCGCGGTGCCGGAGAACGTCTTCGCGCAGGTGACCTTCGCCTACCGCCCCGTCGGTGTGCAGGAGTGGTCGGTGCTCGGCACCGACGACAACGCGCCCTACCGTGTCTTCCACGACGTCACCGGTCTGCCGGACGGCACCCTGCTGGAGTACCGGGCGATCCTGCAGGACCACTCCGGCAACGTCTCGGCCTCCTCCAGCTACGGCATCGTCGGCGAGGCCGGCAGCGGCGGGGGCGGCGGTGGTGGGGTGGACCCCATCGGCCCGGTCGAGCAGCCGGACGCGGTCAGCGTGCCCGGCAGCCACAACGCCGCCATGGGCTGCCCGGGCGACTGGCAGCCGGACTGCGACCAGGCGCAGCTCACGCTGGACGCGAAGGACACCGTCTGGAAGGGGACCTACGACGCCGGCACGATCCCGGCCGGCGACTACGAGTACAAGGCTGCGATCGACCGCTCCTGGGACGAGAGCTACGGCGCCGGCGGAGCACCCGGAGGTGCCAACATCGGCTACACCGCCGATGGCGGGCCGGTGAGCTTCTACTACGAGCACGCCCGCCACTACGTGACCTCCGACGCAGAGGGCCCGATCATCACCGCTCCCGGCTCCATGCAGAGCGAGCTGGGCTGCCCCGGCGACTGGGACCCCTCCTGCATGGCCCCCTGGCTCATCGACCCGGACGGCGACGGCACGTATACCTATGCCACCACCGCGATCCCGGCCGGCACCTACGAGCTCAAGGTGGCGCACGGCCTGTCCTGGGACGAGAACTACGGCGAGGGCGGCGAGCGGGACGGCGCCAACATCGGCTTCTCCGTGCCCTCCGACGGGGTGCGGACGACCTTCAGCTACGACCTGGAGACGCACGTGCTGAGCGTGACGACGTCCGAGGCGGGCGTGGCGCCGGACCTCGGCTCGCAGCGCGCCTACTGGGTGCGCGACGACCTGGTGGCGTGGCCCGCAGAGGGGGTCGAGGACGCCGTGCTGCGCGACTGGCGGCTCCACTGGTCCGCCGACGGCGGGCTGGGGATCGATGCCGAGGCCGTCACCGGAGGTGACTCCTCGCCGCTGACCCTCGACCCGGACGGGCTTCCTGAGGAGGTGCTCGAGGACTTCCCGCACCTCGAGGGCTACCTCGCCCTGCGGCTGGACCGGCGCAGCGCCCGGGCCGCCGGGGACATCCTCACCGGACAGGTGGCCGTCGCGATGTACGACGACCTCGGCCGGCTGGCCGACGCGACCGGGGTCCAGGTCCCGGGTGTCCTCGACGACCTGTATGCCGAGCGGGCCGCCGACACCGCGCTCGGCGTGAGCTGGCGCGGCCCGAACCCGACCCTGCGGCTGTGGGCCCCGACCGCCCAGGACGTGCGGCTGCTGACCTGGCCCGAGGGCGGCCAGGGTGACCCCCAGGAGTCGTCCCTGCGCCGGCTCAAGGACGGCAGCTGGGAGATCAAGGGGAAGAGGTCCTGGACGGGGCGCGAGTACCTCTTCGAGGTCGACGTCTTCGTGCCGGAGACCGGGGCGGTGGAGACCAACCGGGTCACCGACCCGTACTCGGTCGCCCTCACCCTCGACAGCGAGCGCTCGGTGCTGGTCGACCTGGACGACCGGCAGTGGCAGCCGCGGGTCTGGCAGCGGGCGGAGGCGCCGGCGCTCGAGGACGAGGTCGACCAGACGATCTACGAGCTGCACGTGCGCGACTTCTCGATGGCCGACCCGGACGTGCCGGCCGAGCTGCGCGGCTCCTACCTGGCCTTCGCCGAGGACGGCTACGGCCGCCGCCACCTGGAGGCGCTCGCCGAGGCGGGGATGAACACCGTGCACCTGCTCCCGACCTTCGACATCGCCTCGATCCCGGAGACGACCGCCGACGCGGACGCGGTGCCGCAGCCGGACTGCGACCTCGACTCGCTCCCGCCGGACAGCGCCGAGCAGCAGGAGTGCGTCATGGCGCAGGCCGACGCGGACGCCTTCAACTGGGGCTACGACCCATGGCACTTCATGGCGCCCGAGGGCTCCTACGCCTCGACGACCGAGGCGGCCCAGGGCGGTGCCCGGGTGGCCGAGTTCCGGACGATGGTCGGCGGGCTGCACGAGTCCGGTCTCCGCGTCGTCCTGGACCAGGTGTTCAACCACACCGCCCAGTCGGGCCAGGGGAGCAAGAGCGTCCTCGACAAGGTCGTGCCCGGCTACTACCACCGGCTCAACGCCGTCGGTGACGTGGAGACCTCGACCTGCTGCGAGAACATCGCGACCGAGCACGCCATGGCCGAGAAGCTCATGGTGGACGCGGTGGTCGTCTGGGCGCGGGACTACAAGGTCGACGGCTTCCGCTTCGACCTCATGGGTCACCACAGCCGGGACAACATGCAGGCGGTGCGTGCCGCGCTGGACGAGCTCACCGTCCGCCGCGACGGCGTCGACGGCTCGCAGGTCACGCTCTACGGCGAGGGATGGAACTTCGGCGAGGTGGCCGACAACGCCCGGTTCTACCAGGCCACACAGGGCCAGCTCGACGGCACCTCGATCGGCACCTTCAACGACCGGCTGCGCGACGGCGTCCGCGGTGGCGGACCTTTCGACGAGGACCCGGGTGCGGAGAAGGGCTTCGCGACGGGTGGCACCAGCGGCAACGACACCGACCTGGTGCAGGTCGGCCTCGCCGGCAACCTGCGGGGCTTCGAGCTACGCAGCCAGGAGACCGGTGAGGTGGTGACCGGCGAGCAGGTCGACTACAACGGCTCGGCCGCCGGCTACGCGCAGGACCCGGACGAGGTCGTCAACTACGTGGACGCCCACGACAACGAGACGATCTTCGACGCCCTCACCTTCAAGCTGCCGCAGGACCTGCCGATGGCGGACCGGGTGCGGATGAACACCCTCGCCCTGTCCACCACGACGCTGTCGCAGTCGATCAGCTTCTGGCACGGTGGCGCCGACCTGCTGCGCAGCAAGAGCCTGGACCGCAACTCCTACAACAGCGGCGACTGGTTCAACCTGCTGGACTTCACCATGACCGAGAACGGCTTCGGCCGGGGCCTGCCGCCGGCGGCGGACAACGAGGACAAGTGGGGCCTCATGCAGCCCCTCCTGGCCGACCCGGCGCTGGCGCCCGAGCCGGCCGACATCGAGCAGGCCTCCGCGATGGCCGCCGACCTGCTGCGGCTGCGCTCCTCCACCGAGCTCTTCCGGCTCGGGGACGCCGAGCTCATCGAGGCCAAGCTCACCTTCCCGGTCTCCGGGACGGAGCAGGGTGACGAGCAGGTCGTCGTCATGCGGGTGGACGACACGGTCGGCGCGGACGTCGACCCGGAGCTGGACGGCCTGGTCGTCGTCTTCAACGCCGGCGCCGAGCCGGTCGACCAGGTGGTGCCCGGTCTCGAGGGTGCCGATCTGGAGCTCTCGCCGGTGCAGGCGGACGGCGCCGACCCCGTGGTCCAGGAGGCCACGTGGGACGCGGCCACCGGCACCGCCCAGGTGCCGGCCCGGACCGTGGCGGTCTTCGTCCAGCCCTGACCCGGCAGGCAGGATGGGCCGCGTGGACCATCTCGATCTGCTGCGCGCCCGCGCGCACTGGCTGACCCGTGACCTCCTCGCCGTCCCCGCCACCGCGGCGCCGCAGGGCACCGCGGTGGCGGAGCTGAGCTGGGAGCTGGCGCTGGCGCCGGAGGGAGGGCTCGACCCGCAGGCGCCGCCGGGGTCGGCGCGGCTCGTCCTCGGTGCCGGGGCGCTGCCGGACCCGGCGGCGCGCCGGTGGCCGCACCTCGCGGCATACCACGCGCTGCACCTCGCGGACGAGGACGTCGGCCGCGTCGAGGAGATCCTGACCGGTCAGGTCGCCCTGCTCGGTCGCGACGGGGGTGGCGCGCTGCGGGTCGCCACCTCGCTGCAGGTGCCCGGGGTGCTGGACGACCTGTATGCCTCGTCCGCCACGAGCCGCGAGCTCGGGGTGAGCTGGCAGGGGCCGCCCGGTGAGCCGTTCCCCCGGGTGCCGACCGTCAGGGTCTGGGCGCCCACCGCGCGGGGCGTCCACCTGCTGCTGTGGGAGGGGCGGCCCGAGCCGGGGCGGGAGCGTGCCTGGTCGCCGGCCGGCGAGCCGATGCGGGTGCCGATGGACCGGGAGCCGGACGGCACCTGGACCGTCACGGGCACGACGGCGTGGGCCGACCGCTGCTACGTCCTCGAGCTCGACCACGTCCTGCCCCGCACCGGCGAGCGCCGGCAGGTCCGCAGCACCGACCCGTGGTCGGTCGGGCTGTCGCTGGACTCGAGGCACTCGGTGCTGGTCGACCTCGAGGACCCGTCGCACGCCCCGCGGCGGTGGACCGACGCGCCGACGCCCGCGCCGGTCCGCGCGGTCGACCAGGCGATCTACGAGCTGCACGTCCGCGACTTCTCCCGGGACGACCCGCAGGTGTCGCCGGCCGAGCGCGGGTCATACCTGGCCTTCGCCGCCGACGGGCTCGGGCGGAGGCACCTGCGGCGGCTGGCGCAGGCGGGTCTGACCTCGGTGCACCTGCTGCCGACCTACGACCTCACCTCGGTGCCGGAGGACCCGGCGCAGCGGGCGCACGAGCCGGTGCAGGCGCTCGCGGCGCTGCCGCCGGACAGCCCCGAGCAGCAGCGCCGGGTGCGCGCGCACGCGCTGCGCGACGCCTTCAACTGGGGCTACGACCCCTGGCACTTCCTCGCGCCCGAGGGGTCCTACACCACCAGCCCCGGGCAGGCGCACGGCGGAGCCCGGACCGCGCAGTTCCGCACGATGGTGGCCGGGCTGCACGAGCTGGGCCTGCGCGTGGTGCTGGACCAGGTCTACAACCACACCACCGACTCCGGGCTGCACCGCGCCTCGGTGCTGGACCGCGTCGTCCCCGGCTACTACCACCGGCTCGACGAGGAGGGTCACGTCGAGACCTCGACCTGCTGCCAGAACCTCGCGACCGAGCACGCCATGGCCGGCAAGCTCATGGTCGACGGCTGCGTCCTCTGGGTGCGGCACTACCGGGTGGACGGCTTCCGCTTCGACCTCATGGGGCACCACTCTTGGGACAACCTGGAGGCGGTGCGCGACGCGCTGGACGCCCTGACGGTGGCGGAGCACGGGGTCGATGGCAGCGCCGTGCACCTCTACGGCGAGGGCTGGGACTTCGGCGAGGTCGCGCACGGCGCACGCTTCCGCCAGGCGAGCCAGGGGGAGCTGGACGGCACCGGGATCGGCACCTTCAACGACCGGCTGCGGGACGCCGTCCGGGGCGGCAGCGTGCACGAGGCCGACCCGCGGTCCGGCCTCGGCTTCGCGACCGGGGGAGCGGACCCCCGGCATACCGATCTGCTGCAGGTGGGGCTGGCCGGCGGGTTGCGGGGCATCGTGCTGCGCAGCCAGGAGACGGGAGAGGTGGTGCGCGGCGAGCAGGTGCCCTACGGCGGCTCGCCGGCAGGGTATGCCGCCTCGCCGGAGGAGTGCGTCAACTACGTCGACGCGCACGACAACGAGACGCTGTGGGACACCCTCCTGCTCAAGCTGCCGCCGGGGACGAGCATGGCCGAGCGAGTGCGGCGCAACACGCTGGCGCTCGCGACGGTGACCCTGTCGCAGGGCCTCAGCTTCTGGCACGCCGGGGCCGAGCTGCTGCGGAGCAAGAGCCTGGACCGCAACAGCTATGCCTCGGGCGACTGGTTCAACCACTACGACCCGGGCCTGCGCGACAACGGCTTCGCGCGCGGGCTGCCCCCCGAGCCGGACAACGGTCCCCGCTGGGACGTCATGCGGCCGCTGCTGGCGGACCCGTCGCTGGTGCCGAGCACGGGTGACATGCAGGGCGCGCGCGACCGGGCGCTGGACCTGCTGCGGCTGCGGGCGCGTCACCCGCTGCTGCGGCTGGGCTCGGCGGCGGCGGTGGAGCATGCCGTGTCCTTCCCCGTCTCGGGCACCGGCCAGGGCGCCGCCGACCGGGTGGTGATGCTCGTCGACGGACGCCGGTGCGCGGGGTCCTGGCGTGGCGAGGACGGCGTCCTGGTCGTCCTCAACGCCGCGGCCGACACCGTCGAGATCGAGATCGCCGAGCTGGCCGGGCAGCACTGGGAGCTCTCGCCCGTCCTGCGGGACGGTGCCGACGAGGTGGTCAAGGCCACGCGGTGGCGCGCCCGGCTGGGTCAGGTGGTGGTGCCGGGGCTCACCGCCGCGGTCCTCGTGCGTCCCGCACCTCGCTAGCGGGTGGGGCGCTCACCCGGCCCACCCGTCGAGCGGGGGTCCACCGGCAGCGCGCAGGTGTAGACGACGACCCGCTTGGCCGCCGGGTTGCCCTGGCCCACGCGGCGGTAGCGGTCGAGCACCTCGAGCAGCTCGGCCCGCATGGCCGTGAGCTGCTCGGTCGTCACCTGCACCGTGTGGTCCTCCAGCCCGCAGGTCCGCTGCCAGATCGGGTCCCAGTCCTGCTGGGCGACCAGCCAGTGGCGGGCCCGGTCGCCGAAGTGGGCGAGGTAGTCCAGGGCGAGCCAGTCGGCGGCCTGGGCGTCGTCCTCGTCCAGCGGCTCGGGCTCCGCGTCCGTCGCGCCCGGTCCGGGGTCCTCGACCGCCTGCCACACCCGTCGGCGTCCCGTGCCCGTGCCCGTGTCCTCCACGAGCCCGACCTCGGCCAGCCGGCGCAGGTGGTAGGACGTCGCACCCGTGTGGGTGCCCAGCGCGGCCGCTAGCTCGGTGCCGGTCGCACGGCCGTGCACCCGCAGCTCGGCCAGGAGCCTGCTGCGCAGCGGGTGCGCCAGGGTGCGCAGCGCCGACGACTGCGCCATCTCAGGTCCCCTGCTCGAAGCTCTCCCGCGTGGTCTCCGCCCGCGCCGTGTCCGGGTTGGAGGCGAGGAAGGCGTTGACCCAGCGTGCGGCCGGGTCGGCGTCGACGAGGACAGCCTTGAGCAGCAGCGTCGCCGGGAGGGCGAGCAGCGCACCGACCGGGCCCAGCACCCAGGCCCACACGACCAGCGAGATGAAGGTGATCGTCGGCGTCACGCCCACGGCGTCGCCGGTGAACTTGGGCTGGATGAGGGACTGGACCACGAAGTTGAGCACGCTGTAGACGACGACCACCAGCAAGGCGTTGACGGGCCCGTTGGCCAGCAGCGCGACGACGGCCGGGGGGACCAGCCCGATGACGAAGCCGATGTTGGGGATGTAGTTGGTCAGGAAGGACAGCACCCCCCAGGCCAGGGCCAGCGGCACGCCGAGCCAGACCAGCGCGATGACGTCGAGCAGCGCCACGACGAGCCCGAAGATCGTCGTGACGACCCAGTAGCGCCGGACGCCGCGGGCGAAGCTCACCAGGGCGTGCGCCACGTCGGGGTGCTGGTCCTTGACGAGCGAGAGCCGCCGGCCGGCGCTCATCGTGTCGATCATGAGGAAGAAGATGACGATGGCGGTGGTCGTCAGGAGACCCAGGATGCCGGTGAGGTTGCTCAGCACCCCGCCGAGCGCCCCGATGATGCGGCTCGGGTCCAGCGCCGACTCGAGCTGCTCGGTCAGGGTGTCCTGCTGCAGCCCGTAGCCCTCGAGGAAGGTGACCGCCTGGGTGTAGAGCTCGGTGTAGCGCTGGCGGTACTCGCGCGAGCTCAGCTCCTCGACCATCGCCGCGGCGGACCAGCCCAGGGCGGTGAAGAAACCGATGAGGAAGGCGAAGATCGCCGCGCCGGTGGTCACCGCGGCCAGCGGTCTGGGGACCTTCAGCCCGACCAGCCAGCGCTGCAGCGGGGCGGCGGCGAGCACCAGGTTGAGGGCGAGGAAGACGGGGGCGACGTAGTCCCGGAGCTGGTGCAGGCCGAGGAGCACGGCGAAGGCCAGCGCGACGCCCAGGAGCACGACCACCGCCCGGGGCCACGGGGTCGGCGACGCCGGTGCGGCCGCGGGGGCCGGGGACTCGACGCCGCGGCGCTCGGGCTCGCGACGACGCAGTGAGGGCAGGATGGGCACGGGCGTGCTCCTCTCGACGCCGACGAGGCTACTCGACTGCTGCTGAGTATGCACAGTCTCTGTGCACAAAGGTGCTGCAGAACGCGGGTGTGGGGCGGGCATACCAGCTCTGACCTGCGACGATGATCGGTTTGGGTGGGGTCCCGCCCGTCGGTAGACTGGAACGGTTGCCCAGAACCCGATTCCGCAAAGAAGGTAGGCGAATGCGCACCTACTCCCCGAAGGCCGGTGACGTCACCCGCGCCTGGCACGTGATCGACGCCACCGACGTCGTGCTCGGCCGGCTCGCGTCCCAGACCGCGACGCTGCTGCGCGGCAAGCACAAGACGATCTTCGCCCCGCACGTCGACACCGGTGACTTCGTCATCATCGTCAACGCCGACAAGGTGGCCCTCACCGGCTCCAAGCTGGAGCAGAAGAAGGCCTACCGCCACTCCGGCTACCCGGGCGGCCTCAAGGCGCAGAGCTATGAGCAGATGCTCGAGAAGCACCCGACCCGGGCCGTGGAGAAGGCCGTGCGCGGCATGCTCCCCAAGAACTCGCTCGGTCGGCAGATGCTCTCCAAGCTGAAGGTCTACGCGGGCGACACCCACCCGCACGCCGCCCAGAAGCCCGTCCCGTTCGAGATCTCCCAGGTCGCCCAGTAAGGAAGCCGAAGGACCCATGACTGTCAACGACATCGACACCACCGACGGCGACTTCGACGAGAACGCCGTCTCCGAGTACACCACCGAGTCGGCCCCCAGCGCGGAGGGCACGACCGCCGAGCGCCCGAGCGCCTCGGCCCCCGGCGCCGGCACCGGCCGCCGCAAGCAGGCCGTGGCCCGCGTGCGGATCGTCCCGGGCAGCGGCCAGTGGCGCATCAACGGCCGCACCCTCGCGGAGTACTTCCCCAACAAGGTGCACCAGCAGATCGCCGCGGAGGCGCTGACCCTGCTGGAGCTCGACGGCGCCTACGACGTCCTCGTGCGCGTGCACGGCGGTGGCCCCTCCGGCCAGGCCGGCGCGGTGCGTCTCGGCGTGGCCCGATCGCTCAACGGCGTGGACACCGAGCTCAACCGGCCGGCGCTCAAGCGCGCCGGGCTGCTCACGCGCGACGCGCGCGTCCCCGAGCGCAAGAAGGCCGGTCTGAAGAAGGCGCGCAAGGCGCCGCAGTACAGCAAGCGCTGAGCCTGCCGGGCCGGTCGACCGACCGTCCCGTCGGCCCGCACGGCCCGCCCGGAGCACGGCTCCCGGCGGGCCGTCGGCGTCCCCGGGGGCGCCGGTGCGGCATACTGCCGTGTCGGCCCGCACGGGACGACGACGAGGACGAGGACGAGGACAAGGACGACGTATGGGACGGCTCTTCGGCACCGACGGGGTGCGCGGTCTGGCCAACAAGGACATCACCGCCGAGCTCGCGCTGGACCTCTCGGTCGCGGTCGCGCACGAGCTGGGTGGGCAGAGCGTCTACGGCGGCAACCGGGCCACGGCGGTCGTGGGCCGCGACCCACGGGCCTCGGGGGAGTTCCTGTCGGCCGCGGTCATGGCCGGTCTCGCCTCGGCGGGCGTCGACGTGCTGGACGCCGGGGTCCTGCCGACCCCGGCCATCGCCTTCCTGACCCAACGTATGAACGCCGAGATGGGCGCCATGCTCTCGGCCTCGCACAACGCCATGCCGGACAACGGTCTGAAGTTCTTCGCCCGCGGCGGGCACAAGCTCGCGGACGAGATCGAGGACCGCATCTCCGAGCGGATGGGTGGCGACTGGCAGCGCCCCACGGGGGCCGGGGTGGGACGCATCCGGCCCTTCCAGGTCGGGGCCGAGTTCTACATCGAGCACCTGCTCGCCGCGGCGCCGGGACGGTTGGACGGCCTGCGCATCGTGATCGACGCGGCGCACGGGGCCGCCTCGGAGGTCGGTCCGGAGGTCTTCCGTCGCGCCGGGGCGACCGTCGACCTCATCGGTTCCGACCCCAACGGTCTCAACATCAACGACGGAGCCGGGTCCACCCATCTCGACCAGCTGCAGGAGGCGGTCCGCCTGCGCGGCGCCGACATGGGTGTGGCCTTCGACGGGGACGCCGACCGCTGCCTCGCGGTCGACGCCCGCGGCGCGCAGATCGACGGGGACCAGATCATGGCCATCCTCGCGCTCAGCCTGCACGACCGGGGCGAGCTGCGCGACGACACCCTCGTCGCCACGGTCATGAGCAACCTGGGGCTGATCCAGGCCATGGAGCGCGAGGGGATCACGGTCGTCCAGACCGCGGTGGGGGATCGCTACGTGCTCGAGGAGATGCGTGCGAAGGGGTACTCCCTCGGCGGGGAGCAGTCCGGGCACGTCATCATGCTCGAGCACGGCACGACGGGGGACGGCGTGCTCACCGCCCTCGCGCTGGCGCAGCGGGTCGTGTCCTCCGGCCAGGCGCTGCACGACCTGGCCGGCGTCATGACGCGGCTGCCGCAGATCCTGGTCAACGTCAAGGACGTCGACAAGGACCGGGTCGAGCAGGACGAGGGGGTCACCGCCGCTGTGCGCGACATCGAGACCCAGCTCGGCGAGCAGGGACGGGTGCTCCTGCGCAAGTCCGGCACCGAGCCCGTCGTGCGGGTCATGGTCGAGGCGGACACGCAGGAGCGGGCGGCGGAGTATGCCGACCGGCTGGCTCAGGTGGTGCGCGAGCGGCTCGCGCTGTAGTCCACCAGGCGCTCGATCTGCTCCACACCGGAGACCGGGCCCTCCAGCACGCCGCTCTCGTCGACCAGGACGGCGCACGGCCCCGGGCCGGCGCCGAGGGCGGCCACGAGCCGGCCGTCCGGGTCCCACCACAGGTCCGTCAGGCCCCGGGTGCGCGGCTCGGCGAAGGGCGGACGCGTGTGCACCAGGTGCACACCGAGCTTCGGTGCCCGCCCGCGCCAGTCGGGCAGCCGCTCCACCACCGCGAAGGTGGACCCGCACCAGCAGTCGACCCCCACCACGAGCTGGGGACGAGGCAGCACCAGCGTCAGGAGCGTCGTGGTCTCGAGGTCGGCGTCGACGAGGGGGGAGTGCAGCAGGGTGCTCCGGTCCGGGGAGGCGGGCACAGACACCGAGGAGGGTCGGGTAGCGGTGTCAGGACCGCCGCCCGCCACCGCGGCCGCGGTGAGGGCTGCCAGCGCGACCGCCAGCCCCAGCCACACCCAGTCCGCACCCCGGTAGGACGCCACGAGGCGGCCGGTGCTGGATCCTGCCACGGCGATGCCGACCGCGAGGGCGGCCAGTCCGACGAGCGCGGCGTTGCGCACGACGGTGCGGGCGGAGATGTGGTGGTGGCCCACCCGGCCGAAGCAGGCACAGACCGGTCGGGGTCGGAAGCCCATGGCCCGGGCCACGACCACGAGGAAGGCGGTGCAGAGCGCGAGCGCCGCGCCGGCGCCGACGGCATACGTCCAGGTCCAGGGGGTGAGCAGCAGCAGCGCGGTGGCGAGCTCGCCCCACGGCAGGGTGCGGGCCACCAGCGCGGGAGGCAACCACCGGGACAGCCGAAGCTCGCGGACCATCGCCGCGGTGGCCGAGGGTTCGCGCAGCTTGGCCGCACCGGACCATCCCAGCAGCGCGGCCAGGGTCAGCGGCGCCAGCGACAGGGCGCTCACCACGGGGTCAGACCAGCTGTGTCAGCCGACCGGTGTCGACGTCGTAGCGGAAGCCACCGACCTCGGCGCGGCCCTGGATGAGCGGGTGGGAGGTGACCCGGTGCACGTCCTCGGCGAGCGCCGCCTCCTGGTCCGGCACGACGTGGAACCGCTGCCACCAGGCGTCGATGCCGGCCTGCTGCGAGATCGTCTCGCGCAGCTCGTTCTCGCTCCTGGTGGTCATCGCGCACCGGGTGTGCGGGACGACGAGGATGCGCTCGACGCCGAGCAGGTGCACCCCCAGCACGAGCGCCTCGAGGGCCGCGTCGGTGACCCGGCCCCCGGGGTTGCGGAAGATCTTCGCGTCGCCGTGGGTGAGCCCCAGCATCTGCAGCGGCTCGATCCGGGAGTCCATGCAGGTCACGATGGCCACTCCGGCGTGCGCCACCCCGTCGAAGCCCTGCAGGTCGTCGACGTGGGCGGAGGCATACTCCTCGTTGGCGCGCAGCAGGTCCTCGAAGGCGGTGCTCGTGCTCATGGTGCGTCAGCCTATCCGGGCGACGGGTCAGGCCAGGCCCAGGTCGGCGCGGGTAGGGGCCGCCGCCCCGGCGCGCGCGACGGTGAACCCGGCGCAGGCCACGGCACGCTCCAGGGCCGGGGCGATGTCCTCCAGCTCGGCACGGGCCAACCGCCCGCGCGCCTCGGGCGACCCGAGGAGCCGCGCGTCCAGCAGCCCGCTCAGCAGCCCCGACATGAAGGAGTCGCCCGCCCCGACGGTGTCCACGACCCGCACCGTCAGGGACGGCAGCTCGAGGGTGGTGTCGTCGCGCGAGAGGTGGACGACCGCGCCCTCGCCTCCCCGGGTGACGACCACCAGCTCCGGGCCGAGCTGTCCCCACTCGTGAACGACCTGCACCACGTCGGCGTCCTCGCCGTAGAGCCACTGGACGTCCTCGAGGCTGGCCTTGACCACGTCGCTGCGGCCGATGCACTCCTCGATCCGCTGCCGCGCGTCCTGCGGGCTGCCCATGATCGAGGGCCGGGCGTTGGGGTCGTAGGACACCGTCGCGGTGCCCCGGGCCGCCTCGATGAGCCTCACCACCTCGGACCCGCCGGGCTCCAGGGTGGCGGCGATGGAGCCGGTATGCACGTGGCCGACGCCGGAGAGGTCCTGCGGTCCCACCTCCCAGGCGAGGTCGAACTCGTAGGTCGCGACGGCGTCCGCGTCGAGGTGCGCCGTCGCGGTCGAGGTGTGGTCGGCGCCCAGGGAGCCCTCGGTGAGTCGGACGTCGTGCCGCTCGAGGTGCTCGCGGACCCGGTCCCCGTGCTCGTCCGGCGCGAGGTATGCCGTGAGCCGGCTGTCGTGGTCGAGGGCGGAGACGCCGATCGCGACGTTGGCGGGGGAGCCCCCGACGTGCTCGCTGCGCTCGCCATCGCCGTGCGGCACGACGATGTCGATGAGGGCCTCGCCCACCGTGAGCACGGCGGCCATCAGACGGCGTCCGGGGCGAGCGAGTCGGCGATGGCGGCGACCTTGTCCAGCCGGTGGTGCGAGGTGATCTCGCGGATCGTGCCGGAGCGGGAGCGCATGACGAGCGACTGGGTGACCGCGGTGCCCGAGCCGTAGCGGACACCGTGGAGCAGCTCTCCGGTGGTGATGCCGGTCGCGACGAAGAAGCAGTTGTCGCCGGTGACGAGGTCGTCGGTGGACAGCACCCGGTCCAGGTCGTGGCCGGCGTCGATGGCCTTCTGCCGCTCCTCGTCGTCCTTGGGCCACAGCCGGCCCTGGATCACCCCGCCCATGGCCTTCATGGCGCAGGCGGTGATGATCCCCTCGGGGGTGCCGCCGATGCCGATGAGCATGTCGACCGAGGATCCCTCGCGGGCCGCGGCGATGGCGGCGGCGACGTCCCCGTCGGTGATGAAGCGCAGCCGGGCCCCGGCCTCGCGCACCTCGTGGGTGTAGCGGTCGTGGCGGGGGCGGTCGAGCATGATGACGGTGAGGTCCTCGACATACCTCTTCTTGGCGCGGGCGATGCGGCGCAGGTTCTCCTGCACCGGGAGCCGGATGTCCACCCGGTCCGCCACGTCGGCCCCGACGACGAGCTTGTCCATGTAGAACACCGCCGACGGGTCGTACATCGTCCCCCGCTCGGAGACCGCCATGACCGCGATCGAGTTGTCCATGCCCTTCGCCGTCGGCGTGGTGCCGTCGATGGGGTCGACGGCCACGTCGACGGCAGGACCGTTGCCGTCGCCCACCGCCTCGCCGTTGAACAGCATGGGCGCCTCGTCCTTCTCGCCCTCGCCGATGACGACCACGCCGTCCATGGCGACCTGGGAGATGACCTTGCGCATCGCCTCGACGGCGGCGTTGTCGGCCAGGATCTTGTCGCCGCGCCCCACCCAGCGGCCGGCGGCCAGCGCCGCGGCCTCGGTGACGCGCACCAGCTCGAGGGCGAGGTTGCGGTCCGGGAGGACCTGGTCGGTCGTCTTCGGTGAGCGGTCGGCCATGGGCCCTCCTTCGTCGGAACGCTGCTGCGCGCCACCCTATCGGGTCCGCCCGGCGCCGACCCAGCCGTCGGGTGCGACCATGGAGGGGTGAGCGAGCGTCCGCACCAAACCCCCACCGACCCGGCTCCCGCCGCGCCCGCTCCGGACCGTCGGCGCCAGCGGCTGGCGTCCTACACCGTGCGCAACATGGTCTACTCCACCGTGCTCGTGCTGGCGCTGGTCCTCGTCTGGTGGTCGCTCACCTACAACCCGACCGAGCAGGAGCCGCGCCGGGTGGAGGTCGCCTCGACCGCCGCCTACGCGGTGGACCAGGCCGACTGGCCGGTCTGGGTGCCCGAGCCGGGGCAGGAGTGGTCGCCGACCGTGGTGTGGTTCGAACCGCTGGAGGGCGTGCCCACGTGGCACGTCTCCTACGTGACGCCGGACGGCGAGTACCTGGCCGTCCACCAGGCGGACGGGGTCACCCCGGCCTGGCGCGACGCGGTCCTCTCGGGGGGTGAGCAGGTGGGCGAGACCCGGCTCCCGGGGCCGGACGGGGCACGGGAGTGGCAGGCGTGGGAGGCCGACTCGGGCAACGCCCAGAACGCCTGGGTCCTCGACACCGAGGACGCAGGCACCGTGATCGTCCACGGGACTGCGCAGGAGGACGAGGCGCGGGCTCTGCTCGAGACGATCCAGGCGCGCGACTAGGGCGTGTCTCTCAAGGTGCCCTAGCCAGATCGTTATTGCGCGTAGGACGGCGGCGCCGCGGGAGCCGCGCCGTTTGCGGTTGCGGACCTGGTCGGAGGGTTCGGGGATGACGGCCTTGATCCCTCGCGCGCGCAGCAGGGCGCGGGGGGAACGGGCGGAGTAGGCCTTGTCCGCCAGCACCGCCGCGGGCGTGGTGCGCGGGCGGCCCGGGCCGCAGCGCGCCACGCTCAAGCGACCGAGGAGTTCGGGAAAGACTGGGGAGTCGTTGCCCTGACCTGGTCCGACGAGCACCACAGGGGTCTTCCGCGTCCGTCGACGAGCTGGTGGATCTTGCTGGACAGTCCTCCACGGGAGCGGCCGATGCCGTGATGGAGCGGCTCGGTGTACAGGTCCCCCCACCCGTCCTGACCAGGATTCTTGTGATTCGGTTCAGCCCCCCCTGACCTGGCCGAGGACCTCGGTGAGCGCGGACGCCGCAGCGTCTTGCGGCACAGTCTCGCTCTCTTCCTCGGCAGGCTTCTCCCGCGGCAGGTTGGTGGCGTGCTGGTGCGCCCTGTTGATCGTGGAGTCCACGCTCACCGTCCACTCCACCTGCCCGTCGGCGTCGGCCCGGGTCAGCAGCTCCTGGTGGATCTTGTCCCACGTGCCGTCCTGGCTGAAGCGCCGGTGGCGCTTCCAGACCGTCTGCCACGGCCCGAACGATGCAGGCAGGTCACGCCAGGCCAGGCCGCAGCGGTACCGGTAGATCACACCCTCGACCACCTGCCGGTGGTCGCGCATCGGCCGGCCCGTCCTGGGCCGTTGCGGTCGCAGCAGAGGCTCGATCAACGCCCACTGCTCATCATCAAGAAGCGCTTCACGATTCACGAGGTCCACACTCGGCGACCCCGACGCTCAGCCTTCGGAGACATGCCCTTCGATCTGCCTGCCAAGCCCGATATGCGGAGTCGAGCACATCGGCGTAGCCACCATCGTGGACCCTGTCCTGGGCGAGGTAAGTGTCGATGACGTCTGTGTCGCCGATGCGCAGTCCCAGGGAGGCGCCCTTCTGCCATTCGTTGCGGAACCTGCGCACATCGGTCAGTTCCGGAGCGGGCTCGCGGGCGGAGACCAGCAGGCCGAATGCGCCGCCCGTCTCGACCGCGCTCAGTTGTGCCCAGTCGCCGACGAGCAGGACTTTCGCGCCGGCCTCGGCGGCGTGCCGGGTGATCGCGTCGAGGGAGAGGGTTCCGGCCATGCTCGCCTCGTCAATGATCACCAGCTGCCGGGTCGTCAGCGACCACGCGCCGTGCCGGTGCTCGTAGAGCCACTTCGCCGTGTTCTCCGTGCTGATCCCGAGATCGCCAGCGAGCACTTCGGCGGTGGCGGCAGACGGGGCCAGGCCGATCACGCTGCATCGGCCGTGCTGATGTTCCCAGGCGCGGCGCAGCGTCCTCGATGAAGCTCAGCAATACGCCGGGCGCGGTGCGGGTCTCGGCAGCGGCGATGAGACGGTCTTCGGCCGCGAGCACCTGTTCGGAGGAGTACACGGTGGACGCCTTCGGACGGAACAAACTCGATCCGTCCTCGCGCCGGAACGGGTCTGGAGAAGACGCCAGGTCCGGCGGTGTCAGCCGCAACGAGGAAGCCTCAGCCTGGTCGGTGATCATCCCGATAATCGCGTCACGATCCTCCGACGACACGAAGCGCCAGCCCATCGTCTGTCGGGCCGCTTCTGCATGGAGGTCGGATGAGTCCACGCCATGCCCGGGACTCGAGCTCGTCCATACTCGGCATGTGGCAACCCCTGCGAGCAGTCTCACTTTGCTTGTTGCGACAACCACCCATGTTATACTTGATGCGACAAGTGATCGTCTGGATCGGCGGACCTATTCCCGTCAAGGGGGCCCGACGCTTCCACTCGCAGAATGGAACCGGCATGCTCCTTGCGCTCTGGTTCATCAACAGCCTGCTCGCCCTGGCCTTTCTCGGTGCCGGGGGCATGAAGCTCCTGCGCGGCAAAGACGCCCTGGCCGCGTCCGGTATGAGCTATGTCGAAGACTTCCCCGCCGGCACCGTCAAGCTCATCGGCGCGCTCGAGGTCCTCGGCGCCGTTGGCCTCATCGTCCCCCTGCTTACCGGGATCGTGCCGGTGCTGACGCCGATCGCGGCGATCGGCCTTGCGATCATCATGATCGGCGCCGTCGTGACCCACATTCGTCGCAAGGAGCCCCCGCTGTTCCCCGCCATTCTCGGCGTGCTGACGGTTGCCAGCGCAGTGCTCGGGTTCATCGCCGTCACCAACTGAATCGCCGTACCCAACTGAGGAGTGTTCTATGTCGGATTCGTTGATCGCCGTCACCGGCGCCACCGGTCACCTCGGCGGCCTTGTGATCGAGAAGCTGCTCGAGTCCCGGTCCGCGGCGAGTCTCGTCGCCTTGGTCCGTGACCAGAAGAAGGCGGAGCACCTGGCGGTGAAGGGCGTGCAGGTGCGCGTCGCCTCGTACGAAGACCCCGCCGCGCTGGAGTCGGCGCTGACCGGCGTGGAGACGTTGCTGCTGGTCTCGGGCAGCGAGGTCGGCCAGCGCGTGCCGCAGCACGTCAATGTCATCGACGCCGCTCGGACCGCGGGAGTGGGTCGCGTGGTCTACACGAGCGCACCCAAGGCGACCACGAGCGAGCTCGTGGTCGCGGCCGAGCACAAGGCCACCGAGGAATACCTGACCGCGTCAGGACTGGACTACACGATCCTCCGCAACGGCTGGTACACCGAGAACTATCTGCCGCAGGTGGCGACTGCCCGCCAGACCGGAGCCGTTGTCGCGGCGGTCGGCGACGGCCGTGTCGCCAGCGCCTCCCGCGCCGATTACGCCGACGGCGCCGCCGCCGTGCTGGTCGGCGCGGGGCACAGTGGCACGGTGTACGAGCTCTCCGGGGACCATGCGTGGGACTATGACGAACTCGCCGCCACGATCGGCCAGATCATCGGCAAACCCGTCACCTACCAGCGTGTGGACGGACCGACGCTTGTCGAGATGCTCACCGGCACCGGAATGCCCGAGGAGGTCGCGCGGTTTATGGCGGCCCTGGATGCGAACATCGCCGACGGCCTCCTCGCCGGCGCCACCGGCGAGCTCTCCGCGCTCATCGGACGCCCCACCACCAGCCTCAAGGAAGGTCTCCTCGCCGCGCTCGCCTAACCTCGTCATTTCATCGGGGTGGGGGAACCCGAGGCGGTTCACCGGCCGTGTACCGGTCGGCCCACCGCTTGACCGTGGGCCAGGAACACTGGAACCGGGCCGCTACCTCCGCGATCGGAACGTGCTGATCGATCACCAGACGGGCGACCGTGAGCCGAGCCCGTGGAGTTAGAGCAGCGTTAGCGTGGGACACGAGGGCCTCCTGTGAGCAGAGCGGATACCTAGGCAGTTCCACTTCACCGCGGGAGGCCCTCGTGCGCCATCACTCAGATCAGCGCGTCACACTCTCTCGACCAACGCGCCCGGTCAGTACATCTAGTCGTCGGGGTCCTCCGCGGCCGTCCCGTCCGGCGGTCGGCCGTCCTGGGTGGACCGGTCGAGGCTCTCCTGCGCCGCGTCGAGCTTGGTCTGGCAGTGCGCGGCGAGCTCCTCGCCGCGCTCCCAGAGCGTCATGGCCTCCTCGAGCGGGACCTGGCCCGACTCGATCCGCGCGACCAGGGCGACCAGCTCGTCGCGGGCCTGCTCGTAGCTGAGCTCGACCACGGGGGTCGCGTGGGTGAATTCGTCCCTGGACTCGCTCATCGGGCCAGGGTATCCGGCAGCTGCGACGCTCCGGCGAGCCACCGGCCCTGCCCGGCGGTACGGTCCGAGGGCCCACGACCGAGGAGCAGGAGCGTGCGATGAGCGACCAACCGCAGACGTCCGAGCCCACCCCGCCCGAGCCCACCCCGTCCGAGCCGAGGCCCTCAGAACCGGCTCTCGACGAGCCACGACCCTCCGAGCCCGGCCCGGCGGAGCCCGCCCCGTCCGAGCCAGGGCCCATGGAGCCCGAGCCTGCGCCCGAGCCCGCGCCGGAGGGGCCGCCCACGGACGCCTGAGCCGGCTGCGGGCGTAGGTTCGACCGGCTGCTCGTCGCGTCACCGGCCCACCGGCCGGACCGCGAAGTCCCCGTGCGCCACGGTGACCCGCAGCAGCTCGTCGGCGTCGACCTCGTCGCGGGCGCGGACGATGGTGCCGTCGCCGTGGCGGACGACGGCATACCCACGCTGCAGGGTGTGCTGGGGTGAGACCGCCCGCAGGTGCCGGGCGAGCTGGCTGCTGCGGTCCCGCTCGAGCTCCAGGCGGCGCTGGAGCAGCATCCGCCCGCGGCGGTGGGTCTCGGCGAGCTCGCGCCGGTGCTGGGCGACGATCGCGGCGCGGTCCGCCATCACCGGGCGGGCCATGAGCTCGCGCAGACGCTCGCGCTCGCGGGAGACGCGGGTAGCCGTCGCACGTCGGGCGCGGGTCCGCACCGTGGTCAGCCCCCGCAGCTCGTCGGCGACGTCGGGGACGACGGCGGCCGCAGCGTGGGTGGGGGTGGACGCACGCAGGTCGGCGACGAAGTCGAGCAGCGGGCTGTCGCTCTCGTGCCCGATCGCCGAGACGACGGGGGTTCGCGCGGCGGACACCGCCCGCACCAGGGTCTCGTTGGAGAAGGGCAGCAGGTCCTCGAAGGAGCCGCCGCCGCGTGCGATGACGACGACCTCCACCTCCGGCATCTCGTCCAGCTCGCGCAGGGCTGCGGTGACCGCGGACACCGTGTCGGTGCCCTGGACCGCCACCTGCCGCACCTCGACCACCGCCGCGGGCCACCGCCGGGCGACACCGGCGAGGACGTCCCGCTCGGCCGCGGTGGCGCGGCCCGTGATGAGCCCGACCCGGCGGGGGAGGAAGGGCAGCGCCCGCTTGCGCCCCGGCTCGAAGAGACCCTCGCTGCGCAGCAGCTGCTTGAGGTGCTCCAGCCGCGCCAGCAGCTCGCCGACGCCGACGTGGCGCATCTGCCGTGCCTCGAGCTGCAGCGTGCCGCGCTTGGCCCAGAAGGTGGGCTTGGCGTGGACTACGACGCGGGCACCGGTCTCCGGGGGTGCGGGCATCGCGTCCAGGGCCCCGGTGGGGATGGCGACCGACAGGGACATGTCCACATCGGTGTCGCGCAGGGTGAGGAAGGCGGTCGACATCCCCGGGCGCCGGTTGAGCTGGACGATCTGGCCCTCGACCCACAGCGGCGACATCTTGTCGACGTAGTCGCTGATCTTCATGGACAGCGTGCGCACCGGCCACGGCGAGGAGGCGGTGGTCTCCCGGGCGGTCGGGGGCAACGAGGGTGTCGGCACGACGCCAGGGTATGCCGCGCGCCCGCGCCGACCGTGGATGTCCGCCCGGGGCGCGACCTCCCCGGTCGGAGCGGGCATACCTCGGTGGAGCCGACCGTGGATCTCCTGCCGGGGCGCGACATCCCCGGTCGACCTGGGTCCTGCGGCGGGGCACACTCCTGCCTATGCCGGAGGACGCAACGGCGCGGCGGCCCGCGATGGTGCTGCTGCACGGCACCCGGATGAGCCGGGCGCAGTGGGAGCCCTACCGGGCGCTGCTGCCCGAGATCGACCTGGTGACCGTGGACCTGCCGGGTCATGGTGCGCGCGTCGCCGAGCCCTTCACCCGCGAGTCGGCGCTAGCGACCATCGGGGCGGCCGTCGCCGAGGCCGGCGGCGGAGCCGTGGGTCGGGGTCGTCCGCCGCTGCTGGCAGGTCACTCGCTCGGGGGATACCTCGCGATGATGTGGGCCGCGCGGCACCCCGACGCGCTGGGCGGTCTCGTCCTCGTCGGGGCGAGTGCCGACCCGCGGGGACCGCTGACCGGGGTCTACCGGGGGTTCGCCCGGGCGCTGCCCGTCCTCGGCGCGGACCGCACCGCTGGCGCGGCCAACGCGCTGATGCGCCTCCTCGGGGCGCGGGGCGAGCACGCCGACGCGCTCCCGGACGGCGCGGCCTACGCGGCGTTGCCGGCGGCGTGGGACCTGGTCATGCGTGAGGCCCGCCCGGAACTGCTGCGGGCGGTCAGGTGCCCGGTGACCATCGTCAACGGTCAGTTCGACCAGATGCGCATCCACGCGGGCCGCTTCGCGCGCGCGGCCGGCGGAGCCCGTGTGGTCACGGTCCCGGCCGCCACCCATCTCATGCCGTCGACCCACGCGGAGGCGGTTGCGTACACGCTGCGGGAGGCCGTCGTCGGCGTTCACGGACCGTCCAGCCTCAGCACCTAGACTTGTCCCGTGACTTCTGCAACACCCTCGACCCGACCGACCGAGACGATGGACGTGCCGGAGGCGGCTGCTGACCGGACGGGCAGGCGCGTGCTGCTGGCGGCGCCCCGCGGCTACTGCGCCGGGGTGGACCGGGCCGTCGTGACGGTGGAGAAGGCGCTGGAGCTCTACGGCCCGCCGGTCTACGTGCGCAAGGAGATCGTGCACAACAAGCACGTCGTCCGGACCCTGGAGAAGCGCGGCGCGATCTTCGTGGAGGAGACCGACGAGGTGCCCGAGGGCGCCCGCGTCATCTTCTCCGCGCACGGCGTCAGCCCGACGGTGCACGAGGAGGCCCGCCAGCTCTCGCTCAAGACGATCGACGCGACCTGCCCGCTGGTCACCAAGGTGCACCGTGAGGCGGTCCGCTTCGCGGACGACGACTACGACATCCTGCTCGTCGGGCACGAGGGGCACGAGGAGGTGGAGGGCACCGCGGGGGAGGCGCCGGACCACATCACCCTGGTCGAGAGCCCCGAGGACGTCGACCACGTGGAGGTCCGCGACCCGGAGAAGGTCGTGTGGCTCTCCCAGACCACCCTCAGCGTCGACGAGACGATGGAGACGGTGCGCCGCCTGCGCGAGAAGTTCCCGAAGCTGCAGGACCCGCCCAGCGACGACATCTGCTACGCGACCCAGAACCGGCAGGTCGCCGTCAAGCAGATGGCCTCCGACTGCGACCTCATGATCGTCGTCGGCTCGCAGAACTCGTCGAACTCCAAGCGGCTGGTCGAGGTCGCGCTGGAGTACGGCTCGCGCGACGGGCACCTGGTCGACTACGCCGACGAGATCGACGAGGCCTGGCTGGACGGCGTCGCGACCGTCGGCGTCACGAGCGGGGCCAGTGTCCCCGAGGTGCTCGTGCGCGACGTGCTCGACTGGCTCGCTGAGCGCGGCTACGAGGACGTGCAGGCGGTGACCGCCGCCGAGGAGTCGCTGCTCTTCGCCCTGCCCAACGAGATCCGGCGCGACCTCAAGGCGGCCGGCCACGACGTCAAGAAGGTCCAGCACGACCCCAGCTCGATCCCGAGCGCCCGGGAGGCTCGCTGCGCTGACGCCGCGCACTCAAGGTCACAGTTCGGTCACGGTATGCCCGACGCCCGGGACCGTCCCGGGCCTCGGCCATGCGCGCGTGCGATAGCAGACTCCGGCGGCGCCCACAAGGCGGACGGACGGACCTCGATGCTTGGCTATGGTGGCGGCAGCCGCGCCGCCCGGGGGAGGGTGGGCGGACGTCGAGGGAGCCTGCAGTCCGGCGGCTCCCGCTCGAGGAAACGGAGATGTTCTGCAGATGACTGCTTTGCGCACCAGCCTGGTCCTGGCGGCCGTGACCGCCCTGACCCTGTCCGCCTGCGGGTCGGACACGGGCTCCGGCGACGCCGGGGGCTCCGACGAGGCCGGAGGGGTCTCGGGCGACCTCATCGACGACGGCACGCTGGTCGTCGCCATGAGCGGTGAGTTCCAGCCGTTCAGCTACTTCGAGGGCAACGAGCTCACCGGCTTCGACTACGAGATCGGTGCCGCTGTGGCGCAGGAGCTGGGGCTGGAGATGCAGAGCGAGACCGCCGCCTTCGCCTCGCTCATCGGGGGCGTCCAGGCCAACCGCTACGACGTGCTCATCGCCTCCATGACGCCCACCGAGGAACGGGACGAGGCGGTCGACTTCACCGACGGCTACTACAGCTCCGGTGCCCAGGCCTTCGTCGCCGCGGGCACGGAGTGCACCGAGGTCTCCGAGCTCGACAGCCCCACCGTGGGGGTAGCGACGGGCACCACCTACCAGGAGTACCTCGAGGAGGAGGGTGGGGACTGGGTCGGCGAGGTCCGCACCTTCGACTCCGACGTCGTGGCCCTGCGTGACCTCGGCACCGGCCGGTTGGACGCCGTCATGACCGACCGCCTCGTCGGGCTCTACCAGATCGAGCAAGCCGGGCTGGACGTCGTGGAGTGCGGCGACCCGCTCTACACCGAGTCCCCGGCCTTCGCCGTCAAGGAGGGCAACTCCGGTCTGGTCGACGACCTCAACGGAGCCCTGGCGACGATCGTCGAGGACGGAACCTACGGCGAGATCAGCGAGAAGTACTTCGGCCAGGACATCTCCGGCCAGGCCGAGGGGTCCGAGACCAGCGACGAGGGCTGAGGCTCGGCGATGGTCGACTTCGTCGAGCTCTTCGCGGAGTATGCCCCGCTCTTCCTCGAGGCCACGTGGGTCACCCTGAGCCTCACGGCCGCGGCCCTCGTCATGGCCATGGTCGCCGGGGCCGGGGTGGCGGCGCTGGCCATGAGCCGTGTGCGCCCGCTGCGGTGGCTGGCCACGGCCTACATCGGGCTGGTGCGCGGCACACCCCTCATCACCCAGATCTTCATCATCTACTTCGGCCTGGCCTACGTGGTCACGCTGCCGGCGTTCTGGGCGGGTGCCTTCGCCCTCGCGTTCCACAACTCGGCCTACATCGCCGAGATCATCCGGTCGGGCTTCCTCTCCGTCCCGCGGGGGCTCACCGAGGCCGCGCGGTCGGTCGGGATGTCGAGGGCGATGACGCTGCGCCGCGTCCAGGCGCCGCTCGCCCTGCGCACGATGCTCCCGGTGCTCGGCAACCAGTACATCATCGCGGTGAAGGACTCCTCGCTGGTCGCCTTCATCGGGATGACCGAGCTCTTCCGCACCTCGCAGAACATGGCGGCGTCGACCTACCAGCCGCTGAGGGCCTACATCATCGTCGCGATCTACTACCTCGCGATCGTGCTGGTGCTCACGGTCGTCGTCAACGCGCTGGAGCACCGGTTGAGCAAGCACCGAAGGATGGCGACGGCATGAGCACGACAGACCTGGGCGATGCGCAGTCAGAGGGCACGCACGCCGTCCGGATGCGGGGGATCGTCAAGCGCTTCGGCGGCACCACCGTGCTCGACGGCATCGACCTCGACGTCGCTCGGGGTGAGGTCGTCACCCTCATCGGGCCGTCCGGGGCGGGCAAGTCGACCCTGCTGCGGTGCATCAACGGACTGGAGCGGGTCACCGAGGGCTCGATCGAGGTCGCGGGTCAGCCGTTGCAGTACGACGAGAAGCACCTGAACCGGCTGCGCGCCCGCATCGGCATGGTCTTCCAGGCCTTCAACCTCTTCCCGCACATGACGGTGCGGGAGAACGTCGCGGTCGCCCAGCGAGACGTGCTCGGCCGCTCACGGGGCGATGCCACGCAGCGGGCGCAGGAGCTGCTCGACCGGGTGGGACTGGCGCACAAGATCGACGCCTATCCCGACAGCTTGTCCGGCGGGCAGCAGCAGCGGGTGGCGATCGCCCGGGCCCTGGCCATGGACCCCGCCGTCATGCTCTTCGACGAGCCGACCTCCGCGCTGGACCCCGAGCTCGTGGGTGAGGTGCTCAGCGTCATGCGTGACCTCGCCTCGGAGGGGATGACCATGGTCGTGGTCACGCACGAGATGCGCTTCGCCCGCCAGGCCGCGGACCGGGTCGTCCTGCTGGCCGACGGCGGCATCGCGGAGCAGGGCCCGCCGACCCAGGTGCTGCAGCAGCCGACGAGCGAGCGCGGGCGCGCCTTCCTGCAGGAGCTCGAGGAGTCCTGAGCCGCGGCCGGGGTCGGCCCGGTCGCCGGATCAGCCCACCTCCCGGCGCCGCGTGCCCCGTGCCGCGGCCGCGGCCGCGTCCTGCTCCTCCGACCTGCTCGGCGTGCCCTGCTCCAGCTCCACGGCCAGCCAGTCCTCGGCGACGGGTCGGGGGGCGGACTCGAGGACCGGCAACGGCTCCGGGCCCGCCTCGGCGAGCCCGAGCTCGCTCATCCGTCGTGAGGTGACCATGACCCGGGACTCCAGGGTGCCGACGAGCTGGTTGTAGGTCTCGACCGAGCGCCGGAGCGCGGACCCCATGGCCCGGGTGTGCCGCCCCACCGTGCCGAGCCGCTGGTGCAGCTCGCTGCCCAGGGCGAGCAGCTCTCGGGCGTTGCCGGTCAGGGCGTCCTGCTGCCAGGCCAGGGCGGTCGCCCGCAGCACCGCCAAGAGCGTCGCCGGAGAGGCCAGCACGACCTTGCGGGACTGCGCGTGGTCGTAGAGGTCCGGGGCGGCCCGCAGGGCGGCGGCGAGCACCGCGTCGCTGGGCACGAAGCACACGACCAGCTCCGGTGAGGTGGCGAAGGCTGACCAGTAGTCCTTCGCGGCCAGCCCGTCGACGTGCGTGCGCAGCGCCGCCGCGTGCTCGCCCAGCAGCGCGTCGACCTCGTCGCCGGACCGCTCCGGGGCCTGTGCGCGCAGGAAGGCGGACAACGGGGCCTTGCTGTCCACCACGATGACCTTGTCGTCGGGCAGCCGGACCACGGCGTCGGGCCGGACCCGGGCATCGTGCCGGCTGATCGCGCTCACCTGCTCGTCGAAGTCGCAGCGCGCGAGCATGCCGGCATGCTCCATCACCCGGCGCAGCTGCACCTCGCCCCAGGTGCCCCGGGTCCCGGAGGCGGACAAGGCACCCGAGAGGGCGGCGGTCTGCTCCCGCAGTGCCCTCGTCTGGGTGGCGACCTGGTCCAGGTGCTCGCCGACCTGGCCGAAGTGCTCCACCCGGTCGCGCTCCAGCGTCCGCACCTGCTGCTCGACCCGGTCGAGGGCCGCCCGCAGCGGTGCGAGCTCGGCCGCGGTGCGGGAGTCCTGGTCCTCGCGGGAGGACACGCCGTCCAGCTCCAGCCGCAGCTCGGCGGCCTCCGCGTGCGCCTGGTCCCGAGAGGCGCGGGCCAGCGCCACCTCGGTCTGCGCCCTCGCCGAGCGCGCTGCCGCGCCGCTGCGGGCCAGCAGCCAGCCCAGCACCAGTCCGACGGCCAGGGCCAACAGCAGCGGCAGCACCGCGCCGGTCGTGAGTTCCTCGCTCATGGGCGTCACCCTCGCACCGGGCACCGACATACCCTGGGATGCCGTCGGTCACGACGGGTGTCCGGTCGTGCCAGAGGCCGACATGAGGGGTGTCCGGTCGGGTATGGGGGGGTGGACAGAAGGGGTGTCCGGTCGGGCGGTGGAGGGGAAGGGGGTGTGCGGAGGTGGTGCGCGGTCACGATCCGGTCACGACCGGGGACACGAGTCGCGGCGACGTTGACACCCTGCACGGCCTGACCTACCTTCGGATGCGAAACATGAATCACCTTTCATGTTCGACCGCACGAAGGAGTGTCCCCGTGACCGCACGGCCCGTCCGCCTGCTCACCGTCCTCACCGCCACCACGGCGCTGACCCTCTCGGCCTGCGCGCCGTCAAGCACGGACGGGGGTGGCGACGACAGCGGGGCGAGCGGCGAGGGCTCCGAGGGCGGCGGCACCGCCCAGGTCGGCATCATCTACTCCGAGACCGGCCCCTTGGCGGCCTACGGCGAGCAGTACCGCCAGGGACTGGAGGCCGGCATCGACTACGCCACCGAGGGCACCGGCGAGATCGACGGCACCACGATCGAGGTGGAGTACCGCGACGACGCCGGCAACCCCGACACCGCCGTCGCCGCGGCGAGGGACCTCATCGGTCAGGACTACCAGATCCTCGGCGGCACGGTCGTCTCCGGCATCGCGACCGCCATGGCCGAGCAGGCCGCGCAGAACGAGATCCTCTACATCTCCGGTCCGGCCGCGACCGATGCGATCACCGGCGTCAACGAGTTCACCTTCCGCTCCGGCCGGCAGTCCTTCCAGGACGTCGCGACCGCCGGCGCAATGCTCGAGGACAGCTCCGGCAAGGTGGTCGTCCTGGCCCAGGACAACGCCTTCGGCCAGGGCAACCTCGCCGCCGTCGAGGCAGTGCTGGGCGCCGAGGGAGCCGAGGTCGCCAGCGTGCTGGTGCCCGAGGACGCCACCGAGTTCACCGGCTTCGCCCGCCAGGTGGTCGACGAGGAGCCCGACCTGATCTTCGTCGCCTGGGCGGGTGCCACCGCCGGCAACATGTGGCAGTCCCTCACCCAGCAGGACGTCTTCGACGCCGCCCCGGTCGTCACCGGGCTCGCCGACTCGGCGACCTTCGCCGCCTACGGCGACGCCGGCGAGCAGATCTCCTTCCTCTCGCACTACTTCCCCGAGGCGACCGACAACGAGGTCAACCAGGCCCTCGTGGACTCGGTCACCGAGGCCGGAGGGACGCCGGACCTGTTCACCGTCGACGGCTTCGTGGCCGGCCAGATGATCGTGCAGGCCGTCGCCGAGGGCGGGGACGACGTCACCGCCATGATCGACGCGCTCGAGGGCTGGGAGTTCGAGGGCCCGAAGGGCACGACGACCGTCCGTGAGGGCGACCACGCCCTCGTGCAGGACATGTTCACCGCCAGCCTGGTGCAGGACGGCGACGCCTGGGTCCCCGAGGTCATCGACACGGTCGCCGCCGACGAGGTCGCGCCGCCGGAGCTCGGGCGAGTGACCGAGCAGGACAGCCCGGTCCAGGGCCGGGCCGCGGGGGCGGAGAGCTCCGCCCCCGCGCCCGCCCTGGAGGTCCGGGATCTCTCGCTGCGCATCGGCGGGGCCCAGATCCTGGAGGACATCAGCCTCACCGTGCCGCGGGGCCAGATTGTCGGCGTCATCGGCCCGAACGGTGCTGGCAAGACCACGCTGTTCAACCTCGTCTCTGGGGTGCACGCGCCCACCTCGGGCCAGGTGCTGCTCGGCGGACGGGACCTCACCCGCTCCAGCATCACGCAGCGGGCCAACGCCGGGCTCGGACGCACCTTCCAGACGTCCTCGCTCTTCCCCGGGCTCACCGTGCATGAGAACGCCCGGCTGGCCGCCCAGGTCACCGAGGGCCGCGCCATCTCGCTCTTCTCCTTCCCGCGGCGCGGCGACGCCGCGTCGCGCCGCGCGAGCGAGCTGCTGGAGGAGGTCGGGCTGGCCCACCGCGCGGAGCACCGCGCCGGGGACCTGCCGCACGGCGACAAGCGCAAGCTCGAGATCGCCATGCTGCTCGCGACCGACCCCCAGGTCGTCCTCCTGGACGAGCCGATGGCGGGCGTGGCCTCCGGCGACGTCCCCGGTCTCACCGAGGTCATCCGTGGCCTGCACCGTGACCACGGGTGCACCGTGCTCATGGTGGAGCACCACATGGAGGTCCTGCTCGGCCTCGTCGAACGGGTGGCCGTGCTCCACTTCGGCCACCTGCTCGCGATGGACACCCCAGAGGCGGTCATGGCCGACCCGACGGTCCAGAGCGCTTACCTGGGGGAGACGGTATGACGCCCGCCCAGCCCACCGGCGACCTCACCGACGCACCGGCCCGGAGCGAGGACGTCGACCCGGTCCTGCACGTGCGCGGGCTGTCCGCCCACGTCGCCGGCCAGCAGGTCGTGGAGCACGTCGACCTCGACGTCGCCCCGGTCGGGGTCACCGCCCTCCTCGGGCGCAACGGCGTGGGGAAGACCTCGACGATCAAGGCCGTCCTCGGCCTCATCGGCCGGGCGGGCGAGGTCGAGCTCGCCGGCACCGACCTCGTGCCCCTGCCCACCCACCAGATCGTGCGGCTCGGGATCGGCTACGTGCCCGAGGACCGTGAGGTCTTCGCGGGCCTGACCGTGACCGACAACCTGCGGCTGGCCGAGCGCCGCGGCGGCGAGCACCGCTACGACCTGGTCTACGACCTCTTCCCGGAGCTGAAGCAGCGTGGTGCGCAGGCCGCGGGCACGCTCTCCGGCGGTCAGCAGCAGATGGTCTCGCTCGCGCGGGCCCTGCTCAACGACAACCAGGTGCTGCTCGTGGACGAGCCGACCAAGGGCCTCGCGCCCCGGCTGGTGCAGGAGGTGAGCCAGGTGCTCGCGCGCGCCGCGGAGGTCGCGCCGATCCTGCTCGTCGAGCAGAACCTGCAGGTCGTCCGCGAGCTGGCCCGGCACGCCGTGGTCCTCACCGACGGTCGCAGCGTCCACCACGGCCCGGCGCAGGAGTTCCTCGCCGACGACGCCCTCACCCAGCGGCTGCTGGGGGTCCACGGTGAGGGCGGGTCCGACCCCGCCGAGGAGCATGCCCAGGACCGGGACGAAGCCGGCGCCAGGCATACCCGAGGGGAGCGCAGCCAGTGAGCACCGTCGTCCTGCTGCTGTTCACCGGTGTCGGGCTGGGGGCGATCTATTTCCTGGTCGCCTCGGGCCTGTCCCTCATCTACGGCCTCATGCACGTCCTCAACTTCGCGCACGGCGTCTTCCTGTCGCTGGGTGCCTTCCTCGGGCTCGAGGTGGCCACCCGGCTGGGCGCCACGACCTGGACCGGCTTCGCGGTCTCGCTGCTCGTCGGTGCCCTCGCGGGCGCCATCTTCGCGGCGCTGACCGAACGGGTGCTGGTGCAACGGCTCTACGAGCGGCACATCGAGCAGGTGCTCGTCACCGTCGGTCTCGGCCTGGCCGCCGTCGCGCTCTTCGACGGCATCTGGGGCACCGACCCCCGGTTCATCTCCGGCCCGGCCTGGCTGGACCGGACCACCCACATCCTCGGCGCCAACGTGCCCAACGACCGCTTCGTCGCCATCGGGGTCGCTGCCCTGGTGCTAATGGGCATGGTGCTCTTCCTGCAGCGCACCCGCTACGGCATGATCATCCGCGCCGGGGTGGAGAACCGGGCCATGGTCACCGCGCTGGGCATCGACGTGCGGACCGCCTTCACCCTGGTCTTCACCATCGGCGGGATCGCGGCCGGGCTGGGTGGCGTCCTGGCGAGCCACTACTTCGGCTACGTCTCGCCGCTGCTCGGTCAGACGCTGCTCATCTTCGCCTTCATCGTCACGGTCATCGGAGGGCTCGGCTCGCTCACCGGGGCGGCGATCGCCTCCGTGCTCGTGGCGCTGCTGCAGCAGTTCGCCAACTACTACCTCTGGGGCACCGGCGACCTCGCCGTCGTCGTGCTCCTCGCCGTGGTCCTGCTGACCCGGCCCTCCGGCCTGATGGGGAGGCGCGCATGACGACCCCGACGACGCAGCCGTCCCGCCGCTCGTGGCTCGGCAGGCTCGTGCCGCTGGCGCTGGTCGTGCTGCTGGCCTGCCTGCCGCTGCTGAACCTGAGCCTGCCGGGGGTGCTGCCCGGGCCGACGTACACCCCCGGCTCGCTACACCTCATGGCGCTGGCCATGGTGATGGCCGCGCTCGCGCTGTCCTACCACCTGCTCCTCGGGGTCGCCGGCCTGCTGTCCTTCGGGCACGCGCTCTACTTCGGCTTCGGTGCTACGTGCTCGGCATCGTCATGACCGAGCTGGGCCTGGGGCTGGTGCCCTCGGTGCTCGTCGTGCTGCTCGCCGGGGTGGTCTTCTCCATCCTGCTCGGGGCGATCAGCCTGCGCGTCACCGGCATCCCCTTCGCCATGGTGACGCTCGCCTTCGCGCAGGCCGGCTCGGTGCTGGTCCGCCGGGACCCGGGCCGGGTCACCGGCGGTGAGGAGGGGCTGCGGCTGCCGACCGAGCACGTCCCCGACGCCTCGTGGGAGTGGCGGACACGCGCAACCTCTACTGGCTCGCGCTCGCGGCCTGGTGCTCGCCTTCCTGCTGACCAGCTGGGTCCAGCGCAGCCGTGCCGGGCACGTCGCCGAGGCGGTGCGGGAGAACGAGCTGCGGGTCCGGGTGCTCGGGATGCGTCCCTTCCTCGTCAAGCTGGCCATCTTCGTCGCGGCCTCGGTGATCGCCATCGGCATGGGCATGGTCCACCTGCTGCTCAACTCCGGCGCGGTGCCGCACGTCGTCAGCGCCGAGTTCACCATCTCGCTGCTGCTCATGGTCGTCATCGGCGGCGTGGGCTCGCGGTGGGGCGCCGTGGCCGGCGCCGTGCTCTACGTCCTGCTCAACCAGCGGCTCACCGTGCTGGCGCAGGCCGAGTGGGTGCACGACCTGCCCGCGATCCTGCGGATCCCGCTGTCGGAGCCGATGTTCATCCTCGGCACGCTCTTCGTGCTGGTCGTCATGTTCCTGCCCGGCGGCATCGCGGGCACCGTGACCCGGCTGCGGGGCCGCCGCCCGTCGCGTGGCGGCGCGGAGCCGGGTGCTGACAGGGTGGAGCAGATGGACGACGACGCGCGCGAGCCGCAGCACGAGGGTGCGGGGGCGGCCCGCCCATGAGCACCGGGACCGGTGGCCCACAGACCGACGGCCTGCACACGCTCGGTCGCTGGCCGGCCGACCGTGCCCGCATCGCCCCGGACCACCCGGCAGTGGTCGACCGCGGGGTCGCGCTGCGCTACGGCGAGCTGGAGGCCCGGGTCGACCGGTCGGCCCAGGCGCTCCTCGGTGCCGGCGTCGGCAGGGGTATGCGCGTGGCCACCCTGGTCGGCAACAGCGCCGACCAGGTGGTCCTCTTCTTCGCCTGCGCCCGGGTCGGCGCGGCCCTGTGCCCGCTCTCGTGGCGGCTCACGCCGCCGGAGCTGGTCCGCCAGGTGCAGCTGCTGGACCCGGCCCTGCTCGTCACCGAGGAGGAGACCGGCGCCCTGGCCCGGGAGGTGGCCGCGCGCCTCACCTGCCGGTGCCCACGGCATACCTCACGGAGGTCGAGCGGCCGGGAGCCCTGGCCGCGGCGACCGGCCGTCCCGCCGTCGGGCCGGAGCCGGTCGACGACGAGGACGCGCTGCTTGTCGTCTTCACCTCCGGCAGCGTCAGCGCCCCGAAGGCTGCGGTGCTCTCGCACCGCACCTGCTGGTGGACCAACCTGTCGCTGTCGCGCACGCTCGAGCTCACCGAGCGCGACGTCGTGCTCTCGGTGCTGCCGCAGTTCCACGCCGGCGGGTGGAACATCCAGCCGCTGCTCGCGTGGTGGACGGGGGCCACCGTGGTGCTGGAGCGCACCTTCGACCCGGCCCGGGTGCTGAGCCTGGTGGGCGAGCGCCGGGTGAGCACGATGATGGGCGTGCCGACGCAGTACCTCCTGCTCGCCGAGCACCCCGGTTTCGCGACGGCCGACCTGACGAGCCTGCGCAGCGCCGTGGTCGGCGGGGCGCCGATGCCGCCGCCGCTGCTGCGGACCTTCCACGCCCGCGGGGTGGCGCTGACCCAGGGCTACGGGCTCACCGAGGCCGGGCCCAACGTGCTCTGCCTGCCCCCGCACGAGGCCGCCGACCGGGCGGGCTGGGCCGGCGTGCCCTATCCGCACGTCGAGGTGGCGCTGGCCGACCCGGCCACCGGGGAGCGCGTCGAGGGAGCGGGGACCGGCGAGCTGTTGGCCCGCGGCCCGGGGCTGTTCACCGGCTACCTGCACGATGAGGAGGCCACGGCGCAGGTGCTGCACGACGGCTGGCTCTGGACCGGCGACGTCGCGGACCGTGACGAGGACGGCTACCTGCGGATCGTGGACCGGCTGCGCAACATCTACATCAGCGGTGGCGAGAACGTCGCGCCCGCCGAGGTCGAGGCGGTGCTGCGGCGGCACCCGGCTGTCGCGCAGGCCGCGGTGGCCGGCGTGCCGCACGAGCGGTGGGGCGAGGTCGGGGTCGCGCTCGTGGTGCTCCGGCCCGGGGTGGCCACCGACGAGCACGACATCCTGGAGCACTGCCGGGGGATGCTCGCCGGCTTCAAGGTGCCCGAGCGGGTCCTGGCCGTCCCCGGCATACCCCAGGTCGGGATCGGCAAGACCGACCAGCCCGCCGTGCGCGCCCTGGCGCTGCAGCTGTTCGATCGGCAGGGGCAGCGATGAGCGTGGAGGACCCGGTCGCCCGGCCCGCGCCGCGCACCGCCCGCGGTGCGCGCACCCGGGCGCGGCTGCTGCAGGCGGCGGAGGACGTCTTCGCCACCGTCGGCTACCCGGACGCCTCGATCGTGCGGATCACCGAGCTCGCCGGGGTCGCGCTCGGCACCTTCTACGTGCACTTCACCGGCAAGAAGGAGATCTTCGACGAGGTCGTGCTCGACCTGTCGCGCCGGGTGCGACAGGCGATGAGCGAGGCCTCCTCGGCGGCGCCGGACCGGCTCACCGCCGAGCGCGACGGCTTCCGCGCGTTCTTCGCTTTCACCGCCGAGCACCCCGCGCTCTACCGCATCATCCGGCAGGCCGAGTTCGTCTCGCCCGAGGTCATGCGCACGCACTACGACGACATCTGCTCGGGGTATGCCGCGGGCCTGGAGGACGCGATCGGACGCGGTCAGATCCGCGACGTCGACCCCGTCGTCGCCGCCTGGGCGCTCATGGGCGCCGGCGAGCTCATCGGGATGCGTTGGGTGCTCTGGGAGCAGGGCGGGCAGATCCCCGAGCCGGTCTTCGAGCAGCTCATGCTGCTCATCGAGGGTGCGCTGGCACCCACCACGACGGACGAAGGAGAGGGCACATGACACGCAGGGCGATCGTCACCGGAGGGGCCAGCGGCATCGGCGCCGCCGTCGCGCGCCGGCTCGCCGCCGACGGGATGAGCGTGGTCGTCGCCGACCGCGACGCCGACGCCGCGCAGGCGCTGGCCGGCGACCTCGGGGGCGAGGCGTGGACCGTCGACCTCTCGGACACCGCGGCGCTGGAGGACGCCACCGTCGACTGCGACGTCCTGGTCAACAACGCGGGGGTGCAGCGGGTGGCGCCGGTGCACGAGTTCGTGCCGGACGACTTCCGGCTGATCCACCGGCTCATGCTCGAGGCGCCGTTCCTGCTGGCGCGCGCCGCGCTGCCCCGCATGTATGCCCGGGGTTGGGGCCGGATCGTCAACGTCTCCTCGGCGCACGGGCTGCGGGCCTCGGCCTTCAAGTCGGCCTACGTCTCGGCCAAGCACGGGCTGGAGGGCTTCTCCAAGGTCGTCGCGCTCGAGGGCGCCGAGCACGGCGTGACGAGCAACTGCGTCAACCCCGGCTACGTCCGCACCCCGCTGGTGGAGAAGCAGATCGCCGACCAGGCCAGGACCCACGGGATCGGGGAGGACGAGGTGGTCGAGAAGATCATGCTCACCCGCGCCGCGGTGAAGCGGCTCATCGAGCCGGACGAGGTGGCCGCCCTGGTGTCCTTCCTCGCCTCCGACGACGCCGGCATGGTGACCGGCACGTCCTACGCGATGGACGGCGGGTGGACCGCCCAGTGAGCCCCACGGTACCGCCCCTGCCGTCCTCGGTCGAGACCGTCCTGGGGGAGCGCTACCGCAGCGTCGAGGTCCCGGTCGACGGCGGCGACCTGCACGTCGGGGTCTGGGACCCCGAGGCGGGCGAGGGTGCCGCGAGCGCCCCGACCCTCGTGCTCGTCCACGGCATCACCGCCTCGCACGTCTCCTTCGCCGCGCTGGCGCAGGCGTTGCCCGGCGTCCGGCTGGTCGCTCCCGACCTGCGCGGCCGGGGCCGCTCCCGCGACCTGCCGGAGCCTACGGCATGCCGCGGCACGCCGACGACGTCGCCGCCGCGCTGGCCCACCTCGGGGTGCGCGAGGCGGTTGCGGTCGGTCACTCCATGGGCGCCTTCGTCTCCCTCGTGCTCGCCGACCGGCACCCCGACCTCGTCCGCTCCCTCCTCCTCGTCGACGGGGGTATGCCCCTGCTCCCGCCAACGGGCGTCGCGCCGGAGGACATGGCGGCCGCGGTGCTCGGCCCGGCCGCGGACCGGCTGCGGATGACCTTCCCCAGCCGTCAGGCATACCACGCCTTCTGGCGCGAGCACCCAGCCCTGGGCCCGGGGTGGGACGAGTTCACCACCGCCTACGTCGACTACGACCTCGTGGGGGAGGAGCCCGCGCTCACGCCCGCCACTCGCCCGGAGGCGCTCGCCGAGGACATCCGCGAGCTCGTCGACGGCGCCTCGGTGGAGCAGGCGCTCGACGGCCTGGCTCACGCCGCGACCTGGGTGGTCGCCCCCAGGGGCTTGCTGGACGAGGTGCCCCCGCTCTACCCTGACGCCGCCCGGGAGCACTGGACCTCCCGGCTGCCCCGGCTGCGCATGGTCCCGGTCGAGGGGGTCAACCACTACACGGTCGTGCTCGGCGGGCGCGGCGTGCGGCAGCTGCTGCCGCTCCTGGGGGAGGAGCTCGCGGGATCGGACTGATCGGGATCCTGCTGTCCCTGGCCTTGCTCATCGTCCTGGCCTACCGCGGCCTCAACGTCATCGTCCTGGCCCCGATCATGGCGAGCATCGCGGTGATCTTCGCAGGCGCGCCGATCCTGGCGACCTATACCCAGGTCTCCTGCCGGCCATGGGCAACTTCGTCGTGAGCTTCTTCCCGCTGTTCATGCTCGGCGCCTTCACCGGCACCATGACGGCGCTGCCGGGCACCTCGGCGATCCAGAACGCCATCCCCAACCCCTACCTCGGCACCGACGGCTTCGCCGCTCCGGGCTGGGCGCGATCGCCGGGCTCATCATGTTCGCCGGCGGCGTGGGCTGGCTGACCTGGCGCAGCAAGAGGGCCGCAGCCGCCGGGGAGGGGTATGACGACGGTCCGCTCATGACGACCGGCGCCGACTCCGCGGCGCTGACCATCGACCTCGGCGACGACCAGGGTCCGGCGCCTCGACCGGGGAGCGGTCGCGAGGACGGGGGCCGCACCGAGACCGACGCCGGGGACGTGCTGACCGAGGTCCGCGAGCGCAACCTGCCGCCGCTGCCGAGGCGCCCTGATCCTGATCGCGGGACCCGTGTGCTACGCGTGCTACGGTCTTGGCATGGGCGCGACAGTGAGCCACCGCGACCTCCGCAACCACAGCGGGG
The DNA here is from genome assembly GCF_001942435.1 of Serinicoccus sp. CNJ-927. Lineage (NCBI taxonomy): Bacteria > Bacillati > Actinomycetota > Actinomycetes > Micrococcales > Ornithinimicrobiaceae > Serinicoccus > Serinicoccus sp. CNJ-927. Next base: position 3,711 of record NZ_MKKF01000014.1, on the reverse strand, counting down.
AGGTGCTGCACGCCGTCGCTGCCGGCGAGACATACACGGTGACCAGCCGAGGCAAGCCAGTTGCGCAGCTGGTGCCGATGACGCAGGCCACCCCCGACCTGCCGCTCTCTCGCCCGGCGGTGGCTCGGGGTGGCTTCTCGGGGCTGCGACGGCACTCCATCAGCACCCCGACCGCCGCCACGCTCGATGACCTGCGGGGAGAGCGTTGACGCGCTACTACCTGGACACCTCGGCCGCGGTGAAGCTCATGGTGGAGGAGCCGGAGAGTGCCTCCATGGCGTCCTGGGCGGACGGCGATGACGTCACCCTGGTGTCGACGCACCTGCTCGAGACCGAGCTGCGCCGATTCGCGAACCGGCACGATCTCCCGCAGGCGGACGTGTCAGCCATCCTGGGGCGGGTCGATCTCTACGACCTCCCACCGAGTCTCTTCCGCGAGGCCGGACTGATGCCGGGCGTTGACCTGCGGTCGCTGGACGCACTCCATCTGGCAGCCTCCATCCGGCTCGACGTGGACGCGGTGGTCACGTACGACCGCCACCTGGCGGGCGCTGTGGAGACGATGGGCCTGCGGGTCCACGCGCCACGAGCCTGAGCGTCGTCGGGCTCGTGCGCCGAACCCCTGGCGGTATGCCCCTCAGCGCACCTGGCGTGCGCTGAACTGCATCCGCGGCTCGGCGAAGGCGTCCTGCGCCTGGACCAGCCGCAGCTCGCGCTCGCCGGAGTCGAGGGTGGCCTGCAGCAGGTCGAAGACGCTGGAGGCGGTGCGCTCCAGGGCGGTCGCGGCCGAGCCGGTCTCGCGGTAGTGCGCGGTGAACAGGGCGCTGGTGACGTCGCCGGAGCCGTTGGCCTTGATCGGCAGCCGCGGGGTGGCGACGATCCAGGCCCCGGCGTCGTCGACCACGAGCATCTCGATGGTCTCGCCGCCGTCCGGCTGAGCCTGCCGGTCCGGCCGCAGCACGCTGGTGACGAGCACGGTGCGCGGGCCGAGGTCGCGGGCGGCGTCGGCGGAGGCCAGCGTCGACTCCAGGGTGTCCGGCTCGGTGTGCGTCATGTAGCCCAGCTCGAACTGGTTGGGCGTGATGATGTCGGCGTGCGGCAGGACCTTCTCCCGGATGAGCGGCGGGATGGACTCGGCGACGAAACAGCCGGAGGTGGCGTTGCCCATGACCGGGTCGCAGGTGTAGGTCGCCTCGGCGTTGGCGGCCTTGACCCGTCCGACCGCGTCGACGACGACGTCGACGATCTCCTCGCCGCCGAGGTAGCCCGACAGCACGCCGTCGACCGTGGGCAGGACGCCGCGGTCCTCGATGCCGGAGACGACCGCGCGGACGTCGTCGGCGGGGATGAGCGGGCCACCCCACTCGCCGTAGCCGGTGTGGTTGGAGAAGTTGACCGTCAGCACCGGCCAGACCTCGTGCCCGATGCGCTGCAGCGGGAAGACGGCGGCCGAGTTGCCGACGTGCCCGTAGGCGACGTGGCTCTGGATCGAGAGGAAGCGCATACCTCGATCTTCGCATCCCCGGCGACCACTAGACTGCTGACCCCGTGGCACTCACCATCGGAATCGTCGGCCTGCCCAACGTGGGCAAGTCCACGCTCTTCAACGCGCTGACCAAGAACACCGTGCTCGCGGCGAACTACCCGTTCGCGACGATCGAGCCCAACATCGGCGTGGTGCCGCTCAAGGACGGGCGGCTGGACCGGCTCGCGGAGATCCACTCCAGCGCCAAGGTGCTGCCCGCGACGGTCAGCTTCGTTGACATCGCGGGCATCGTCCGCGGAGCCAGCGAGGGGGAGGGCCTGGGCAACAAGTTCCTCGCCAACATCCGCGAGGCGGACGCGATCTGCCAGGTCGTGCGCGCCTTCCGCGACGACGACGTCGTGCACGTCGACGGCAAGGTCAGCCCGCGGGACGACATCGAGACGATCAACACCGAGCTCATCCTCGCCGACCTGCAGACGCTGGAGAACGCGATCCCGCGGCTGGAGAAGGAGGTCAAGGGCAAGCGGACCGACAAGGAGGTCCTCGACACCGCGCTCGCCGCGCAGCGGGTGCTGGAGGCGGGCGACACGCTGTATGCCCGTGGCGAGGCCGCGGGGGTCGATGTCGCCATCGCGCGGCAGCTCGGTCTGCTGACCACCAAGCCGTTCCTCTACGTCTTCAACCTCGACGAGGACGGGCTCACCGACGACGCGCTCCACGCCGAGCTGGCCGAGCTGGTCGCGCCGGCCGAGGCGATCTACCTCAACGCCAAGCTCGAGGCCGACCTGGCCGAATTGGACGACGAAGAGGCCGTCGAGCTGCTGGAGTCGGTGGGCGTCGAGGAGCCGGGGCTGGACCAGCTGGCCCGGGTCGGTTTCGACACCCTCGGCCTGCAGACCTACCTCACCGCCGGCCCGAAGGAGTCGCGGGCGTGGACGATCCGCAAGGGCTCGACCGCGCCGCAGGCCGCCGGCGTCATCCACACCGACTTCGAGCGCGGCTTCATCAAGGCCGAGATCGTCAGCTTCGAGGCGCTCGACGAGCTGGGCTCGATGGCGAAGGCCAAGGAGGCCGGCAAGGTGCGCATGGAGGGAAAGGACTACGTCATGGCCGACGGGGACGTCGTGGAGTTCCGTCACGGGGGAACATCAGGGACGGGTAAGAAATGAGTGGCTCAACCTGAGGCCGCCAGACGCCAGGCTGCGGCGGATGGTCTCGGCGCCCTACCTAGCTCCTGCGCGCGTTGCTCAGCCCGGTTTCGGAGCAGGTGGGCGGTGTTGACGAACCAGAATAAGATGCGAGCGTCGGCGGTGATTCGGCCGCGCTGGACACCTGGCGCACTAGGGCGCCATTCCGCCTCGCTCATGGTGAGAGTTGCCCACTGCCTGCCGTGCGCATAGCCGCTAGCGGCTGACCAGGCGGCGACGGCGGGCAACTCTGTGGCGGGGATGTGCTCAGCGGTCAGCATCTCAGTGGAGGTGAGCAGGCGGCGGGGAAGGTCGATGCCGAGGCGATCGGCTATCTCCACGGCTCGGGCGGTGGCCTCCTCGCGGTCCTGCCGTTGCTCGTCGTCGGTGCGGCCCATGTGCTTACCCAGTGTGGCGAAGTCGATGCCGTCCTTCTGATGCCAGCGGAGGAGGTTGGTGCGTCGCGTCGTGGCGTCCTCGGGGCCGACCGTCCAGAGGGCAGCTGCGGCAGTCTCGATGGCGGCGCGGGCGATGGTGAAGCTGGCAAAGGCGGGCAGCACAGGGTCGGCCCCTGACAGCAGGTGCGCCAGCGTGAGCAGGTGGTCGTTGCCGATGATGAGACTTTGGGTCACGGTGTGACTCACCGCGTAAGGGTGGACGGCCGCGTCATCGACGGCGAGAGGCGAGCGTGGCCGGGGATCAAGCCACCCATCACTGCCCTGCCGCTCGTGCCGCTCGCGCTCGGCCTCGAAGATGCGCCTCAACACCTCGTAGGCCTTCTCTTCGGGGATGTGGTCGCCCCACTCGATGGCCACCTACATGCCTCCTCGGATGGTGCCTGACGTGACGCTACAGATGACCGACTCGGTGACGCGCCCAGCCGCACCTGCTAGTGGGTTGAGTCAGCGTTTGTGTCCGGTTTCGGGCTGAGGATCAAGCAACATCTGTACGGTCTTCGTGACACCTGTAGGAGGGTGCGCGATGAGCACGAACGAGTCCTCGGTGCCGAGGAAGCGCCGGCCGAAGAAGGTCCTGTCG
>NZ_MKKF01000013.1:0-44906 GCF_001942435.1 Serinicoccus sp. CNJ-927 | reverse complement strand
CCACAACACCAACCACGGGGGTGACCAGTGCCATGGCCAAACAAACATGGCATCAAAAAACAAACACGCTGTTGAGTTCTCAAGAATCGGACACACACCGGCGGTCAGACTCTGGTCGAGCTTCCCGCTGCGGGGCAACCTCTCCAGCCTACCGGACCCTGCGCACCGTCTCCAAATCAGGTGATCCGGAGTGGGTGATCGGGATGCGGGCTGTGGCTGTGCGTCCGCCGCTTCCGCGTCGGCCGCGAAGCACTACTGTACACGTGCGCAGGAGCGGCGTGCAAACCGTCGCCCTGGCGGTCAGCGGACCTGGATCCCCAGCTGCCCCACGGCTCCCCCGTCGTGCATCCGGCGCAGGGCGTCGGCCGTCTGGCTCAGGGGATAGCTGCGGTCCATCACCGGCCGCAGCCCGGTGCCGGAGACGAAGCGGCAGAGCCGGGCCAGGTCCTCCCGGGTCCCCATCGTGGATCCCACGACGCGGAGCTGCTTGAAGAAGATCTTCGTCAGCTCCGCCTTCTCGGGAGCATCCCCGGAGGTGGCACCGCAGATGACCACGGTGCCACCGGGTCGCAGCGCGTTGATCGAGTGGGACCAGGTCGCCGCGCCGACGCTCTCCAGGGCGGCGTCGACCCGCGCCGGGAGTCGCTCACCAGGCTCGAAGGTGCGCTCTGCGCCGAGGTCCTGGGCTCGTCGCCGCTTCTCCTCGCTGCGCCCCGTCACCCAGACCGTGAGGCCGGCCGCCGCACCGAGCTGGATCAGAGCGGTCGACACCCCACCACCGGCGCCCTGCACGAGGACGGTGTCACCGGGGGCGACGCCGGCCCGGGAGAACAGCATGCGGTAGGCCGTGAGCCAGGAGGTCGACAGCGCGGCGGCCTCCACGGCGCTGAGGTGCTCCGGTCGCGGGACCCATGCCCCTTCCGGCACGCAGACGTACTCCGCCAGGGTCCCCTGGTGCAGCTCGGAGAGCAGACTGCGCCGAGGGTCCAAGGTCGGGTCCCCCTCCCACCCGGGGGTGCCCTCGATGACGGGGTAGATCACCACCTCCCCGAGCTCGGGATGCTCCGCGACCGCGTCACAGCCCAAGATCATCGGGAGCCGCTCGGGGGACAGCCCCACGCCGCGCAGCGACCACAGGTCGTGATGGTTGAGTCCGGCGGCGACGACCGGCAGGACCCGCCATCCCCTCGGCGCCTCAGGGTCCGGCCGCTCCCCGACCACGAGCCCGCGCAGCGGCTCGTCCGGATGGATCTCTTGGGCGTAGGCGGCCTGCATGGCTCGACCCTAGTCCGTCCCCGACCGCGGGTCTCGTCGGCCCGCGGTCACCGGGGCACGCGTGGCCCGGCTCTCCGACGCCCGCGCCGCCTGCACCTCGGAGCCCTCGGGATAGACGATCTCCTCGAGGCACAGACCGTGCGCCGGCATGACGCGGACACCAGGGTCGCGGGTCCGGGCACGGAGCACCTCCGCCGGCCAGGACCCGGTCCGGCGCCCCTCCCCCACGGGCAGGACACCGCCGACCAGCGCCCGCACCATGCTGTGGCAGAAGGCGTCCGCCACGACCGTGCCGACCAGCACGCCGTCCTCACCCCGGGTCCAACGGTAGTCGAGCAGGGTCCGGATGGTGGTCGCACCGTCCCGGGGCCGGCAGAACGCCGCGAAGTCGTGCAGCCCCACCAGCGACCGTGCTGCGGCGTCCATCGCCGCCACATCGAGAGCCTGTCGCACCACGACCGTGTCCCGGCGCCGCAACGGGTCGGCGACCTCGGGACGGTCCAGCAGGCGGTAGCTGTAGCGACGTCGCAGCGCGGAGAAGCGCGCGTCGAAGCCGTCGGTCACTTCACACGCGCGGCGGACCACGACGTCCTGGGGCAGCACGCCTCCCAACCGGGCGACGAGTGCCTGACCGGGTGGCCGGTCGGACCGGCCCGGCACCCTGGACCAGACGGCAGCGTCGACGTCGAGGTGGCACACCGATCCCCGGGCGTGCACGCCGGCGTCGGTGCGCCCACCGACGGTCAGCCTCGGCGGGTCGCTGCGCAGGACGGTCGCCAGCGCCGACGCGAGCGTGTCCTCGACCGTCCGTAGCCCGGGCTGACGCGCCCACCCGGAGAAGTCCGTGCCGTCGTAGGCGAGGTCGATCCTGATGCGCACCCGTCCATCCTGCCCTGCACGACCAGGAGGCGACGACGAGGGCCGCCCACCCCCGGTGGGGGATGGGCGGCCCTCAGGTGCGTCCGGGACGCGACGGCTCACTTCGCGGAGTCGTCGCCCTCCGCCGGCTGCTGCGCATCGTCGGCCCCGCCGGAGACCATCGCGGCCTCGGTCGTGTCGTCGGCCGCCTCGTTGTCGGCGACCTCGGTGAGCTCGCCGTCGGCGGCCGGCTCGGCGCCGCGCTCGGCGGCGTCGTCGGCGGCCTCGACCTCCGCCTGAGCCTGGTCGACCTCCGCGGCGTCGCTCGTGGTGGGCTCCTCCGCCTCGAGCTCGTCGTCGCTGATGGCCGCGGCCTCGCGGTCCTTGGCCGAGCGCTTGGTGGCACCCTCGGCCTGGGTGACGACCGCCTTCTTGGCGACCGGCTCCCGCACCAGCTCGATGACGGCCATCGGGGCGTTGTCACCCTTGCGCGGCGCGATCTTGGTGATCCGGGTGTAGCCACCCTGCCGCTCGGCCACGTCGGGCGCGATCTCGGTGAAGAGCCGGTGGACGACGCCCTTGTCCTGGACGATGGCCAGGACCTTGCGGCGGTTGTGCAGGTCGCCGCGCTTGGCGAAGGTCACCAGTCGCTCGGCGAGCGGACGGAGCCGCTTGGCCTTGGCCTCGGTGGTGGTGATGCGGTCGTGCTCGAACAGAGCAGTCGCCAGGTTGGACAGCATCAGGCGCTCGTGCGCCGGACCGCCGCCGAGGCGCGGACCCTTCTTGGGGGCAGGCATGAGTTCTCCTTAAGCCTTCTCGTATCTCAGTACTGCTCGTCCTCGGCGAAGGCGGCGTCGCCCTCGTCCTCGTAGCCGCCGTCCTCGTAGGACGCGGCACCCTCGAACCCGGGCGGGCTGTCCTTGAGCGCCAGGCCCATCTCGGCGAGCTTGTCCTTGACCTCGTCGATCGACTTGGCGCCGAAGTTGCGGATGTCGAGCAGATCCGCCTCGCTGCGCCCGACGAGCTCACCCACGCTGTGGATGCCCTCGCGCTTGAGGCAGTTGTAGGAGCGCACCGTCAGGTCCAGCTCCTCGATGGGCAGCGCCAGGTCGGAGGCCAGGGCACCGTCCCCGACGGAGGGACCGATCTCGATCCCCTCGGCCTCGGCGTTGAGCTCGCGGGCCAGGCCGAACAGCTCGACCAGGGTGCGCCCGGCCGAGGCGACGGCGTCGCGCGGGGCGATGGAGCTCTTGGTCTCCACGTCGATCACCAGGCGGTCGAAGTCGGTGCGCTGCTCGACACGGGTGGCCTCGACCTTGTAGGTCACCGCCAAGACCGGCGAGTAGATGGAGTCGACCGGGATCCGGCCGATCTCCTGCTCCCCGGACTTGTTCAGCTGCGCCGACACGTAGCCGCGGCCGCGCTCGACGGTCATCTCCATCTCGATGGTGCCCGACTCGCCGAGGGTCGCCAGGTGCAGCTCGGGGTTGTGGACCTCCACGCCCGCCGGCGGCGCGATGTCCGCGGCGGTCACCGGGCCCGCGCCCTGCTTGCGCAGGTACATCACGACCGGCTCGTCGTGCTCGCTGGAGACGACGAGGGACTTGAGGTTGAGGATGACCTCGGTCACGTCCTCCTTGACACCCGGGATGGTGGAGAACTCGTGGAGCACGCCGTCGATCCGGATGCTGGTGAGCGAGGCCCCCGGGATGCTGGACAGCAGGGTCCGGCGCAGGGAGTTGCCGAGGGTGTAGCCGAAGCCCGGCTCCAGCGGCTCGAGGGCGAACCGCGACCGGGTGTCGGAGACGACCTCCTCGGTGAGGGTGGGGCGCTGTGCGATGAGCACTGTTCAGTTCCTTTCCACGGGCGACCGCTATATGACGCCGCGTGCGGGAGCCCGGCATACCTCTGTCCGTATGCCGGGGCCCGGGAATCCGGCGAGCGGAGCGAGGCCTGGATTCCCGGAACGACCAGGAGCGCGAGCGAAGCGAGCTCCTGGTCGTGGGGGTAGGTGGGGGCGAAGCCCCCACCCGATCAGTTCTTCGAGTAGAGCTCGACGATCAGCTGCTCGGTGAGGATCGTGTCGATCTGCTCCCGGGTGGGCAGCTGGTGGATGAGGATCTTCAGCGAGCCGGGCACGACCTTCATCCAGGCGGGGACCGGACGGTCGCCGTAGGTCTGGCGGGCCAGCTCGAACGGGAAGGTCTCGACCGACTGCGGCCGGATCTCGATGATGTCGTACTGCTCGACCCGGTAGCTCGGCACGTCGACCCGATGGCCATTGACCAGGAAGTGACCGTGGGTCACGAGCTGGCGGGCGGCACGACGGGTGCGGGCCAGGCCGGCCCGGTAGACGACGTTGTCGAGGCGCGACTCGAGGATGATGAGCAGGTTGGCGCCGGTCTTGCCCGGGCGGCGGGCCGCCTCGGCGTAGTAGCGACGGAACTGCTTCTCCATGACGCCGTAGGTGAAGCGGGCCTTCTGCTTCTCCTGCAGCTGGGTCAGGTACTCCTTCTCCTGGCTGCGGCGCCGACCGTGCTGCCCCGGGGGGAAGGGACGCAGGTCGAAGTTCTTGTCGCCGCCGACGAGGTCGACCTTGAGCCGGCGGGACTTCTTGGTGATGGGACCGGTGTAACGGGCCATGATGCTTACCTAGTTCCTTCCGGGGCGGTCAGTTGCGACGCTTCTTGGGCGGGCGGACGCCGTTGTGCGCCTGGGGCGTCACGTCGGAGATCGCGCCGACCTCCAGGCCGGCGGCGGTCAGCGAGCGGATCGCAGTCTCGCGACCCGAGCCCGGACCCTTGACGAAGACGTCGACCTTCTTCATGCCGTGGTCCATCGCGCGGCGCGCGGCGGCCTCGGCGGCCATCTGGGCGGCGTAGGGGGTCGACTTGCGCGACCCCTTGAAGCCGACCTGGCCCGAGGAGGACCAGGCGATGACGGCACCGGTCGGGTCGGTGATCGAGATGATGGTGTTGCTGAACGTGCTCTTGATGTGAGCCTGCCCGAAGGCGACGTTCTTCTTCTCCTTGCGGCGCACCTTGCGCGCGCCGGTGGCCTGACGGCTCTTGGGGGGCATGTGTTTCTCCTAGCGGAAGAGCAGGTCTGCGGGGGCGGGGCCTCCCGGCAGAGGGATTACTTGGTCGCCTTCTTCTTGCCGGCGACGGTGCGCTTCGGGCCCTTGCGGGTCCGGGCGTTGGTCTTCGTGCGCTGACCGTGCACCGGGAGACCGCGGCGGTGCCGCAGGCCCTGGTAGCTGCCGATCTCGACCTTGCGGCGGATGTCGGCGGCCACCTCACGGCGCAGGTCGCCCTCGAGGCGGAAGCTCGCCTCGAGGTGGTCACGCAGGGCGACCAGCTGCTCTTCCGTCAGGTCCTTGACGCGGGTGGACGGGTCCACGCCCGTGGCCTCCAGCGTCGAGACGGCGCGGGTGCGTCCCACGCCGAAGATGTAGGTGAGAGCGACCTCGACGCGCTTGTCGCGCGGCAGGTCGACACCGATGAGTCGTGCCATGTGGCAGTGCTCCTTGGCTGTCGTGCGAGAGTCTGGTGCAGCACCGGTCCGCATCGTCTGATGGGCTCGGTCGCCCGCGGTCCCCGGCTCTCGCGGCCGGGGGTGACGTCCCGCCGGTCGGCGGGGGTCGGGTGCTGCGTCATCTGGGGATCTTCAGTTGTGGTCGTGCTGACGCATCGAAGCTGCGACGCGCGCGGAACGCTCTCTGCTCAGCCCTGGCGCTGCTTGTGGCGCAGGTTGTCGCAGATCACCATGACCCGGCCGTGACGGCGGATCACCTTGCACTTGTCGCAGATCTTCTTCACGCTCGGCTGAACCTTCATGGCTTCCTGCCTTCGGGTGGAGGGATCTGATCAGGGGTGCTGAGGACGAGGACCCGGAGGGGTCCGCACCACTCAGCGGTAACGGAAGACGATGCGACCGCGGGTCAGGTCGTACGGGCTGAGCTCCACCACGACCCGGTCCTCGGGGAGGATCCGGATGTAGTGCTGCCGCATCTTCCCGGAGATGTGAGCCAGCACCACGTGTCCGTTGGTGAGCTCGACCCGGAAGTTCGCGTTCGGGAGGGCTTCGACAACCGTGCCCTCGATCTCAATGACGCCGTCCTTCTTCGCCATGTCCTCCACATTCCCTGAATTGCACTGGACTCGGCCCACGCAGGGCCGACGCACCATCGTACGGGACGGGCAACCCTCGAGGCGAATCAGTCGGCGAGCGGGGCGAAGCGGGCCCCCACGCGCTCCAGGCCGGCCGCTCCCCCGTCGGCCGCGGTGAGCACCCATAGACCGTCGTCGGTGACCGCGACCGTGTGCTCCCAGTGCGCCGCCCGGCTGCCGTCGCCGGTCACGACGGTCCAGTCATCCTTGAGCGTGCGGGTCTCGATGGTGCCCAGCGTGACCATGGGCTCGATCGCCAGGGTGGCCCCGGACGGGACCGTCGGCCCGGTGGCGCTGACACCGTAGTTCGGGACGTGCGGGTCCATGTGCATCTCCCGACCGATGCCGTGGCCGGTGTAGTCCTCGAGGATGCCGTAGACCTCCACACCGGGCACGCCCTCCCGCCGGCGCCGGTCGAGCGAGGCGTCGACGCTGGCCTCCACCGCGTCGCCCACGGCGAAGAGCCGGTCCCCCGGCCGCAACGCCGCCATACCCGCCCACAGCGAGGTCTCGGTGTCGTCCATGAGGGCCAGGTCCGCGGGCGTCCCCCGGTCCCTGCCGCCCACGACCAGGCTGACGGCGGCATCCCCGTGCCAGCCCTCGACGATTGCTCCGCAGTCGATCGAGACCAGGTCACCCTCGGCGAGCACCCGCCCCCCGGGGATGCCATGCACGACCTCGTCGTTGACCGAGATGCACAGGCTCCCGGTGAACCCGTGGTAGCCGAGGAAGCTGGGCACCGCCCCCGCGCTACGGATGGCGTCCTCGGCCAGGGCGTCCAGCTCGCCCGTCGAGACCCCGGCCACAGCCCGCCGGGAGGCGAGCGCCAGGGTGTCGGCGACGACCCGCCCGGCCCGGCGCATCGCCCGCAGCTGCTCGGGCGTCTTGGCCTCGATCCGGGACCGGCGACGGAACAGCGACATCAGCGCGGGGCGGAGGCGGCGTCGCCGGCGTCCGGCCCGGTGAGGTCCGCGAGTGCCGCCTCGATCCGGGCGGTCACCTCGGCGACCTCGCCCATGCCGTCCACCCGGCGCAGCAGCCCGCGCTCCTTGTAGCGCGAGGCCAGCGGAGCGGTCTCCTCGGCATACATCCGCATCCGCTCGCGGACGACCTCCTCGGTGTCGTCGTCGCGGCCCTGCTCCTGGGCGCGAGTCAGCAGCCGCTGGACCACCTCGTCGGTGTCGACGGTGAGCTCGACCACCGCGTCGAGGCCGTGACCGGCCTCCGCGAGCATCTCGTCCAGCGCCTCCACCTGGCCCGTCGTCCGGGGATAGCCGTCGAGCAGGAAACCCCGGGCCGCGTCGTCCTGGCCGAGCCGGTCGCGCACGATGGCGTTGGTGACCTCGTCGGGGACGTAGCCGCCGGAGGCGGTGATCTGCTTCACCTGCAGCCCCAGCTCGGTCTCGTCCTTGATGTTGGCCCGGAAGATGTCGCCGGTGGAGATGGCGGGGATCCCGTGGGCGGCGGAGAGGTGAACGGCCTGGGTGCCTTTGCCTGCACCGGGCGGTCCGAGCATGATCAGTCGCATCAGCGGAGGAACCCTTCGTAGTCGTGCTGCTGGAGCTGGGACTCGATCTGCTTGACGGTCTGCAGACCGACACCCACGATGATGAGGATCGAGGCGCCGCCCAGCGGGAAGTTGGCCACCCCCATCACGTTGAAGGCGATGAGCGGGATCAGCGCGAGCCCGGCGAGGTAGAGGGCACCGGGGGTGGTGATCCGGTTGATGACGTACTCGAGGTACTCCGCCGTCGGACGGCCGGCCCGGATGCCCGGGATGAAGCCGCCGTAGCGCTTCATGTTGTCGGCGACCTCGGTCGGGTTGAAGGTCACCGAGGTGTAGAAGAAGCAGAAGAAGATGATCATCGCGGCATACAGCACCATGTAGACCCAGTGCGTCCCCGACCCCGTGGCCCCCATCGACAGGTAGCGGTCGACGAAGGTGACCCAGCCCGGTGCCGTCGCGCCTGCCGCCGTGGGCCGGTTGAAGTTCGCGATGAGCGAGGGCAGCATGAGGATCGAGCTGGCGAAGATGATCGGGATCACGTTGGCCATGTTGAGCTTGAGCGGGATGTAGGTCGAGGTCCCGCCGTACTGCCGGCGCCCCACCATCCGCTTGGCGTACTGCACCGGGATCCGCCGCTGGCACTGCTCGACGTAGACGACCAGGGTCATGATGACCAGGCCCAGCAGCATCACCAGCACGAAGGTCGTCACCGAGCTCTGATAGATCGCGCCGAGGGCGGCCGGGAAGCCGGCGGCGATGGAGACGAAGATGAGCAACGACATGCCGTTGCCGACGCCCTTCTCGGTGATGAGCTCCCCCAGCCACATGATGAGGCCGGTGCCGGCCGTCATGGTGAGGACCATCAGGGAGAGGGTCCAGATGCCGTCGTCGGGCATGACGGACGTGCACGAGGCGCCGAACAGCCGGGTGGGTTCGCGGGCGATCGTCACCAGCGTCGACGCCTGCAGCACCGCGAGCCCGATGGTGAGGTAGCGGGTGTACTGCGTCATCTTGGTCTGCCCGGCCTGCCCCTCCTTCTTCAGCTGCTCGAAGCGCGGGATGACCACCGTCAGCAGCTGCACGATGATCGCGGCCGTGATGTACGGCATGATCCCCAGAGCGAAGACGGACAGCTGGACCATCGCGCCGCCGGAGAAGAGGTTGACCATCCCCAGCACGTTGCCGGACAGCTCGGCGGTGTTGAGGCACTGCTGGACCAGGCCGTAGTCGACGCCGGGTGTGGGGATGTGCGTCCCGAGGCGGTAGAGCGCCATGATCGCGAGCGTGAAGAGGATCTTCTTGCGAAGATCCGGTGTCTTGAACGCGCGCACGAAGGCGGAGAGCATTCAGGTCCTCCTGAGGGGCCGGTCGACTCGCGCGGCGCGTCGGGCGAGGGTCAGGCCCGGTGACGAGCCATGGATCCCGTTGACGATAACACCGGCGAAGGTGGTGCAGGAAAGCCGTGGGTATGCACGTGAGGCCCTGCAGTCGCCGGAGCGACGCAGGACCTCACGTGGACGAGCGGTGCGGCAGGGGGGTCGGTCAGGCCTCGGTGGTGCTGCCGCCGGCCGCCTCGATCTTCTCCTTGGCGGAGGCCGAGAACTTGGTGGCGGTGACATCGAGCTTGACGGACACCTCGCCGGTGCCGAGGACCTTGACCGGCTGGCCCTTGCGGACCGCGCCCTTGGCCACCAGGTCGGCCGGGCCGATGGAGCCGCCCTCGGGGAAGAGGGAGGCCAGGGTGTCGAGGTTGACGACCTGGTAGGTCACCTTGAACGGGTTGGTGAACCCGCGCAGCTTCGGGAGCCGCATGTGCATCGGGGTCTGTCCACCCTCGAAGGTCTCGGGCACCTGGTAGCGGGCCTTGGTGCCCTTGGTGCCGCGGCCTGCGGTCTTGCCCTTGGACGCCTCACCGCGACCCACACGGGTCTTGGCGGTCTTGGCTCCCGGGGCCGGGCGCAGGTGGTGGACCTTGAGCGCGGCCGCCTCGCGGCGGGCGGTGCTGTCGGCCATATCAGTCAACCTCCTCCACGGTCACCAGATGGGCGACCGTGCGGACCATGCCCCGGAACGCCGGGCGGTCCTCCTTGACGACGGTGTCACCGATCCGCTTCAGGCCCAGGCTCCGGACGGTCTCCCGGTGCATGTGCTTGGTGCCGACGGTGGACTTGATCTGGGTCACCTTGAGCTTGGCCATCAGGCACCTGCCTTCGCCTCGGCCGCCGCGTCGGCGCGAGCCTTGAGCATCGCGTGCGGGGCGACGTCCTCGAGGGACTTGCCCCGGCGGGCCGCGACGGACTCCGGCTGCTCCAGCCCCTGCAGGGCCGCGACGGTGGCGTGGATGATGTTGATGGAGTTGCTGGACCCGAGCGACTTGCTGAGCACGTCGTGGATGCCGGCGCACTCGAGCACGGCGCGCACCGGACCACCGGCGATGACACCGGTACCCGGGCTGGCCGGCTTCAGCATGACGACGCCCGCGGCGTCCTCACCCTGGATGGGGTGCGGGATGGTGCCGGCGATCCGGGGCACGCGGAAGAAGTTCTTCTTCGCCTCCTCCACGCCCTTGGAGATCGCGGCCGGCACCTCCTTGGCCTTGCCGTAGCCGACGCCCACGGTGCCGTCGCCGTCACCCACCACGACGAGCGCGGTGAAGCTGAAGCGGCGGCCACCCTTGACGACCTTGGCCACGCGGTTGATGGTGACGACGCGCTCCAGGTACTGGTTGCGGTCGTCGTCCCGGCCGCCACGGCCACGGCCGTCACGGTTGTCTCGGTTGTTGTCACGGCCGCCCCGACGGTTGTCGCGGGCGTCACCGGAGGCGGAGCTGCCACCAGAGCCGCGGCGCTGGAAGTCACCAGCCATAGGAAGGTTCCTCTTTCCTGGTCTGTGTCTGTCGGGGTCTGTCAGAGGGCCAGGCCGCCCTCGCGGGCGCCCTCCGCAATCGCGGCCACCCGGCCGGCGTAACGGTTGCCACCACGGTCGAAGACCGCGGTCTCGACGCCGGCGGCCTTGGCACGCTCGGCGAGCAGCTCGCCGACGCGCCGGGCCTTGGCGGTCTTGTCGCCGTCGGCGGAACGCAGGTCCGCCTCCATGGTCGAGGCCGAGGCCACGGTCGCGCTGCGGGTGTCGTCGACCAGCTGGACGAAGACGTGCCGGGAGGACCGGTTGACCACGATGCGCGGACGCTCTGTGGTGCCGGTGACCTTCTTGCGCAGCCGCACGTGACGGCGGCCCCGCGCGGCGCTCTTGCTCTTGGCGCGCTTGACGATCTGTGCCATGGCTTACTTACCAGCCTTTCCGACCTTGCGGCGGATGCGCTCACCCTCGTAGCGCACGCCCTTGCCCTTGTAGGGGTCGGGGCGGCGCAGCTTGCGGATGTTCGCGGCGACCTCGCCGACCTGCTGCTTGTCGATGCCCGTGACCGAGAACCGGGTGGGGTTCTCGACCTCGAAGGTGATGCCCTCCGGGGCCTTGATGAGGATGGGGTGGCTGTAGCCGAGCGCGAACTCCAGGTCGCTGCCCCTGGCCACCACGCGGTACCCCGTGCCGTGGATCTCCAGCTTCTTGGTGTAGCCGTTGGTCACGCCCTCGACCATGTTGGCGATGAGGCTGCGCGTGAGGCCGTGCCGGGACCGCGAGTCACGCTCGTCGTCCGGTCGGGTCACCTCGATGCTGCCGTCCTCGCCGGCGGCCACCGCGATCGGCTCGACGACGTCGAGCGCGAGCTGACCCTTGGGGCCTTTGACGGTGACGGTCGAGCCGTCGATGGCCACGTCGACACCGGAGGGGACGGTGACGGGGAGTCGTCCGATTCGAGACATTCTTCTGTGCTCCTTACCTTCTGCTCCGGGTCACCAGACGTAGGCGAGCACTTCGCCGCCGACGCCCTTCTCGGCCGCCTGGCGGTCGGTGAGCAGGCCCGAGGACGTGGAGATGATGGCCACGCCCAGGCCGCCCAGCACCCGGGGCAGGTTGGTGGACTTCGCGTAGACGCGCAGGCCCGGCTTGGACACACGGCGCACACCCGCGATGGAGCGCTCCCGGTTGGGGCCGTACTTGAGGTCGATGATCAGCGTGCTGCCCACCTCGGCCTCCGCAGAGGACCAGGAGGCGATGTAGCCCTCGGCCTTGAGGATCTCGGCGATGGTGGACTTCAGCTTGGAGTACGGCATGGAGACCTGGTCCTTGTGCGCCGAGTTGGCGTTCCGGATCCGGGTCAGCATGTCCGCGATCGGGTCGGTCATGGTCATGGGCTTCGTGCCCTTTCTCATCGCGGTTTCCCCCGGGGCTCCCGGGCGACCTTCGATGTTCCAGGTGGTGGTTTCTCAGATGCAGGTGGTGCGGTATGCCGTGGGCTCGGGCGGGTGTGCCGCCGTCACCAGCTCGACTTGGTCACGCCGGGCAGCTCGCCCCGGTGCGCCATCTCGCGCAGGCAGATCCGGCACAGGCCGAACTTGCGGTAGACCGAGTGCGGACGGCCGCACCGCTGGCAGCGGGTGTAGGCGCGCACCGCGAACTTCGGCTTGCGGTTGGCCTTGTTGATCAGCGCGGTCTTGGCCATCAGTTCTCCTTGAACGGGAAGCCCAGGTGCTTCAGCAGCGCCCGGCCCTCGTCGTCGGTCTTGGCGGTGGTCACGACCGTGATGTCCATGCCGCGGACGCGGTCGATCTTGTCCTGGTCGATCTCGTGGAACATGGACTGCTCGTTGAGGCCGAAGGTGTAGTTGCCGTTGCCGTCGAACTGGCGCGGGGACAGACCGCGGAAGTCGCGGATGCGCGGCAGGGCCAGCGCGAGCAGACGGTCGAGGAACTCCCACATGCGGTCGCCGCGCAGCGTCACGTGCGCACCGATCGGCATACCCTCGCGCAGCTTGAACTGCGCGATCGACTTGCGGGCCTTCGTGACCGACGGCTTCTGACCGGTGATGGTGGCCAGGTCGCGGATGGCGCCCTCGATGAGCTTGCTGTCGCGAGCGGCCTCGCCGACACCCATGTTGACGGTGATCTTGACCAGCCCGGGCACCTGCATCGGGTTGGCGTAGCCGAACTGCTCGGTCATCGCGGGGACGATGTCCTCGCGGTAGCGGCCCTTCATGCGCGGCGCGGGGGCGGCGCTCGCAGCGTCCTGCTCGGTCGCGTTGTCGGTGATCGTGTCAGTCATGCTCACAGGTCCTTACCCGAGCGCACCGCCACGCGGGTGCGCACCGTCTTGTCGCGGCCATCGCGGTCCACCGTCTCGACGCGCGTCCGGATCCGGGTCGGCGTCTTGGTCTCCGGGTCGACCACCATCACGTTGGACACGTGGATGGGGGCCTCCTGGACCTGGATGCCACCGGTGTTGACGCCCCGCTGCCCACCGGCACGGGTGTGCTTGGTGATGCGGTTGACGCCCTCGACCAGCACGCGGTCGGTGTCGGTGTGCACGGCGATGACGCGGCCCTGCAGGCCCTTGTCCTTGCCGGCGATGACCTGCACCAGGTCGTTCTTCTTGATCTTCATCTTCGCCATGTCCTCAGATCACCTCCGGCGCGAGCGAGACGATCCGCATGAATCGCTTGTCGCGCAGCTCACGGCCCACCGGGCCGAAGATGCGGGTACCGCGGGGGTCACCGTCGTTCTTGAGGATGACCGCGGCGTTCTCGTCGAAACGGATGTAGCTGCCGTCGGGGCGCCGACGCTCCTTGCGGGTGCGCACGATGACCGCCTTGACGACGTCGCCCTTCTTGACGTTGCCGCCGGGGATGGCGTCCTTCACCGTGGCCACGATGGTGTCCCCGATGCCCGCGTAGCGGCGGCCGGAGCCACCGAGCACACGGATGCACAGGAGCTCCTTGGCACCGGTGTTGTCGGCGACGCGCAGTCGCGACTCCTGCTGGATCACTGTTCGTTCTCCTACTGCCGGCTGGTTCTCACGCGGTATGCCGTGAGCCTGGCCAGACGTCGTGGTGTGGGGGTGCACGGGGGGCGCGAGCCCCCCGGGGGTGTTCTTACTTGGCCTTCTCCAGGATCTCCACCAGGCGCCAGCGCTTGGTGGCCGACAGGGGGCGGGTCTCCATGATGAGGACGCGGTCGCCGATCCCGGCGGTGTTGTCCGCGTCATGGGCCTTGACCTTGTTGGTCGTCCGCAGGACCTTGCCGTAGAGACCGTGCTTCACGCGGTCCTCGACCTGGACGACGATCGTCTTGTCCATCTTGTCGCTGACGACGTAGCCCTGCCGCACCTTGCGGTAGTTGCGGTCACCGCCGTGCCCGAGCGAGCTCTCGCTCGGCTCGTGCGCCTCGACCGCGGTCTCCTCGGCCTGGGTCTGGGTGCTCTCGCTCATGCTCAGCCCACCTTCTCGTTCTCGTCGGACTCACGGCCGATGCCGAGCTCGCGCTCGCGCATCTCGGTGTAGATGCGCGCGATGTCCTTGCGGACGGCGCGCAGCCGGCCGTGGCTCTCCAGCTGCCCGGTGGCGGACTGGAATCGCAGGTTGAACAACTCCTTCTTGGCCTCGGCCAGAGCGTCGGCCAGCGGGCCGTCCTCCAGGCCGCGCAGCTGCTCGGGGGTCAGGTTCGCAGAACCGACAGCCATCAGATGTCACCACCCTCACGGGAGACGAAGCGGGTCTTCATGGGCAGCTTGTGCATCGCCAGACGGAGCGCCTCGCGGGCGACGTCCTCGGACACACCGGACAGCTCGAACATGACGCGGCCGGGCTTGACGTTGGCCACCCACCACTCGGGCGAGCCCTTGCCCGAACCCATGCGGGTCTCGGCGGGCTTCTTGGTCAGCGGACGGTCCGGGTAGATGTTGATCCACACCTTGCCGCCTCGCTTGATGTAGCGGGTCATGGCGATACGAGCGGACTCGATCTGCCGGTTGGTGACGTAGGCCGGCGCGAGCGCCTGGATGCCGTAGTCACCGAACGCGAGCTGGGTGCCACCCTTGGCCATGCCGGAGCGGCCGGGGTGGTGCTGCTTGCGGTGCTTGACGCGACGGGGGATCAACATCAGGACTGCCCTCCCTCGGTGGTGGCGGGGGCGGCCTGCGCCGACCCGGCCGGCGCGCTCGCAGGAGCCGCGGCCCCGGTCTCGGCGCTGCTCGCCTCGTCCCGGCGCGGGGCCCGGCCGCGACGCTCGCCGCCGGCTCCGCCACGGCCGCCTCGGCCACCGCGGCGGTCACCGCGACCGCTGGGGGCCTGGGCCTCCTCGCGCGCGAGCTCCTTGGCGGTCAGGTCGCCCTTGTAGATCCAGACCTTGACGCCGATGCGCCCGAAGGTCGTCTTGGCCTCGTAGAGGCCGTAGTCGATGTTCGCCCGGAGCGTGTGCAGCGGCACCCGGCCCTCGCGGTAGAACTCCGACCGGGACATCTCGGCGCCGCCGAGACGGCCGGAGCACTGGATCCGGATGCCCTTGGCACCGGCCCGCAGCGCCGACTGCATACCCTTGCGCATCGCGCGACGGAAGGTCACGCGAGCGGCGAGCTGCTCGGCGATGCCCTGGGCGACCAGCTGCGCGTCCACCTCCGGGTTCTTCACCTCGAGGATGTTGAGCTGCACCTGCTTCCCGGTGAGCTTCTCCAGCGCACCGCGCAGGCGGTCGGCCTCGGCGCCGCGGCGACCGATGACGATGCCGGGGCGGGCGGTGTGGATGTCCACGCGGACGCGGTCCCGGGTGCGCTCGATCTCGACCTTGGAGATGCCGGCCCGGTCCATGCCGGTCGACAGCAGCTCACGGATCGCGACGTCTTCCTTCACGTAGTCGCGGTAGCGCTGACCCTCCTTGGTGGAGTCGGCGAACCAGCGGCTGCGGTGGTCGGTCGTGATGCCCAGGCGGTAGCCGTTCGGGTTGATCTTCTGCCCCATCAGCGGGCACCTCCCTTGGTCTGCTCGGCGACAACCACGGTGATGTGGCTGGTGCGCTTGTTGATCCGGCTCGCGCGACCCTGGGCCCGCGGGCGGAAGCGCTTCATGGTCGGGCCCTCGTCGACGTAGGCGGAGGCCACGACGAGGCTGGCCTCGTCGATGCCCGAGCCGGCGTTGTCCGCGGCGTGACG
Source organism: Serinicoccus sp. CNJ-927 (assembly GCF_001942435.1). Lineage (NCBI taxonomy): Bacteria > Bacillati > Actinomycetota > Actinomycetes > Micrococcales > Ornithinimicrobiaceae > Serinicoccus > Serinicoccus sp. CNJ-927. The sequence goes on along the minus strand of NZ_MKKF01000013.1, from coordinate 29,057 downwards.
GGCGTTGGCGACCGCGCTGTTCAGGACCTTGAGCACCGGCTCGCTGGCGCTCTGCGGAGCGAACCGCATCAGGGCCTGGGCCTCCGGGACGCTCTTGCCCCGGATCAGGTCGACGACACGGCGCGCCTTCATCGGCGTCACGCGGACGAACCGCGCCTGCGCCTTGGCTTCCATGACGAATCCTTCTTCCGTGCTGTTCGTGGTGGTCGTCATCGCCGGCGACCCTTCCTGTCGTCCTTCTCGTGACCCTTGAACGTGCGGGTCGGAGCGAACTCACCGAGCTTGTGACCGACCATCGACTCGGTCACGAAGACCGGGACGTGCTTGCGGCCGTCGTGGACCGCGAGGGTGTGGCCGAGCATGTCGGGGGTGATCATCGACCGGCGGGACCAGGTCTTGATGACGTTCTTGGTTCCGGCCTCGTTCTGCGCGTCCACCTTCTTGGTGAGGTGGCCGTCGACGAACGGGCCCTTCTTCAGGCTGCGAGGCATTCTTCGGACTGCTCCTAAACTCAGCGCTTCTTGCCGGTCCGGCGACGGCGCACGATGAGCTTGTCGCTGGGCTTGTTGGGCTTGCGGGTACGACCCTCGGGCTGGCCCCAGGGGCTCACCGGGTGGCGGCCACCGGAGGTCCGGCCCTCTCCACCACCGTGCGGGTGGTCGACCGGGTTCATGACGACACCGCGGACGGTCGGGCGCTTGCCCTTCCACCGCATGCGGCCGGCCTTGCCCCAGCTGATGTTGCTCTGCTCGGCGTTGCCGACCTCGCCGATCGTCGCGCGGCAGCGCGCGTCGACGTTGCGGATCTCGCCGGAAGGCATCCGGAGCTGGGCCATCGAGCCCTCCTTGGCGACCAGCTGCACGCGGGCGCCGGCGGAGCGGGCGATCTTGGCTCCCCCACCGGGCCGCAGCTCGATGGCGTGGATGACGGTACCCACCGGGATGTTGCGCAGCGGAAGGTTGTTGCCGGGCTTGATGTCCGCGGACGGGCCGTTCTCGACCGTGTCGCCCTGCTTCAGCCGGTTCGGCGCGATGATGTAGCGCTTCTCGCCATCGGTGTAGTGCAGCAGCGCGATGCGGGCGGTGCGGTTGGGGTCGTACTCGATGTGCGCGACCTTGGCGTTCACGCCGTCCTTGTCGGCCCGACGGAAGTCGATGACCCGGTAGGCGCGCTTGTGGCCACCACCGATGTGCCGCGTCGTGATGCGACCCGAGGTGTTGCGGCCGCCCGTCTTGGACAGCGGCTTGACCAGCGACTTCTCCGGGGTGGAGCGGGTCACCTCGACGAAGTCGGCCACGCTCGAGCCACGGCGGCCCGGCGTCGTCGGCTTGTACTTGCGAATAGCCATTCTCGAAAGTCCTCTAGCTTCTCGTGTCCCGGCGCTCAGAGCGTGCCGAAGATGTCGATGGAGCCCTCACGGAGCGTGACGATGGCCCGCTTCGTGTCCTTGCGCCGCCCCATGCCGAAGCGGGTGCGGCGGGCCTTGCCCTGGCGGTTCATCGTGTGCACCGAGGAGACCTTGACGTCGAAGATCGACTCGACGGCCTTCTTGATCTCCGACTTGTTGGCGCGGGGGTCGACCAGGAAGGTGTACTTCCCCTGGTCGAGCAGCGCGTAGGACTTCTCCGACACGACCGGCGAGAGCAGGATGTCCCGCGGGTCCTTCTGGGTGCTGAATGCAGTGCTCACTCGGTCTCCTCGACAGTCGCGGCGGGGCCGGAGATGAAGGTGTCCAGGGCCGCCTGGGTGAAGACCACGTCGTCGGCGCACAGCACGTCGTAGGTGTTGAGCTGGTCGACGAAGAGCACGTGGACCTCGGCCATGTTGCGCACGCTGCGCAGACCCAGCTCGTCCGCGCGGTCCAGGACCACGAGGAAGTTCGGGCGGTCCGAGAGCGCCAGCAGCGCCGTGCGGGCGGTCTTCGTCGACGGGGCCTCCCCCTCGACGAGAGCGGACAGGACGTGGATACGCCCGTGCCGCGCCCGGTCGGACAGCGCACCGCGCAGGGCGGCGGCCTTCATCTTCTTGGGGGTCTTCTGGGCGTAGCTGCGCGGCTGCGGCCCGTGGACCGTGCCACCGCCGGCGAACTGCGGCGCCCGGGTCGAGCCCTGACGGGCGCGGCCGGTCCCCTTCTGGCGGTAGGGCTTGCGGCCACCGCCGCGGACGGCGCCGCGGGTCTTGGTGGCGTGGGTGCCCTGGCGCGCCGCGGCGAGCTGCGCCACGACGACCTGGTGGATGAGCGGCACGTTGGTCTGCACGTCGAAGAGCTCGGCGGGCAGGTCCACGGTGCCGGCGTCACCGCCTGCGGGCTTGGTGATGGTGATGGTGGTCATAACTGGTTCACGCACCCTTCGCGGCCGTGCGCACGAGGACGACGCCGCCGCGGGGGCCGGGGACGGCACCCTTGATGAGCAGCAGGCCCTTGTCCGCGTCCACGGCGTGGACGGTCAGGTTCGAGGTGGTCTGGCGCTCGCCGCCCATGCGGCCGGCCATGCGCAGGCCCTTGAAGACGCGGCCCGGGGTGGCGCAGCCGCCGATGGACCCCGGCTTGCGGTGGTTGCGGTGGGCACCGTGCGAGGCGCCGACGCCGGAGAAGCCGTGACGCTTCATGACGCCCGCGAAGCCCTTGCCCTTGGTGGTGCCGGTGACGTCCACCTTCTGGCCGCCCTCGAAAGCCTCGGCCGTGATCTCCTGGCCGAGCTCGTAGTCGGCGGCGTCGGCGGTGCGCAGCTCGGCGACGTGCCGGCGGGGGGTGACCCCGGCCTTGGCGAAGTGCCCCTTGAGCGGCTGGGTCACCTTGCGCGGGTCGATCGCCCCGAAGGCGATCTGGACCGCGTCGTAGCCGTCGGTCTCGGCGTTGCGCACCTGGGTGACGACGGCCGGACCGGCCTTGATGACCGTGACCGGGACCAGGCGGTTCTCGGCGTCCCAGACCTGGGTCATGCCGAGCTTCTCGCCGAGGACGCCCTTGAGGGTGCGCGTCGTGGTCGATGCAGTGGTTGCAATAGTCATCGTCGTCACACTCACAGCTTGATCTCGATGTTGACGTCCGCCGGGAGGTCGAGACGCATCAAGGAGTCGACCGCCTTGGGGGTGGGGTCGACGATGTCGATCAGCCGCTTGTGGGTGCGCATCTCGAAGTGCTCGCGGCTGTCCTTGTACTTGTGCGGCGACCGGATGACGCAGAAGACGTTCTTCTCCGTCGGCAGCGGCACCGGGCCGACCACGGTGGCGCCGGCACGGGTCACCGTGTCAACGATCTTGCGCGCCGAGCTGTCGATGACCTCGTGGTCGTACGACTTCAGCCGGATGCGGATCTTCTGTCCCGCCATCGCTTGTCTGACTCTCTCTCGTCGTCCATCTGGAACATTCGTGGGCCGACCGTCGGGCACGAGTGGCCACCGACCCCCGCGGTCGGGCGTGTCGCACCTCCCGCGGACGTCACCCATGGATCTCTCCATCGATCTGGGCGGTGTCCGTGCCCGGCTCGGCCGGGGCCGGCGCTGCCGTCGCCCGCGTCCGTGTGAGGGATGCGTGCTGGACGGCCGGCGACGCGCACATGGGTGCACGCCGCGCGCCAAGCAACCTGTCTAGTGTGCCACGAAGCGCGGCAGCACCTCAAATCGACCCTGGCGGGGGCGGCCCGGCGAGGGTGTTCCCCTCCCCCAGCAGCTCGGTCAGCTCTCCCGGGGTCCACGCGGCACCCACCGCCGGGCTGCGTCGGAGGTACCTCACCACCTCGTCGAGACTGAGCCGGTGCGCGTCCACGAGCCCGCTCGCGATGGTGCGGAGGTAGGCCGGGGCCGGGGCGTTCTCCGGCAGGTCGGTGGGGCGGTCCGCGGTGAAGGTGAGGACGGGACGGCCCTCGAGGTCACCCACGTGGTGCACCGTCTCGTAGCGCCCCGGGCCGTACGCGTGCCGCCCGGCGTGCAAGGTCGGCGTCAGGTCGAGCGCGGCGCCGGGGGCACGCCGCATCTCCTGGGCGACGACATCGGCGAACTGCTCCTCGGTGAGGAGGTAGGCGCGGGCCAGGACCTCCGGGCCCTCCCCCTCCTCCGGCTCCGCCCCGGACGGCCGCCCCTCGCCACCGCTCGCCTCGTAGAAGGCGATCCCCCCGCCCCACGTGGGCGAGGTCCACCCGAACCGGAGCTGTCCGGGCAGGTGGTAGGCGACGTCGTCCCGCGGCGCGGCGGCGTCACGGGCGCCCGCGTAGGTGCGGTGCGCCCCGTCGGGTCGACCGCCCTGCAGGTAGCGCAGGAAGCGGCCGCGGTGCAGGTTGGACCCGTAGGCGGCATACCAGACGAGCACGAGGCCTCCTGGACTCGGGAGCGGTCAGCGTCCGGCACTGTCGTGCGACGACGTCGTGTCGTCCCGGCGCCGGCCGGTCCTGGTCGGGACGCGCGAAGGCCCCCGTCACGGATGACGGGGGCCTTCGCGACCGTGAGGGGTCAGATCACTTGAGGATCTTGGTGACCCGGCCGGCACCCACGGTGCGGCCGCCCTCGCGGATGTTGAACATGAGGCCCTCCTCCATGGCGATCGGCTGGATCAGCTCGACCTTCATGTCGGTGTTGTCGCCGGGCATGACCATCTCGGTGCCCTCGGGCAGGTGCACGACACCGGTGACGTCCGTGGTCCGGAAGTAGAACTGCGGACGGTAGTTGTCGTAGAACGGGGTGTGCCGGCCACCCTCGTCCTTCGACAGGATGTAGGCCTGCGCCTCGAACTCGGTGTGCGGGGTGATCGAGCCCGGCTTGACGATGACCTGGCCGCGCTCGACGTCCTCACGCTTGGTGCCACGCAGCAGCAGGCCGACGTTCTCGCCCGCGCGGCCCTCGTCGAGCAGCTTGCGGAACATCTCGATGCCGGTGACGGTGGTCTTGGAGGACTGCTCGCGGATACCCACGATCTCGATCTCCTCGTTGACCTTGAGGATGCCGCGCTCGATACGACCGGTGACGACGGTGCCACGACCGGTGATCGTGAAGACGTCCTCGACGGGCATCATGAACGGCTTGTCCAGGTCGCGCTCCGGCTCCGGGATGTACTCGTCCACGGAGTCCATGAGCTCGAGGATGGTGTTGGCCCACTCCTCGTCGCCCTCCAGCGCCTTGAGCGCGGAGACCTTGACGACGGGCAGGTCGTCGCCCGGGAACTCGTAGGAGGACAGCAGCTCGCGGACCTCCATCTCGACGAGCTCCATGATCTCCTCGTCGTCGACCATGTCGGCCTTGTTCAGCGCCACGACGATGTAGGGGACGCCGACCTGACGGGCCAGGAGGACGTGCTCCTTGGTCTGCGGCATCGGGCCGTCGGTGGCGGCGACCACGAGGATCGCACCGTCCATCTGAGCCGCGCCGGTGATCATGTTCTTGACGTAGTCGGCGTGACCGGGGCAGTCGACGTGCGCGTAGTGACGCTTCTCCGTCTGGTACTCGATGTGCGCGATCGAGATCGTGATCCCGCGCTGCTTCTCCTCGGGTGCCTTGTCGATGGAGTCGAAGGGCGAGGCCTGGTTCAACTCCGGGTACTTGTCGTGCAGCACCTTGGAGATGGCAGCCGTGAGGGTGGTCTTGCCGTGGTCGATGTGACCGATGGTGCCGATGTTGACGTGCGGCTTGCTCCGCTCGAACTTGGCCTTCGCCACTTTCGTGTCCTCCTGTTGGACTCGGGATGTGCAGTCGTCACCGGCTCGGTGCCGGTGCCGACGTCTGGGATGGGTGTTGCTCGGTCCATCACTCCGCGGACGGAGTGAGCGGGCTCACTCGCCGCGGACCTTCTTGATGATCTCCTCGGCGACGTTCTTGGGAACCTCGGCGTAGGAGTCGAACTGCATCGTGTAGTTGGCACGACCCTGGGTCCGGGACCTGAGGTCACCAACGTACCCGAACATCTCGGACAGCGGCACCACGGCCTTGACGACCTTGGCACCGGAGATGTCCTCCATGGACTGGATCTGGCCACGGCGGGAGTTGAGGTCGCCGATGACGTCCCCCATGTAGTCCTCCGGGGTCCGGACCTCGACGGCCATCATCGGCTCGAGCAGCACCGGGTTGGCGCGGCGAGCGGCCTCCTTGAAGGCCATCGAGCCGGCGATCTTGAACGCCATCTCCGAGGAGTCGACGTCGTGGTAGGCGCCGTCCAGCAGGGTGGCCTTGATGCCGACCACCGGGTAGCCGGCCTGGATGCCGACCTGCATTGCGTCCTGGATGCCCTGGTCCACCGAAGGGATGTACTCCTTGGGGACACGCCCACCGGTCACCGAGTTGTCGAACTCGTAGAGCTCGCCCTCCGCGGTGTCCAGCGGCTCGAAGGTCAGCTGGACCTTGGCGAACTGACCCGACCCACCGGTCTGCTTCTTGTGGGTGTAGTCGTACTTCTCCACGACCTTCTTGATGGTCTCGCGGTAGGCGACCTGCGGGGCGCCGACGTTGGCCTCGACCTTGAACTCGCGCTTCATGCGGTCCACGAAGACGTCCAGGTGCAGCTCGCCCATCCCGCCGATGACGGTCTGACCGGTCTCCTCGTCCAGCCGGACGGTGAAGGTGGGGTCCTCCTGGACCAGCTTCTGGATCGCGGTGGACAGCTTCTCCTGGTCGCCCTTGGTCTTGGGCTCGATCGCCACGTGGATGACCGGCTCCGGGAAACTCATGGACTCCAGCACGATGTGCTGGTTCATGTCCGAGAGCGTGTCACCGGTGGTCGTGTCTTTGAGGCCGATCATCGCGTAGATGTGACCGGCCGACGCGGTGCCGACAGGGTTCTCCTTGTTGGAGTGCATCTGGAACAGCTTGCCGATGCGCTCCTTGCGGCCCTTGGTGGCGTTGTAGACGGGCTGACCGGCGTCGATCTTGCCCGAGTAGACGCGTACGTAGGTCAGCGTGCCGAAGAACGGGTGCGTCGCCACCTTGAAGGCCAGGCCGGAGAACGGCTCGGTCGAGTCGGGGCGACGGGTCAGCTCGACGCTCTCGTCGCTGGGATCGTGGCCGATCATCGGCGGGACGTCCAGCGGGGAGGGCAGGTAGGAGATGACCGCGTCCAGCATGGGCTGGACACCCTTGTTCTTGAAGGCGGAGCCGCACATGACCGGGTAGGCCTGGCTGTTGACGGTCATCGCGCGGATGCCGGCGACCAGCTCCTCCTCGGTGAGCTCGCCCTCTTCGAGGTACTTCTCCATCAGCTCGTCGGTGGCCTCGGCGACCTGCTCGACGAGCGTCTCGCGGTACTCCTCGGCCTTGGCCTGGAGGTCGGCGGGGATGTCCTCGACGACGTAGTCCTCACCCTTGGCGACCTCGCCGCGCCAGGTGAGGGCACGCATCTTGATGAGGTCGACGACACCGATGAAGTCGCTCTCGGCGCCGATCGGCAGCTGGATCACCAGCGGGGTCGCCCCCAGGCGGTCCTTGATGGTCTGCACGGTGAAGTAGAAGTCGGCCCCGAGCTTGTCCATCTTGTTGACGAAGCAGATGCGGGGGACGTCGTACTTGTCCGCCTGCCGCCAGACGGTCTCGGACTGCGGCTCGACGCCCTCCTTGCCGTCGAAGACGGCGACGGCACCGTCGAGCACGCGCAGGGACCGCTCCACCTCGACGGTGAAGTGACGTGCCCCGGGGTGTCGATGATGTTGATCTGGTTGTCTTTCCAGAACGTCGTCGTCGCGGCGGAGGTGATCGTGATGCCACGCTCCTGCTCCTGCTCCATCCAGTCCATCGTGGAGGCGCCGTCGTGCGTCTCACCGATCTTGTAGTTGATGCCGGTGTAGAACAGGATCCGCTCGGTGGTCGTCGTCTTGCCGGCATCGATGTGCGCCATGATGCCGATGTTGCGGACCTTGTTCAGGTCCGTGAGGACGTCGAGTGCCACAGTCTCTCTTCTCTGGTCGGGTCTTCGTCGGGAGGGGGTGAACCGCGGTGTCGCTTACCAGCGGTAGTGCGCGAACGCCTTGTTGGCGTCGGCCATCTTGTGGGTGTCCTCGCGGCGCTTGACCGCGGCACCCAGACCGTTGCTCGCGTCGAGGATCTCGTTCATGAGGCGCTCGGTCATCGTCTTCTCGCGGCGCTGCCGGGAGTAGCCGACGAGCCAGCGCAGCGCGAGCGTGGTGCTACGGCCGGGCTTGACCTCGATCGGGACCTGGTAGGTCGCACCACCGACGCGGCGGGACTTGACCTCCAGCGCCGGCTTGACGTTGTCCAGCGCACGCTTCAGTGTCTGCACGGGGTCGGTGCCGGTCTTGGCCCGGCAGCCCTCGAGGGCGCCGTAGACGATGCGCTCGGCGGTCGCCTTCTTGCCGTCCAGCAGGATCTTGTTGACCAGCTGGGTGACGAGGGTCGAGCCGTAGACCGGGTCGTTGATGAGGGGGCGCTTCGGAGCGGGGCCCTTACGAGGCATTACTTCTTCTCCTTCTTGGCGCCGTAGCGGGACCGGGCCTGGTTGCGGCCCCGGACGCCCTGGGTGTCCAGGGACCCGCGGATGATCTTGTAGCGGACACCGGGGAGGTCCTTCACCCGGCCGCCGCGGACGAGCACGATCGAGTGCTCCTGGAGGTTGTGACCGACGCCCGGGATGTAGGCCGTGACCTCCACGCCGCTGGTGAGGCGCACACGGGCGACCTTGCGCAGGGCGGAGTTCGGCTTCTTGGGGGTGGTCGTGTAGACGCGGGTGCAGACGCCTCGGCGCTGCGGGTTGCCCTTGAGGGCCGGGGAGTTGGTCTTCTTGACCTTGTCCTGCCGGCCCTTGCGGACGAGCTGGTTGATCGTAGGCACTGAGTCTCCGTCAGTCGTCGTTGGTCCTCGCTCGCCGCGCGGCCGTGCCGGCCCCGCGGGTCACGCTCCTAGGGTTGGGCCTGTCTTCGACACCCGAGGTCGGGCGTGTCGGACACGCTGCTCTCCCCTGCACTTCCCGCCCGGCGCCCGGACGCCCGGTCGTGCGGGGCCAGGGCCGGGGCGGACTGCCCGGCGAGAGATGGGTGCCGGCGTGAGGCGCCGACGCGTGCGCAGGACCTAGCCCACGCACGACTCTCCAGAGTACCGGCCTCGCGGCACGCAGACAAATCCTCGCAGGACCGCCACGGGCGGGTATGCCGAGCACCGGCATACCCGCCCGTGGCGTGCGCGGTCGACGCGTGGCGCCGACCGGTCCCCGCGTCAGTAGCGCGGCTCGTCCATGGGGACGTCGTCGAGGCGGACGGCCTCGCCGCTGCCTTGGCCGAAGGTGCCGGCGTAGTCGAAGTCCTCGTAGTCCGGGACGGCGTACGCGGCGGCCTTGGCCTCCTCGGTCGGCTCCACCGTCAGGTTGCGGTAGCGCGTCAGGCCGGTCCCCGCGGGGATCAGCTTGCCGAGGATGACGTTCTCCTTCAGACCCAGCAGCGGGTCGCTCTTGGCCTCCATCGCGGCCTCGGTGAGGACGCGGGTGGTCTCCTGGAAGGAGGCCGCGGAGAGCCAGGAGTCGGTCGCCAGCGAGGCCTTGGTGATGCCCATGAGCTCGGGACGGCCCGAGGCGGGACGACCGCCCTCGGAGACGACCCGTCGGTTCTCGGTCTCGAAGCGACCGCGCTCGGCGAGCGTGCCCGGCAGCAGCTCGGTGTCGCCGGCCTCGATGATCGTCACCCGGCGCAGCATCTGCCGCACGATGACCTCGATGTGCTTGTCGTGGATCGACACACCCTGCTGGCGGTAGACGCCCTGCACCTGGTCGACCAGGTGCTGCTGGGTGGCCCGGGGGCCGAGGATGCGCAGCACCTGCTTGGGGTCGATCGCACCGACCACGAGCTGGGTGCCGACCTGGACGTGCTCGCCGTCCGAGACCAGCAAGCGCGCGCGCTTGCTGACCGGGTAGGCGTGCTCGTCGCTGCCGTCGTCCGGGGTGAGCAGCAGCCGACGCGTCTTGTCGGTGTCCTCGACCTCGATCCGGCCGGTCGCCTCGGCGATCGGGGCGACCGCCTTCGGGGTACGGGCCTCGAAGAGCTCGACCACACGCGGCAGACCCTGGGTGATGTCGTCACCGGCCACACCACCGGTGTGGAAGGTGCGCATCGTCAGCTGTGTCCCGGGCTCACCGATGGACTGGGCCGCGATGATGCCGACGGCTTCACCGATGTCGACCAGCTTGCCGGTGGCCAGCGAGCGGCCGTAGCACTTGGCGCAGGTGCCGACCAGGGACTCGCAGGTGAGGACCGAGCGGACCTTCACCTCCTCGACGCCGGCGGCCACGAGCTTGTCGATGACCACGTCGCCGAGGTCGATCCCCGCCTGGGCCAGGACCTCGCCGTCCACCTCCACGTCGGCGGCGAGGACGCGGGCGTAGACCGCGGTCTCGACGTCGTCGTGCTCGCGCAGACCACCCTCGGCGCCGGCCTGGGCGATCGGCATGACGAAGCCACGGTCGGTGCCGCAGTCGTCCTCGCGGATGATGACGTCCTGGCTGACGTCCACCAGGCGGCGGGTGAGGTAGCCCGAGTCGGCGGTCCGCAGCGCGGTGTCCGCCAGACCCTTGCGGGCACCGTGCGTGGAGATGAAGAACTCCAGCACCGACAGGCCCTCGCGGAAGTTGGACTTGATCGGACGCGGGATGATCTCGCCCTTCGGGTTGGCCATGAGGCCGCGCATCCCGGCGATCTGCCGCAGCTGGAACCAGTTGCCTCGCGCACCCGAGGTCACCATCCGGTAGATGGTGTTGTCCTTGGGCATCGAGGTCTCGAGCTCCTTGGCCACCTCGTTGGTCGCCTGGGTCCAGATCTCGATGAGCTCCTGCCGGCGCTCGTCGTCGGTGATCAGACCGCGCTCGTACTGGAGCTGGACCTTCGCCGCCTTCTCCTCGTAGGAGGACAGGATCTCGGTCTTGCGCTCCGGCGTCTGCACGTCGGAGACCGCCACCGTGGTGCCCGACCGGGTCGCCCAGTGGTAGCCGGCGTCCTTGAGCGAGTCCAGGCTGGCCGCGACCTGCACCTTGGTGTAGCGCTCGGCGAGGTCGTTGACGATCGCGGAGAGCCGCTTCTTGTCCACGACATCGTCGATGTAGGCGTAGTTCGGCGGCAGCGCGTCGTTGAACAGCGCCCGGCCCAGCGTGGTCTCCAGGACGAAGGTGTCGACGACACCGTCCTCGCTGACCTCCGCTCCCTCGGGCAGCTCGAAGCCCTCCGGGGTCGCGGTCTGGTTGAGCCGCAGCCGGATCCGGCTGCCCAGCTCGATCTGGCCGGCATCGAAGGCCATGCGCGCCTCCGCGACCGAGCCGAAGCTGCGCAGGTGCTGCTCGCCGTCCTCGTCCACGAGGTAGGCCGAGCCGGCCTCGCCCCGGGTGCTCTCCGAGGTCAGGTGGAACAGCCCGATGATCATGTCCTGGGTGGGCATGGTCACCGGTCGACCGTCGGCCGGCTTGAGGATGTTGTTGGAGCTCAGCATGAGGATGCGGGCCTCGGCCTGGGCCTCGGCGGACAGCGGCACGTGGACCGCCATCTGGTCGCCGTCGAAGTCGGCGTTGAAGGCGGTGCAGACCAGCGGGTGGATCTGGATCGCCTTGCCCTCGACCAGCTGCGGCTCGAAGGCCTGGATGCCGAGACGGTGCAGCGTGGGGGCGCGGTTGAGCAGCACGGGGTGGTCGGTGATGACCTCCTCGAGCACGTCCCACACGACGCTGCGGCCACGCTCGACCATCCGCTTGGCGGACTTGATGTTCTGCGCGTGGTCGAGGTCGACCAGCCGCTTCATGACGAACGGCTTGAAGAGCTCCAGCGCCATCTGCTTGGGGAGACCGCACTGGTGCAGCCGCAGCTGCGGGCCGACGACGATGACCGAACGGCCGGAGTAGTCGACGCGCTTGCCGAGCAGGTTCTGCCGGAACCGGCCCTGCTTGCCCTTGAGCATGTCGGACAGCGACTTCAGCGGCCGGTTGCCCGGCCCGGTGACGGCACGGCCACGGCGGCCGTTGTCGAAGAGGCTGTCGACGGCCTCCTGCAGCATGCGCTTCTCGTTGTTGACGATGATCTCCGGCGCGCCCAGGTCCAGCAGCCGCTTGAGGCGGTTGTTGCGGTTGATGACGCGGCGGTAGAGGTCGTTGAGGTCCGAGGTCGCGAAGCGTCCACCGTCGAGCTGCACCATGGGGCGCAGGTCCGGCGGGATGACCGGGACGCAGTCCAGCACCATGCCGGCCGGCTCGTTCTTGGTCTGCAGGAAGCTGGTGACGACCTTGAGCCGCTTGATGGCGCGGGTCTTGCGCTGGCCCTTGCCGGTCGCGATGGTCTCGCGCAGCGACTCGGCCTCGGCGTCGAGGTCGAAGCTCTCCAGCCGCTTCTGCAGCGCCGCGGCACCCATCCCGCCTTCGAAGTACATGCCGAAGCGGTCACGCATCTCGCGGTAGAGGATCTCGTCGCCCTCGAGGTCCTGGACCTTGAGGTTCTTGAACCGGTCCCAGACCTGCTCCAGGCGCTCGACCTGGGCGTCGGCCCGGCGGCGGATCTGGTTCATCTCCCGCTCGGCGCCGTCCTTGACCTTGCGCTTCGCGTCGGACTTCGCACCCTCGGCCTCCAGCTCGGCCAGGTCGGTCTCGAGCTTCTTGGCCCGCTCCTCCACGTCGGAGTCGCGGCGGTTCTCCAGCGCCTTCTTCTCGGTCTGGATCTGTGCCTCGAGGCTGGGCAGGTCCTGGTGACGACCCTCCTCGTCGACCGAGGTGATCATGTAGGCCGCGAAGTAGATGACCTTCTCCAGGTCCTTCGGGGCCAGGTCGAGCAGGTAGCCGAGCCGGCTCGGGACACCCTTGAAGTACCAGATGTGGGTGACCGGGGCGGCGAGCTCGATGTGGCCCATCCGCTCGCGCCGGACGCCCGCCCGGGTCACCTCGACGCCGCAGCGCTCACAGATGATGCCCTTGAAGCGGACCCGCTTGTACTTGCCGCAGTAGCACTCCCAGTCCCGGGTCGGGCCGAAGATCTTCTCGCAGAAGAGGCCGTCCTTCTCGGGCTTGAGGGTGCGGTAGTTGATGGTCTCCGGCTTCTTGACCTCGCCGTGGGACCAGGTGCGGATGTCCTCGGCCGTGGCCAGGCCGATCCGCAGCTCGTCGAAGAAGTTGACGTCCAGCACTATGTGCCTTCTTTCTCAGGTATGCAGTCGAACTCAAGTTTGGTTGGTGCCGGGCCGCCCGCGGACGGGCTGCGCCCGGCGCCTTTCGTCAGGTGTGACAAGGCGCTTCGCGCCGTCACACCTCTTCGACCGAGCTGGGCTCGCGCCGACTCAGGTCGATCCCGAGCTCCTCGGCCGCGCGGAACACCTCGGTGTCCGACTCGCGCAGGTCGATCTGGCTGCCGTCGGAGGACAGGACCTCGACGTTCAGGCACAGCGACTGCATCTCCTTGATGAGCACCTTGAAGGACTCGGGGATGCCGGGCTCGGGGACGTTGTCGCCCTTGACGATCGACTCGTAGACCTTCACCCGTCCGGTGACGTCGTCGGACTTGATCGTCAGGAGCTCCTGCAGCGCGTAGGCGGCGCCGTAGGCCTCCAGGGCCCAGACCTCCATCTCACCGAAGCGCTGGCCGCCGAACTGCGCCTTACCACCCAGCGGCTGCTGGGTGATCATCGAGTACGGCCCGGTGCTGCGGGCGTGGATCTTGTCGTCCACGAGGTGGTGCAGCTTGAGGACGTACATGTAGCCGACCGAGATCTCGTCCGGGAAGGGCTCGCCGGAGCGGCCGTCGAACAACTTGGTCTTGCCGCTGGAGTCGATGAGGCGCTGGCCGTCACGCGTCGGCGTGGTGGAGTCCAGCAGACCGGCGATCTCCTCCTCGCGGGCGCCGTCGAAGACCGGGCTGGCCACGCGGGTGCGCGGCTCGGCGTTGCGGGCGTCGTCCGGGATGAGCTCGGCCCACTCCGGCTGGCCCTCGATCGACCACCCCTGGGCCGCGGCCCAGCCGAGGTGCAGCTCGAGGATCTGACCGATGTTCATGCGGCCGGGCACCCCCAGCGGGTTGAGCACGACGTCGACCGGCGTGCCGTCCTCCAGGAAGGGCATGTCCTCGACCGGCAGGATCTTGGAGATGACGCCCTTGTTGCCGTGGCGGCCGGCGAGCTTGTCACCGTCGGTGATCTTGCGCTTGTTGGCGACGTAGACCCGCACCAGCTGGTTGACGCCCGGGGGCAGCTCGTCGCCGTCCTCGCGGTCGAAGACCTTGACACCGATGACCGTCCCGGTCTCGCCGTGCGGGACCTTCATCGAGGTGTCGCGGACCTCGCGGGCCTTCTCGCCGAAGATGGCGCGCAGCAGGCGCTCCTCCGGGGTCAGCTCGGTCTCGCCCTTGGGCGTGACCTTGCCGACGAGCAGGTCGCCGTCGCGGACCTCAGCACCGATGCGGATGATGCCGCGCTCGTCGAGGTCGGCGAGGACGTCGTCGGAGACATTCGGGATGTCCCGGGTGATCTCCTCCGGACCCAGCTTGGTGTCGCGGGCGTCGATCTCGTGTTCCTCGATGTGGATCGAGGAGAGCACGTCGTCCTGCACCAGACGCTGGGAGAGGATGATCGCGTCCTCGTAGTTGTAGCCCTCCCAGGGCATGAAGGCCACGAGCAGGTTGCGGCCCAGCGCCATCTCGCCACCGTCGGTCGCGGGACCGTCGGCGAGGAGCTGGCCGGCCTCGACGTGCTCGCCGACGTCCACCCGCACCTGCTGGTTGTAGCAGTTGCCCTGGTTGGACCGGGTGAACTTGTTGATCTTGTAGGACTGGTAGGTCCCGTCGTCGTTCGCCACGGTCACCAGGTCGGCGGACACCTCCTGGACGGCGCCGGCCTTGGCGGCCCGCACGACGTCGCCGGAGTCGAGCGCGGCGCGGTGCTCCATACCGGTGCCCACGAGCGGGGCCTCGGCGCGGACCAGCGGCACCGCCTGCCGCTGCATGTTGGCACCCATGAGCGCACGGTTGGCGTCGTCGTGCTCGAGGAAGGGGATCATCGCGGTCGCCGCGGACACCATCTGGCGCGCGGAGACGTCCATGTAGTCCACCTCGGAGGCGGGCACGTCCACGGCCTCGCCCTCACGAGCACGCACGAGCACCCGCTCGTCGAGGAAAGTGCCGTCGTCGTCCAGCTTGGCGTTGGCCTGGGCGATGACGAAGCGGTCCTCCTCGCCGGCGGACAGGTAGTCGACGACATCGGTGACCTTGCCGTCCTCGACCCGCCGGTAGGGGGTCTCGACGAAGCCGAAGGGGTTGATCCGGCCGTAGGAGGCCAGCGACCCGATGAGACCGATGTTGGGACCCTCGGGGGTCTCGATCGGGCACATGCGGCCGTAGTGGCTGGGGTGCACGTCGCGCACCTCCATGCCGGCCCGGTCGCGGGACAGACCACCCGGTCCCAGCGCCGACAGGCGCCGCTTGTGCGTCAGCCCGGACAGCGGGTTGTTCTGGTCCATGAACTGGGACAGCTGGCTGGTGCCGAAGAACTCCTTGATGGAGGCGACGACCGGCCGGATGTTGATCAGGGTCTGCGGCGTGATCGCCTCGACGTCCTGGGTCGTCATCCGCTCGCGCACGACCCGCTCCATCCGGGACAGGCCGGTGCGCACCTGGTTCTGGATGAGCTCGCCGACGCTGCGGAGGCGACGGTTGCCGAAGTGGTCGATGTCGTCGACCTCGGCCGGCACCTCGCCGGTCGGGGAGCCGACCTGCTCCTCGCCGGCGTGCAGCGCGACGAGGTACTTGATCGTGGCGACGATGTCGTCGGTGCCCAGCACCGACTCCGACAGCGGGGCCTGCAGGCCGAGCTTCTTGTTGATCTTGTAGCGACCGACCTTGGCCAGGTCGTAGCGCTTGGGGTTGAAGTAGAGGTTGTTGAGCAGCGCCTCGGCCGCGTCGCGGGTCGGCGGCTCGCCCGGGCGCAGCTTGCGGTAGATGTCGAGCAGCGCCTCGTCCTGGTCGGTGGTGTGGTCCTTCTCCAGGGTGAGGCGGATCGACTCGTAGTCGCCGAACTCCTCGAGGATCTGGTCGTTGGTCCACCCCAGCGCCTTGAGCAGCACCGTCACGCTCTGCTTGCGCTTGCGGTCGACGCGGACGCCGACCTGGTCGCGCTTGTCGACCTCGAACTCGAGCCACGCGCCGCGGCTCGGGATGACCTTGGCGGAGTAGACGTCCTTGTCGGAGGTCTTGTCGAGGCTGCGCTCGAAGTAGACGCCCGGGCTGCGCACGAGCTGGGAGACGACCACGCGCTCGGTGCCGTTGACGATGAAGGTGCCGCGCGGCGTCATGAGCGGGAAGTCGCCCATGAAGACGGTCTGGCTCTTGATCTCACCGGTGGAGTTGTTGATGAACTCGGCCGTCACGAAGAGCGGGGCGGAGTAGGTCATGTCCTTCTCCTGGCACTCCTCGACGGAGTACTTCTGCTCCTCGAACCGGTGGTCCCGGAAGCTCAGGGACATGGAGCCGGAGAAGTCCTCGATCGGCGAGATCTCCTCGAAGATCTCCTCCAGACCGGAGGTGGTGGGGATGTCGTCGCGCCCCTCGGCCTGGGCGTCGGCGACCCGCGCCTGCCAGGCCTCGTTGCCGAGCAGCCAGTCGAAGCTGTCGGTCTGGAGGGCGAGAAGGTCCGGGACCTCGAGGGGCTCCCGGATCTTCGCAAAGCTCAGCCGGCCGGAGGGCGTCTGAGCGGTGGACACAGTCTTCTTCGCAGTGCGCGAGGCAGCCAAGGATGGTCCTTCCACGGGCCTAAATGTGTGCGGCGGTCAGGCGTCGCCCGTCTGCTCGCAGAACGCAGCACGAAGTGTCGGTGTCAAGCGCAGCGACGGACCGGCCGGCGCGCGCACCGATCTCTTCGGCGGGATCGAGGGCAGAGGTAGGGCAGCGCAAAGTACTACACTACACGCCCCTCCCCCGAGAGTCCAACTCGCCCACCCACGAGCCCCGCGCCCCGATCGTCCTCCTCGCAGGCCTCTTCGTCAAGCATACGGGGACCTCGCGCGTCGTGTCCGTGCACCACCTCCGGTACGGAGACACCGGGGACGACCGAGGGCGGGGCCACGCATCGACGATGCGCGACCCCGCCCTCGGCGGAGTGGAGCGGCCGGGACCTACGGCATACCCGCAGGTCCCGCCGGGCTCACTTGAGCGTGACGGTGGCGCCAGCGCCCTCGAGCTGCTCCTTGGCCTTCTCGGCGGCCTCCTTGTCGACCTTCTCCAGGACCGGCTTCGGGGCCCCGTCGACCAGGTCCTTGGCCTCCTTGAGGCCGAGGGAGGTCAGCGCGCGGACCTCCTTGATGACCTGGATCTTCTTGTCGCCGGCCGCGTCGAGGACGACGTCGAACTCGTCCTGCTCCTCGGCAGCGCCGCCGGCGTCGCCGCCGCCCGCAGCCGGGGCGCCGGCCGCCGCGACGGCGACCGGGGCAGCAGCGGTGACCTCGAAGGTCTCCTCGAAGGCCTTGACGAACTCGGACAGCTCGATGAGGGTCATCTCCTTGAACTGCTCCAGGAGCTCCTCGGTGCTCAGCTTCGCCATGATGGGCGTTCCTTCCTGTTGTGTGCCGTGAGTGGCGTTGTGATGAATGTGCTGATCGCGGTGGCCGGAGCCGGTGCGGTCAGCTCTCGTCGCCACCCTCGGCGACGTCGGTGGTCGCCTCGGCAGGCTCGGCTGCCTCGGCGGTGGTGTCGGCCTCGTGGGCCGGCGCCGACTCGGTCGCGGCGGCGGACCCGCCCTGCTCCTCGACCTTCGCGCGCAGCGACTCCACGACCCGGGCGGTCGTGGACATCGGGGCGGCGAACAGGCCGACGGCCTTGGACAGGTTGCCCTTCATGGCACCCGCCAGCTTGGCCAGCAGGACCTCGCGGGACTCGAGGTCCGCGAGCTTGGTGATCTCGTCGGGCGTCAGCGACTTACCGTCGAGGACGCCTGCCTTGATGACCAGGGCCGGGTTGGCCTTGGCGAAGTCACGCAGCCCCTTGGCCGCCTCCACCGGGTCACCGGTGACGAAGGCGATGGCCGTGGGCCCCTGGAGGTGCTCGTCGAGGCCGTCGATGCCGGCCTCGGCAGCAGCACGCTTGGTCAGCGTGTTCTTCACCACGGCGTAGGTGGCGTGCTCACGCATGGAGGCGCGCAGCTCGGTGATCTGGCTCACCCGCAGCCCGCGGTACTCCGTGAGCACGGCCCCACCGGAGCTGCGGAACTTCTCCGTCAGCTCGGCGATGGCAGCAACCTTCTCGGGCGTCGCCATACTGGCCTCCTTCACGTCGTGGTGCCGGCTACCCCGTGGCCTGGCATGACGAGAGCCCCGGCGCAGGCGCACCGGGGCTCGAGGTTCTCCGGCGGAGGCCGGCAAGCAGAGCTCTGATCACACCTGCGCTGGCGCCCCGACGTGGTCAGGACCTTCGGTCGGCGCCTCCGGCTCGCTCTCGCGCTCCGGGAACACCGACAACCGGCGGTCTTGGGTATGCCCCCAGGCTACGGCATACCGGGGGTGCGCCCAAATCCCCGGAGCCGGCCGCAGCGGCCGCCGGCGCGTCGGGCACCATGGTGCGGTGAGCGAGCAGTCGACGTGGGAGCGGTGGTACCACCGGTTCGTCTCCGCGGACCAGGAGGCCGAGGAGGACTTCGGCGGGACCGAGCGGGTGAGCCGGGGTGGGGTGCGGCTCATCGCCGCGGGCGCCCTGCAGAGCATCGGCGACCAGGTGGTCAACGCCAAGACGGTGCTGCCCTGGCTGCTGGCGGTGGTGGGAGCACCGGCCGCGCTGGTGGGGCTGCTCGTCCCTATCCGCGAGTCCGGGTCCATGCTGCCGCAGGCCGCCCTGACCCCGTGGGTGGTGGCGCACCGACGGCGCACCCGCGTCTGGATGGTCGGCGCGGGAGGCCAGGCCCTGGCGACGGTCGCGATGGCCGGCGCGGCCCTGCTGCTGGAGGGGATCATCGCGGGGCTCGCGGTGCTTCTCGCCCTCGCGCTCTTCGCGCTGGCGCGGTGCCTGTGCTCCATGGCGGCCAAGGACGTGCAGGGGCGCACGGTGCCGAAGGGGCAACGGGGACAGGTCACCGGCGCGGCGACCATGGTGTCCGGGGCGGCGGCGCTGGTCATCGGGGTCACGCTGCACCTGCTGGGCCCGGACCTCGGGGCGCCGGTGCTGGCGGCCTTCCTCCTGGGAGCAGCGCTGATGTGGGCGATCGCCGTGGTGGTGTATGCCGGCATCCCCGAACGCCCGCAGGATCCCGAGGACGCGCGGGAGCCGTGGTGGACCGAGACCGTGCAGCTGCTGCGGCAGGACGCGGCCTTCCGGCACTTCGTGCTGGCCCGTGGGCTGCTGCTCGTCTCGGCGCTCGCGCCGCCCTTCCTGGTGTCGCTCGCCGTGGGCGCCGGCGGCGCCGGCCTGCTCAGCGGCCTGGGGTCCTTCGTCATCGCGCAGGGGGTGGCCTCGGTGGTCGGCGGCCGGGTCTTCGGCGGGCTCGCCGACCGGTCCAGCCGGCTGGTCATGGTCGTCGGGGCGCTCGTGGCGTCGGTCGTGGTCCTGCTCGCCGTCGCCGCCGTGCTCGCGCTCCCGCCGGGCTCGACAGCACTCCTGGCGTCGCTGGTCGCGGCATACCTGCTGCTCAGCCTGGTGCACGTCGGTGTCCGGGTGGCGCGCAAGACGTATGTCGTGGACGTCGCCGAGGGCGACCGGCGCACCCGCTACGTCGCCGTCTCGAACACGGCGATGGGCGTCATCCTGCTGGTGACCGGCGCGATCAGCGCGGGCCTGGCGACCCTCGGCACGGTGCCCGCGCTGGTCTTCCTCGCCGTCCTGGGGCTGCTGGGCGCGGTCGTCTCCTGGCGCCTGCCCGAGGTCTCGCGCCGCTGAGTCCCCCGGCCGACCTGGGCAAGGCTGTGCACCCGAAGCGCCGTCGAGAAGGCTGCTGGTGGTGCACAGCCTTGCCCAGGTGCGCCTCGGCGGCGTGAGAACTCCCCTGCCTCACCCCGGCACCGCTCGCCGCGCCTCGGCACGGGCGATGGCGGCGAGGATGCGCTGCCGGACCAGGTGCGGTCGCGCCAGGTCGGCCCACGTGATCCGGACGACCTCGTAGCCGAGCTCACGAAGCCGGTCCTCGCGCTCCTTCTCGGACAGCAGGTCGTCCAGACCGGAGTACTTCACCGAGCCGTCGAACTCCAGCAGGACAGCCCACCGGTCGAGCTTGAGGTCGGCATACCCGACGAGCACGCTGCCGTCCCGGACGGCGAACTGCGGCGTGCACGGCCCCAGCCCGAGCACTTCGACGAGCCACCGGCTCCGGCTCTCCCCCGGTGACTCGCTCCGGGCGTCGGCGGCCTCCACCACCTGCTCCGCAGCGGGCTGACCCCGCCCGAAGCCGGCGCTCAGGGCTGCCTCCAGCTGACGTCCGACACGCACCATCTCCCGACCGGGCGGGACACCTCCCCGGCGGACCACGTCGATCCCCTGCCCGTGCGCCTCGGCATCGGCCAGAGCGGCCGAGTGGAGCACCCCGTCGAGGCAGATGAGCCCGGACTCCGGCCCCGACGCGGCCGCCACCTGCAGCGCGGCCATCGCCGGGTGCACCACGAGCAGCCCGTCCTCCTCGGCGGCCCACGTCGCCGGCACCGGTGCGTGGACCCAGACGGCTCCGTCCCGTCGACCACGATGCCCGTCGAGACGCGAGAGGTGGATGTCCTCACCACCTCCGCCGTAGGGCTGCTCCCGCACCGCGAAGGCACTCTGATGGCTCAGCGCGTGCACCGCAGGATCGGCGCTCCCGCGAGGGTGGGCCAGGCTGAACCCCAAGGCCCGGGCGCGCAGCGCACGGCGCTCCCACGGGGTGATGCCACGCAGCGCGGTGGCGAGCACGAGCGCATCCCGGCGGACGCGGACCAGAACCCCGGTACGGACCAGTCGCTCGACGGTCCGTCTCGAGCACCCCGCCCCGAGCAGCTGGTGCACCGCACCCGCGCCACCCTGCGCCTCGAGCAGAGCCACGACCTCCTGATCCATGCAGCGAGTCTGGCCCGTGGCAGGTATACCCGTCGGAACTTGTCCACAGGCCGGGCCGCTCCTCCGAGGGAACCTGAGCAAGGATGCGCACCCCCGGTGGCTCCTACCCAGACCTGGGCAAGGGTATGCACGGCAAACCCCGTCGAGAGGGCTGCCTGTGGTGCACAACATTGCCCAGGTCGAGGGAGGACGAACGACGACGCCCCCGGGAGCCGAGGCTCTCCGGGGGCGTCGCGTCGCTCAGCGATTGGTCACTCGGCCGGCGCGGTCTCCAGGACGCTGCCGACGCGGGCCGGGTCCATCGGGATGCCGGGGCCCATGGTCGTCGACATGGTCGCCTTGGTGACGTAGCGGCCCTTGGAGCTGGCCGGCTTCAGCCGCAGGATCTCCTCGATCGCGGCGGCGTAGTTGCTGGCCAGGGTCGCCTCGTCGAAGGAGGTCTTGCCGATGATGAAGTGGAGGTTGCTGTGCTTGTCCACGCGGAACTCGATCTTGCCGCCCTTGATGTCGGACACGGCCTTGCCGGTGTCCATCGTGACGGTGCCGGTCTTGGGGTTCGGCATGAGGCCGCGGGGGCCGAGCACCTTGCCCAGCCGGCCGACCTTGCCCATGAGGTCCGGGGTCGCGACGACGGCGTCGAAGTCGGTCCAACCGCCGGACACCTTCTCGATCATGTCGTCCGAGCCGACGTGGTCGGCGCCCGCGTCCAGGGCGGCCTGCGCCTTGTCGCCGTTGGCGAAGACGAGGACGCGGGCGGTCTTGCCGGTGCCGCCGGGCAGGTTGACGGTGCCGCGGACCAGCTGGTCGGCCTTGCGCGGGTCGACGCCCAGGCGCAGGGCGACCTCGACGGTCGGGTCGAACTTCGTGGTGGAGGTCTCCTTGGCCAGGCGGATCGCCTCGCGGGGGGTGTAGAACGACCCCTCGGAGAGCTTGTCCGCCGCGGCGCGGTAGGCCTTGCTGCGCTTCATGTGTGACTCCTCGTGATGAGTGGTGGAGCTGTGGTCGGACGGGCCGAAGCGGGGCCCTGCCACAGGGTTCGTGGTAGGCCGTCCGCCCGGCGGGCGGAGGCATACCCCGGAGGTTCAGCTGGTGGTGATGCCCATTGACCGGGCGGTGCCGGCGATGATGCGCTTGGCCATGTCCAGGTCGCTGGCGTTGAGGTCGGCCATCTTCATCTCGGCGATCTCGGTGAGCTGCGCGTCGGTCAGCGTCCCGACCTTGGTCTTGTGCGGCTCACCCGAGCCCTTGCCCACGCCCGCGGCCTTCTTGATGAGCTCGGCGGCCGGCGGGGTCTTGGTGATGAAGGTGAACGAGCGGTCCTCGTAGACCGTGATCTCGACCGGGATGACGTTGCCACGCTGGGACTCCGTCGCGGCGTTGTAGGCCTTGACGAACTCCATGATGTTGACGCCGTGCTGACCCAGCGCGGGGCCGACGGGCGGGGCCGGGGTGGCGGCGCCGGCCTGGATCTGCAGCTTGATGAAGCCGGAGACCTTCTTCTTGGGGGGCATGTGCTCTCCTTGGTTGTGGGCCGACGCCCTGGGCGATGACCCGGTTGCATCACGAAGACGGCGTCTTCGTGATCCGAGGCCGTCCACGGCCTCGGACATCTGTGAAGTTGTGCGGGCGAAGCCCGCTCCCCCGCGGCGCAGCCGCCCCTCGGGGCGCAGCAACTGCGGGAGCCAGTCGGGGGGGGAGCCCCCTGACCACTTAGAGCTTGGCGACCTGGTTGAAGGCCAGCTCGACGGGGGTCTCGCGGCCGAAGATGGAGACGAGCACCTTGAGCTTGTTGCTCTCGGGCAGGATCTCGGAAATCGTCGCGGGCAGGGTCTCGAACGGACCCTCCATGACGGTGACGGACTCGCCGACCTCGAAGTCGACCTGCGGCTGGGCCGGGCGACCCGCACCGCTGTCGCCGCCCTCGGCGCCGGAGTCGGCGGTGGCGGCCGCAGCCGGGCTCGGGGTGTCGAAGACCGGGGCCAGCATCGAGACGACCTCGTCGATCGAGAGCGGCACCGGCTGGTGCGCGTTGCCGACGAAGCCGGTGACGCCAGGGGTATGCCGGACGGCGCCCCAGGACTCGTCGGTGAGCTCCATCCGGACCAGCACGTAGCCGGGCATCCGCACGCGACGCACCTGCTTGCGCTGGCCGTTCTTGATCTCGGTCACCTCCTCCATGGGGACCTCCACCTCGAAGATGTAGTCCTCCATGTTGAGGCTGGTGATGCGGGTCTCCAGGTTGTGCTTGACCCGGTTCTCGTAGCCGGCGTAGGAGTGGATGACGAACCAGTCGCCGTACTTGCCGCGCAGCACCGAGGTGAACTCCTCGAGCGGGTCGGCGACCTCGGCCTCCTCCTCGGCGTCGTCCTGGGCCGGATCCGCGGTCGCCTGCTCGGTCGCGTCGGCCTCCACGGAGTCCTCGGTGCTCACCTGGTCGTCCTCGCCGTAGACGGCCTCCTCCACGGGGTCGGCAGCGGGCTCGCCGTCGTGCCGCTCGGCGGCCTCGACGTCGGCGTCCTGCACGGACTGCTCAGCCGTGACCTCGTCGTGGTCGGGGGTCTGCTCGGACATGCCCTACTTCCTCAGTGTCGATTCTGTGGCCCGGCGCGGTGCCGGCACCGAGTGGCGGTCAGGCCCCGAAGACGAGACCGACCAGCCACTGGAACAGCTGGTCCAGGCCGAAGACGAAGGCCATCATCACGAGCACGAAGACGAACACGACGATCGTGTAGGTGATGAGCTCGTTGCGGGTCGGCTGGACGACCTTGCGCAGCTCGGCCATGACCTGCTCGACGAAGGTCGCCGGGCGGCCGGACGGGCCGGGGCCGGCCTGGCTGCGAGCGGCACCGTCGGTGTCGCGGGCGGGGTTCGCCACAGGTCGCCTTCCTTCTCGCAGGTCTGGGTGGTCACGGCAGGCAGGCTGCCTGCCGGTCACGCAGGGCAAGAGGGACTCGAACCCCCAACCGCCGGTTTTGGAGACCGGTGCTCTACCAATTGAGCTATTGCCCTTCGCCGGATGGTCGCGGGCGGCACCCTGCCGTTGGGGGGCAGGCTGGCGCACGGTGCGAACACCCGAACGACGAGCATACGTGACGGCTCGTGCGGCGTGCAAAGACGGGCACGGGGCTGACGTGGCGTGAAGCGACGGTGACATGATGGTGCGCGTGAGCGAGCAGACCCGCATCAGCACTCGAATCGGATCCATCGCCGAGTCCGCCACCCTGGCGGTCGACGCCAAGGCCAAGGCACTCAAGGCCGAGGGTCGACCGGTGATCGGCTTCGGAGCCGGCGAGCCCGACTTCCCCACCCCCGACTACGTCGTGGAGGCGGCGGTCGCGGCGTGCGCCGACCCCGTCAACCACCGCTACTCCCCCGCCGGCGGCCTGCCGGCGCTGAAGGCGGCGATCGTCGCCAAGACGCGCCGCGACTCCGGGTATGAGGTGGAGCCGGCGAACGTGCTCGTCACCAACGGCGGCAAGCAGGCCGTCTACAACACCTTCGCCGCGCTGCTCGACCCGGGTGACGAGGTCATCCTGCCGGCCCCCTACTGGACCACCTACCCGGAGGCGATCCGGCTCGCGGGCGGCAGCCCGGTGGAGGTCTTCGCCGGCGCGGACGCCGAGGCCGGGGCATACCTCGTCACCGTGGAGCAGCTGGAGGCCGCGCGGACCGACCGGACCAAGGCGTTGCTCTTCTGCTCGCCGTCGAACCCGACCGGTGCGGTCTACCCGCGCGACCAGGTCGAGGCGATCGGGCGCTGGGCGCTGGAGCACGGCATCTGGGTGGTCACCGACGAGATCTACGAGCACCTGCTCTACGACGGGGCGCAGGCGCCGTCGATGCCCGTGGTGGTGCCCGAGCTCGCCGACACCTGCGTCGTGCTCAACGGCGTGGCCAAGACCTACGCGATGACCGGCTGGCGGGTCGGCTGGATGATCGGGCCGACGGACGTCATCAAGGCCGCCACCAACCTGCAGAGCCACGCGACCTCCAACGTCGCCAACGTCTCGCAGCGCGCCGCGATCGCGGCGTTGGAGAGCCCGCTGGACGCCGTCGGGGAGATGAGGGCCGCCTTCGACCGGCGCCGGCGACTCATCGTCGACATGCTCAGCGAGATCGACGGTGTCGAGTGCCCCGTCCCCCAGGGCGCCTTCTACGCCTACCCCTCGGTCGAGGGGGTCCTGGGCAAGGAGATCCGCGGCCGCACGCCGCAGACCTCGGTCGAGCTGGCGGCCCTCATCCTGGACGAGGTCGAGGTCGCGGTCGTGCCGGGCGAGGCGTTCGGGCCGAGCGGATACCTGCGGTTGTCGTATGCGCTGGGCGACGCCGACCTCGAGGAGGGCGTCGGGCGCATCCAGGCGCTGCTGGCCGAGGCACGCTGATCCTTCATGAGACTCCCTCGCGAGGGAGGTATCGACGTGGTAGGTGGGGACCCGGCACGCCTCAACGAGGCGGGCAACACGATGAGAGCGTGCGCGATGGACGTGCAGGAGAGCGACACCGCTCTCGGTGGCTACCGCAGCTTCGCGTCCTCCGCTCTGGGGCGGGCCGACGGGTCGGGTGTCGCCGCGGCCTTCGACGACGCCGGCGGTGGCGGCGGGGGCGGCCGTCCCCCCGGCACCGGGGTGCCGGTATGACTGCTGCGCGCCACCAGCTCGCCGCGACGATGGTCCTCGGACTGACCCTGACCGCCTGCGTCACCACGGGGGACGACATGCCGACCAGCCAGCACCAGACCAGCACATCGGACGGAGGCGAGGAGGAACCGACCACGGAGGTCGCCGGTCGGTCGGCCGCCCCGACCGACGTGGACCTGACCGCCTCCATCACCGCGACCGCGGAGACCGCCACCGCACCCGAGGGCTTCACCGGCGGCCTCGAGGGAGTGCTGGTCTCCTACACCGTCACCAACGAGGGCGCAGAGCCGATCAAGGTCGCCCAGGACCGGGCGGCGTCCCAGGCTCCCTCGGCGGCACAGGCGCCGGCCGGTGTGTGGGTCAGCGCGGGGAGCGAAGCCGACGTCGTGCGCCTGTCGAAGCAGGTCTTCGGCATACCTGACGGGGTGCTGCCGAACGAGGTGCACCGCGCAGCCAGCACGACGGTCGAGCCGGGAGCCTCCGCCGGGGACACCGCCTTCGTGCCCCTGGAGCTCCGGACGGACCTGCCGAGCGGGAGCGAGACGATCACGGTCGCCGAGTCGCCGCTCGCCGACCCCGGCGCGGTGCGACGCCTCGAGATCTGCGTGCAGATCGCGCCGGGGCCTCCCGCGGGTCAGGAGGAGCCCTATGCGTCGACGATCGCGGCCGACGCGCAGGACACCACCCTCGTGTGCAGCGAGCCGATCACGCTCCCCGGGGGTGAGCGATGAAGAGCATCACGGGCGACGACGTGTGGGACCGCATCGCGCCCTCCTCCTCGCCGGTCCCGTCGTCGTCGAAGACGTTTCAGGGGTCGTCTCAGATGACGGTGTAGGTCGGCCGGACGCGTCCGTCCGCAGATGGACGTCGAGGTCTCCCGGGGCCGAGGTCGCCGAGATTCCCTTCACCGCGTTCACCTCGAGGAAGAAGGCTGAGCAGGTCGGTGGCCGGCTCGTGATCCGCCGGATCCCGGACCTCAACCCGGCAGGCGAGGACGGACAGGAGACGCTGTTCGACACCTGGCGCTTCCACGCGTTCTTCACCACCACCGACCCGGGCGTGGCCGACACCGTGGCCGCGGACAAGACCCACCGCGGCCACGCGATGATCGAACAGGTCCACGCCGACCTCAAGAGCTCCGCGCTGGCACACCTGCCGTCCGGGAAGTTCACCGCGAACGCAGCGTGGCTGGTGCTCGGCGTCATGGCGTTCAACCTCACCCGCGCCGCCGCCACCCTCGCCGGACCAGGCCTCGCACGCGCGATTGCCGCCACGATCCGCCGCAAGCTCATCGCCGTCCCAGCTCGGATCGCGTCCTCAGCCCGATGCGTGACCATGCATCTACCAACCGGCTGGCCATCGTGCTGTGGTCACGCTCTGCTGCGGTGGAAAGCGCAGTCTCGTGCCCGCGAATAACGCGCGTTCCGAGCGGCGAGCTCGCCCGCTGCCAGATCAAGCGGTGAGTTTCCTCACCGATGCCGGTTGGAAGAAGATGGGAGGCGGGAGCGCTGTAGGAGACGTGGCTGATCTCTTCGAATCCCTGACCGTTGGCGCTTGGACGCTCCCGAACCGGCTCGTGATGGCACCGCTGACCCGCAACCGCGCCGAGGGCACTGTGCCGGGCGACCTCGCGGTGGAGTACTACTCCCAGCGCGCCTCGTCCGGCTGATCATCACCGAGGGCAGCCAGCCCACCGCCGAGGGCCAGGGCTACTTGAACACGCCCGGCTTCCACACCGAGGAGCAGCTCGCCGGGTGGCGTCGAGTGGCCGACGGCGTACACGCAAACGGCGGCCGCATCGTCGCACAGCTGATGCACGTCGGTCGCATCTCCCACCCCGACAACACCGGCGGTGAGGAGATCATCGCGCCGAGCCCGGTGGCGGCTCCCGACGAGATGTTCACCGCCGACGGGATGAAGCCGTACCCGACCCCACGAGAGATTACCGTCGAGGAGATCCCCTCAATCGTCGAGGGCTACGTGCAGGCGGCCCGCAACGCGATCGAGGCCGGGCTCGATGGCGTCGAGGTGCACGGCGCCAACGGCTACCTCATCCACCAGTTCCTCGCGCCCGGCTCCAACCATCGCACCGACCAGTACGGCGGATCGCCCGAGAACCGGGTCCGCTTCGCCCTCGAGGTCACGCGTGCGGTCGCCGACGCGATCGGCGCTGACCGGGTCGGCATCCGCATCTCGCCGGCCCACAACATCCAGGGCGCCACCGAGGAGAATCCCGTCGACGTCGCCGCGACCTACCGGCTCCTGGTCGCGGGCCTGGCTCCGCTCGGCCTGGCCTACCTGAGCATTCTCGCCGACCCGAAGCAGGACCTGGTCCAAGAGCTGCGCCGCTCCTTCGGCGGCGTCGTCGTCGCCAACGACGGCTTCGGCAAGATCACCACGCGCGAGTCGGCGCAGGAGATCCTGGACAAGGGCCTCGCCGACGCGGTCGCCGTCGGGCGACCCTTCCTGGCTAACCCGGACCTGCCCGCCCGGTGGCGCGCCGGCGCGGAGCTCAACGAGCCGAACCCCGACACCTTCTACGGCGGTGGCGCCGAGGGCTACACCGACTACCCGTTCCTCGACAGTTGATCTGACCCGAGCGGAACTTCCAGGTACCTCCGACCTTCGCCCCGACCTAGGTCATCGGCATTCGGAACGTCTCAACTCGCCGCCCGGGTGCACGATGACGTCAGCGACCTCGGCGTAGAGCACCGCAGTCTCGCCGACCACGACCTCGGGGTGCCCCAACTCTTGCGACCGCCATCGAATCTGACTCTTGGTGTTCCGCTGTGCTCGTTGCGGCCGTGGGTCTCGCCCACGTGAGACGTCCACCTGAAGTCCTCGTGCATGAGTGCACCCAATTGCTCGCCCTTTCCGTCAGCGAGAGCCGCTGCTCGCGTCTCGGCGGCGTCAACGACCTGCCTTGCCGCACCCACGCAGGGCAGCCGCTGATGAGGCATGGCCGTCCGGAGATGATCGACGTCCCGGTCGTGACACCGGGGACCCGTGTCGGAGGACCACGCACACACGATCAGGTCGTGTGGAACGCCAAGGTCGTGGCCCTGGGCCGATGCCCGGTCTGCGGCAACGTCGGCCGGGATCCCTTCGAGGAGGTCGTCGAGGAGGTCTCGACTTAGTCGGTTCTCCATCTCATTCATCGCTGCGGCATGGGCCCTCAGCAGTCCCAGAGCGACGCTGGCGTACTGCAAGCGAATGTTGCGTCGTCTCGCCCTTGGCCCGCACGCATCTCCAGTTCGATCGTGCCGAGTTCTGGGCGTCCGCTGATCACCGCCTCGAGCGAGGCTCGCTCGCAGACCGGGGGTAACTCACCGGCCGCCGTGATTCGTGTCGTCTCGTGCGCGAAGCGGTCATGCAGGACGACGGTGGAATCTGTGAGGTGTTTCAGCGTTAATGTCCGCTTCGGGCGGTCGGATCAAACCACATCCGGGTCTTCTGGATTGGGTTGATTCTTCCTCTGGTCTCGGTGGTAG
>NZ_MKKF01000012.1:0-46400 GCF_001942435.1 Serinicoccus sp. CNJ-927 | reverse complement strand
CAACCTTTCGACGGTCACCCCCGACGGGAGGCCTCCGGCCGACCGGGAAAGTTCTGCCGGGGCAACCTTTCGACGGTCACCCCCGACGGGAGCCTCCGGCCGACCGGGAAAGTTCTGCCCGGGCAACCTTTCGACGGTCACCCCGACGGGAGCCCTCCGGCCGACCGGGAAAGTCGCGCCGGGGCAGGCATTCCACGGTCAGGTGGGAGACGGGCCGGGCTACTGACCGGGGAAATGGCGCCGGGGCAGGCATTCGACGGTAGGCCGTCACAGCAACCCGACCCGCTACCCGCTGTTGAGCGGGGATTTCTTGCGCGACACCAGCTCGCGCCGTTCCTCCGGGCTCATCTGCGCGAGCTGCGCGGCTGCCGCCGCGGGGTGCCCCGCGACCTCTGGGCCCGCAGCGACCGGGACGATCGAGTGGACGACGCGGTCGGCATACACGTGGACGACGTTGACCGACTGGTGCGCGTCGACCGCCGAGGTGAAGCGCGCGTCCGGCGCAGGGTCCTCGAGATAGCAGGTCGCCGCGGCCACGCTCACCGGGATCCCCGCGAACGTCGAGTGGGAGGAGAAGTGGAAGTGCCCGCCGAGGATGCTGACGACATCCGTGCCGGCGAGCACCGCGGCCAGCCGGTCCTGGTCCAGCAGCTCGATGATCGCCGCCGCCGGGACCAGCGGGACGGGGATCGGCGGGTGGTGCAGCGCGAGGATGGTGCCGTGCTCGGCAGGTGTCGACAGGACCTCCGCGAGCCACCGGAGCTGGGCCTTCCGCAGCTCGCCGTGGTGGTAGCCGGGCACCGTCGTGTCCAGCGAGATCACCCGCAGCCCGCCGATATCGTGCACCGCGTCCTGCGGCTCGTCCGTGGTCGCCTCGCGGTCGAAGAGGCCCGCGGCGTAGGCCGGTCGCTCGTCGTGGTTGCCCATCACCCACACGATCTGGGCTCCGAGGTCCGCGGCGAGCGGGTCGAGGAGGTCGCGCAGCTGCCGGTATGCCCCTGGCTCGCCCTGGTCGGCCAGGTCACCGGTGACGACGATCGCCTCGGGCGCCGGGTCGAGCCGGGTGAGCCGCTCGAGGGCGGTGCACAGCCGGGTGGTGGTGTCGATCGCGCCGAACTGCAGCGCCCCGTCGGCGAGCAGGTGGGTGTCGCTGAGGTGGACCAGCGTGCGCAGCGGTGCCGGGTGCTGGCCGAACTGCACCGGGTCGGCCGGCGTGTCGGAGGGGTCGGCATGATGGGATCGCTGCTCCGGCTCCGGCTGGTCTCCTGACTCCGGGCGTCCTGACTCACTCACGTGGGCCAACCTACCCACCGAGGGCCCGGGGGGCAGCCGGCTCTGCCCTCGGGATAAGGGGCAGCCGGCTCTGCCCTCGGGAGGCGGGACCGGAGAGTCGGTCGGGGCGCACCGTGCATCGAGGCAGAGGTGAGAGACAGTGAGCGGTGGCTCAGAGACCGGGCAGCGTCAGGGCGCCGAGCAGGGCAGCGAGCTGGGTGAGCACCGCGGTGGCCCCCAGCACGTCGCCGGTCACGCCGCCGAGCGTCCGCTCCGCCCACACCTCGACGAGCAGCGGCACGACGAGGGCGGCGAGCAGCACGCATACCCCCACCCAGAGCCCGATCGGCCAGAGCGCGAGCGTCGACAGCCCCGCCAGGCCGCCTGCCACGACCACCGGGCCGGTCCGCAACCCCCGCACGAGCGGCCCCGCCATCCCCTCGGGCCGCCCCGACGCAGCCGCAGCGCCACGGTGAGCATGCCCGAGCGCGACAGCGCGCCGACCGAGGCGAGCACCGCGACGACGCCCCACCACTCGAGCGACCCCAGCAGCGCTTGGACGGCCGCGATCTGCAGCACGAGCGCCAGCACCACTGCGGCCGTGCCGTAGACCCCGACGGCGTGGTCCTTCATGATCCGCAGCCGGCTCTCCCGGTCGCGCCCGCCGCACCCGTCCGCGCAGTCGGCCAGCCCGTCCAGGTGCAGGGCACCGGTGAGCAGGACCTCGGCCAGCACGGCGAGGGTCGCGGCCACGAGGGGCGGCACCAGCAGGCCGGCGCCCCAGGCGAGCGCACCCACGACCGCCCCGACACCAGCCCCCACGATCGGGAACGCCCAGGCCGCCCGGGCCAGGTCGAACCGCTCGCGCGCGGGCAGCGGCACCCGGGTCAGGAAGCTCGTCGCGTCCCGCAGCGCGGCGATCATCGGTGCTCAGGCACCGTCGGCCGACGCACCGCCGCCGCCCGCGCCCGCAGGCCCGCTGCTCAGATCGGCCAGCTCGCCCATGTCCTGCAGCAGCGCCAGGCTGGAGCGGATGAGCGGGATCGCGAGGGCCGCCCCGCTGGCCTCGCCGAGCCGCATCTGCAGGTCGAGCAGCGGGGTGAGCCCCATCTCCTCCAGCTGCATGGAGTGGCCGGGCTCGGTCGAGCGGTGCGCGGCGATCATCGCGTCGGCGGCGGACGGGCACAGACGCCAGGCGACCAGCGCCCCCGCGGTGCTGATGAACCCGTCCAGCAGCGCCGGCACGCGGTGCGCGGCGCACCCCAGCGCCACTCCCGCCAGCGCGGCGATCTCCAAGCCGCCCATCGCGGCCAGCACGTCCCACGGCTGCTCGACGTCGTCGTGCCGCGCGAGCACGGCGTCGACCGTCTCGACCTTGTGCGCCAGCGCCTCTCCCTCGAGCCCGGTCCCGGCACCCACGACGCGTGCCGGGTCGCGGTCGAGGATCGCCGAGGTGAGGATGCTGGCGGTCGTCGTGCTGCCGATGCCCATCTCGCCCAGCGCGATGAGGTCGGCGCCGTCCTCGATGAGCTCCTCGGCCAGGCGGATCCCCACCGCGACCGCCTGCTCGGCCTCGGCACGGGTCATGGCCCAGCCCTCGGCGCTGTTGTCGGTCCCGGCGCGCACCCGCCGGTCCAGCACCGGGGCATACGTGTGCGTGGGGTGCAGCTGCGGTGGCTCGACCACCCCGAGGTCGGCGACGACGAGCTGCGCGTCGGCCTGGTGCGCGAGGATCGACACGGCCGCTCGACCGCTGACGAAGGTCGTCAGCATCTGCGCGGTGACCTCCTGCGGGTAGGCGCTGACGCCCTCGCGCGCGATCCCGTGGTCGGCGGCGCACACCAGGACGACCGGGGAGTCGACCCGGGGCGTGGTGGTGCGCTGGATGCCGGCGACGCGCGCGGCGAGCCCTTCCAGGCGCCCGAGGCTCTGCCGCGGCTTGACCTTGCCGTCGAAGGCGCGGGCGACCGCGGCCGAGCTCTCGTGGTCCGGGCCGCCGATGGCAGCGATCGTGCGGTCGATCAGGGCGCGGTCGGCGCTCTGCCCGGTCTCGCTCATGCTGGTCAGTCCTCCGGAGGGTCGAGGGTGAGGGTACGGCCGGCGACGACGAGCTGCGCGAGGTCGGCCTCCGCGGCCAGGACGGCGTTGACCCGGCCCAGACGGTCACGGTAGTCCCTCGACACCGGGTGCAGGGGGACGATCCCCAGGCCGACCTCGTTGGTGACGACGATCACGCGCCCGCGGTATGCCGAGGCCCACCCTGCCAGCGAGCGTGCCCGACCGAGGGTGGTCGCCTCGTCGTCGCCGTGCTCCAGGAGGTTGGAGACCCACAGGGCCAGGCAGTCGACGACGACGCAGGCGCCGGGGTCGAGCGCCGCGCAGGCGTCGACCAGCTCGACGGGCGCCTCGACGGTGCTCCAGCCCGTCGGGCGCTCGGCACGGTGGCGGGCTATCCGGTCGGCCATCTCCGCGTCCCGCGGCTGGCCGGTGGCGACGAAGACCACCGGGTCGTCGCCGTGCCGTGCCCGGCGGACGGCGAGGGCGGACTTGCCGCTGCGCGCGCCCCCGGTGAGCAGGGTCAGGCTCATGCGGGTGCTCCTCGGCGGGTCGGCGCGGTGGCGGGGGGTGCCACCCCAGCGTCCCACGCCTGTCGGCGCGGCGTCATCGGTGACTCGATGGCGTCCGGGTGAGCGACCGCCGAGCCGGTAGCGCCGACCCTGCGCCCCTCGGGTGCCGGCGACGTCCCACGAGGGCCGCTGCACCGAGGCACCCGGCGACGACGGCGAGTTCGACCCGACCCACCAGCTGCCGTGCCCGGGCGATGTCGGCCGGACCGGGCCGTGGGCCTGAGCCGAGCCGGGGCCGCTCCTCGCGGCGGCCGGCATACTCCAGCGGGCCGCCGAGCTCGACGCCCAGCGCCCCCGCGACGACGCTCTCCGCGACGCCGGCGTTGGGGGAGGGGTGGGCCGGTGCGTCCCGGCGGACGATCTGGAGCACCTCGATCCCGGTCGGCCGCGGACCCGGGCCCGCGCCCTCCTCGTCGACCCACTCCTCGGACCTGTGCACGGTTCCCGCCCCCTGTCCGGACCTGTGCACGCTTCCTGGACCGGAGCGGAGGACATATCCGCCGCTCTGCCCAAGCAAGCGTGCACAGGCGGCGTCCAGGGCGACGAGGCCGGCGAAGAGCCGTGCCGGCGCCCAGGCCAGGACGTCGTCGGCGCGCGCGGCGACGGTGCCGAAGCGGGCATACCGGGGGCTGCGGTGGCCGACCATCGCATCCATGGTGTTGACCGCGCGGTGGACGAGCACGCCCGGTGCTCCCGCGACGAGACCCCAGAAGGCCGGGGCGATGACGGCGTCCACGGTGTTCTCGGCGAGCGACTCGACCACTGCCGCCGCCACGCCGGACCCGTCGAGCCGCTCGGGTCGCGCCCCACCAGCCAGGGCAGGCGCTCGCGGGCGGCGGTCAGGTCGCCGGCGCGCAGGAGCTGCTCGATGTCTCGCGAGGTATGCCGCAGCATGCGCCCGGCGCTCGCGACCCCCACCGCGAGCGCGAGGCCCGGGACACCGGCCCCGCCCAGCACGAGCCCGGCCCCGGCACCCAGGCCCGCACCCGCCGCGGCGTAGGCCGCGCCTGCGTCGCGGCGGTCGGCGTACAGGGCCTGCTCGAGACGGCCCATCACCGTCCCGAACCACGCGACCGGGTGCCAGGCGTCCGGCGGCTCGCCGAGGGCGCGGTCCAGCAGCAGCCCGGTGGCGACGCCGAGTGCGCGCCGGGCGAGGACGTGCCGGACCGAGGTCGGCCGCGGGTGGGCGAGACTCACCAGACCACACCTGCCCCACCCGACGCCTCGGGCTCCCACGGGTGGGCGGCCAGTCCGTCGCGGACCGCGCCGTGGACCACAGTGGCGATCCGCCCGCCCCACTCCGAGCGGACCCCGGCGAAGACGACGGTCCCAGCATGCCCCTCGTCGCCCGGTGGCTCCGGGCTGAGCACGACCACCGCGTCGCTGGCGGTGCCGGTGCCGGGCACGCCCGCCCTCACGAGGGCCTGCGCCTTGGCCTCCGTGGTCGTACCCACTGCCTGCACCAGCGCCGAGGCCGACAGCGGCACCGTCACGACCACCACGATGTTGATGGTGCCGGGCACGTAGCCCTCCCGATCGGACACACCGTCGTGACCAGCCCGCTCCGGCGGCACCGCCCATGTCGGCTTGGTGACGCCGACCGTCGCCCAGACCCGTACGCCGTCCACCTCGGTCGCCACGACCTGCGACACGTCGGCCGCGGTGAGCAGTGCCGTCCCCGGGCCGGAGACGCCGAGACCGTCCGCGCGGGAGGAGGCATACCGGTCGAGGTCGGTGCGGGTGAAGTCGTCCCCGACGCCGAGGTTGAGCACCCAGCACGGCCGGACGAGCCCGCCACCGACTGCTGCCGAGCTGAGCCCCCACCAGCCGCGGGGCACCCTCCAGACCAGCGCACCCTCGGCGCGCTCGAGCTCGACGCTCACCATCCGGGCGCCTCGTCGGGCGAGGTCGCGGTATACGCCAGCGCGCGGACCGCGGCCACGTCGAGGTGCTCCTCGACCCAGTCCGCCAGGTGGTCGAGGTGCGCGTCGAGGGCGGCGGCGTAGGGGACGGGGGAGGGCCGGAAGTCGCGCC
The DNA here is from genome assembly GCF_001942435.1 of Serinicoccus sp. CNJ-927. Taxonomy (NCBI): domain Bacteria; kingdom Bacillati; phylum Actinomycetota; class Actinomycetes; order Micrococcales; family Ornithinimicrobiaceae; genus Serinicoccus; species Serinicoccus sp. CNJ-927. The sequence goes on along the minus strand of NZ_MKKF01000012.1, from coordinate 40,467 downwards.
CGTGCACCGCCGCGACCGCCCCGAGGAGGGCGTGCCGGAGGTCGTCCGCGTCCAGGATCCCGTGGACCGTCGTGCCCCGCACGCGGCGGTCCGGGCTCACGCACCCCTCGGGTTCGCCGCGCGCTGCCTGCCCGCCGCGCTGTTCGTCGTCCGGGTCAGGAGCGAGCAGCGTGAGCCACGGTTCGCCGTCGCCGTGCCGGCGCACCCGACCGAGGTGGATCTGGTAGCCCGTGACCGGCAGCCCCGGGGGACCGGCGGTCTGTCCGGTCGCCAACCGCACGACCTTGGGCCGGGCGAAGCGGGTCGACACCGGGAGAAGGTCCAGCCCCGGAACGGTCACCCTCCCGGTCGCGTCGCCCCCGGCCGCGGCGCCCGCGAGCCCCCCGTCCTCCGACCCGCTGTCCTCCACCCCGTTGTCCTCGATCTCCATCCCGAGCATCTGGTAGCCACCGCAGATCCCCAGGACGTGCGGCCCCGCCGGATCCGCCGCCGCCCGCATGACCGCGCCGGCCAGCCCCCGCCCCCGCAGCCAGCGCAGGTCGGCCACGGTCGCTCGCGTGCCGGGCATCACGACGAGGTCCAGGTCGTGCAGCTCGCCCGGCCGTGTCACCCAGCGCAGCTCGACCGACGGCTCCAGCACGAGCGGGTCGAGGTCGGAGGGGTTCGCCAGGTGGGGCAGCGCCACCACGCCGATCCGCACCGGGCGATCCGGCTTCTCGCCCGCGCCCATCCCGAGCCCGGGCCGCCCCGGGGCCCGCAGGTCCAGCGAGTCCTCCACGCCGAGCATGAGGTGCTCGCCCAGGTGCGGCAGCACCCCCAGCACCGGTATGCCCGTGCGCGCCTCGAGGTCGCGGACCGCCGGCCCGAGCAGCGAGACGTCGCCCCGCATCCCGTTGAGGACGACTCCGCGCAGGCACGCCCGCAGCCGGTCCGGCAGCAGCGCCCAGGTGCCGTAGGCCGCGGCGAAGGCCCCGCCCCGGTCGATGTCGACGACCAGGAGCGCGGGCATACCGGCCGCTGCGGCGAGCGGGAGGTTGACGACGTCGCGGTCCAGGAGGTTCGGCTCCGCGGCACCCCCGGCGCCCTCGCACACCACGAGCTCGTGCTCGCGACGCAGCGAGGTCAGCGCGTCGAGCACGACCGGCCGCAGCGCCCGCGCCCGGTCGCCGTAGCCGACCGCGTCGTCCACCGCGACCTTCTCGCCCAGGACGACGACGTGCGAGCGGCCACCCGACGGCTTGAGGAGCACCGGTCCCATCCGCCGGTCGGTCGCCACGCGCGCGGCGAGCGCCTGCATGGCCTGCGCCCGCCCGATCTCGCCGCCGTCCGGGGTGACGGCCGCGTGGTTGGACATGTTCTGCGCCTTGAACGGCGCGACGTCGACCCCGCGCCGCGCCAGCGCCCGGCACAGCGCTGCGGTGACCGTGGACTTGCCGGCACCGCTGGTCGCCCCCGCGACGAGCAGCGCGCCCACCTAGTAGTCGATCCCGCGCCGCGCCCGGATGCCCTGCTCGAAGGCGTGCTTGACCGGCACCATCTCGGTGACCGTGTCGGCGACGTCGATCACCGGCTGCGGCATCTCCCGCCCGGTGAGGAAGACGCTGACGTCCGCCGGCCGGTCGCGCAGCGCCGCGACGACGGCGTCGGTCTCGATCCAGCCCCAGTTCATCGGGTAGGAGATCTCGTCGAGCATCACCATCCGGTGCTCGCCCGCCGCGATCAGCCCGGCGCTGAACTCCCACGCCGCGACCGCCTTGGCCCGGCTCTCGTCGAGGTCGGTGCTGTCCCAGGAGAAGCCGTCGCCGGCGCTGAACCACTCCACCCCGAGCTGGCGCAGCATCGCCTCCTCGCCGGTCCGCCACTTCCCGGACTTGAGGAACTGCACGCACGCGGTGGGCCAGTCACGCCCCCGGCTGCGCAGCAGCGTGCCGAAGGCCGCGGTCGACTTGCCCTTGCCGTGGCCGGTGTTGACGAGCACGAGCGAGGGTGCGGAGCGCAGCTCGCGCCGGTCGTAGGGCCGCTTCGTGCGTGGTGCGTCGTGCTCGGTCACGAGACCTCCTCGATGGCGCCCCGCTGGCGGGGACGTCCGGACATCGGCCCCCGAGGCCCGTCGCCTACGGTGCTCGGTCCAGGACGGCGAGGGGGCGGGGTGGCCCGGTCCGGCAGGGAGATCGGCTCCGCCGCCGGGGTATGCCCGCTGCGCGCCTCCGGGAGCACCACCAGGTGGCCGTCGACGTGGTGGACCCGGACCGGATGGGCGTAGACGCGGCTGAGCAGGCCCTCGTCGAGGACCTCCTCGGGGGTCCCGAGCGCCACCGGGGTGCCGCGCTCCAGGAGCATCAGGCGGTCGGCATAGCGCGCAGCCATCCCGAGGTCGTGCATCGCCGCGACCACGGTGAGCCCGTCGCTGCGCCGAATCTCGTCGACCAGCTCGAGGACCTCGACCTGGTGACCGACGTCGAGCGCGCTCGTCGGCTCGTCCAGCAGCAGCACCGGGCTCTGCTGCACGAGGGCGCGGGCGATGACGACGCGCTGCGCTTCGCCGCCGGAGAGGTTGCGGACCTCACGCCGGCCGAAGGAGGCCAGGCCCAGGCGGCGCAGCACGTCGGTCGCGATGCGGCGGTCCCGCCGCGACTCCAGCGCCAGCCAGCCCAGGTGCGCGGTGCGCCCGAGCAGGACGTACTCCACCACGCTCATCCCGGGCGGCAGCTCGGGGGACTGCGGCATGAGCGAGAGGTCGGTGGGCCCGGGTTCGCTGCCGTCGCCGAGCTCGACGGACCCGGTGCGCGCGACCAGCCCCGCCAGCGCCCGCAGCAGGGTCGACTTGCCCGAGCCGTTGGGCCCGATGAGGCCGAGCCACTCGCCGGCCCGCAGGTCCAGGTCGACCCCGCCGACCACCTCGGCGCCGTCGAAGGCGACCCGCACCTCGCGGGTGCGGACCGCGTGGGCGGGGGTGAGCGGACGGACCTCGCCGTCGCCGACGGTCTCGCTGGTCACATCCCCGCCTTCCGTCGCCACAGGACCACGCAGAAGAAGGGCGCCCCGACGAAGGCCGTGATGACCCCGACCGGCAGCTCGGCGGGGGCCACGAGGGTGCGCGCCCCGATGTCCACGGTCGCCAGGAAGGCCCCGCCGAGGATCGCCGACAGCGGCACGATGAGGCGGTAGGAGTGCCCGACGAGCAGCCGCACCAGGTGCGGCGTCACCAGCCCGACGAAGGCGATGAGCCCGCTCACCGAGACCGCGGCCGCGGTGATGAGCGTCGCCGCGCCGACGACCACCAGCCGGGACCGCGACGGCTTCAGCCCGAGCGACCTCGCCTCGTCGTCGCCGAGCCGCAGCACGTCGAGGTGCCGCGCGTGCAGCCACAGCACCGCTCCGGCGAGCAGCACGTAGGGCAGGAGCAGCGTGACCGGCCCCCACCCGCTCGTCGCGAGCCGGCCGAAGAGCCAGGAGAGCACCTCGCGGGAGCGGGTCTCGTCGAGCCGGGTGAGGGCATACGTCTGCGTCGCGGAGAAGAGCGCCGCCATCGCGACGCCGGCGAGCAGCAGCGTCGCCGGGTCGCGGAACGAGCCGCGCGCCACCAGGACCGAACCGGTCACCGCGAGCAGCGCGCCGAGGAAGGCTGCCATCGGCAGCGCCGCGATCGGCCCCCACGACAGGTCGAGCCCGAAGCCGAGGGCGAGCACCGCTCCCAGCCCGGCCCCGGCGGACACGCCGAGCAGGTAGGGGTCGGCCAGCGGGTTGCGGAAGACGCCCTGGTAGCCGGCTCCCGCCATCGCCAGGCTCGCGCCGACGAGCGCGGCCAGCATCGTGCGCGGCAGCCGGATCTGCCAGAGCACCGCCTCCTGCGTCGAGGTGAGCGTCTGCGCCAGCTCCACACCGGGGAGGGCACCCACGAGCGCCCGGACGACACCCTCGACCGGCAACCCGGCCGCGCCCTGGGTGACCGAGGCGAGCACCGTGAGCACGAGCAGGGCGGTGCACCCGACCAGCGCCGGCACCGACAGCCGGAACGCGCGGTCGGCCGCCTCGTCCAGCGCGTCGGTCGGCGCGTGCGTGCGGGTGCTCATCGGGTATGCCCGTGCCCAGGTGTCGCCGGTCAGCGGCCCGCCGGGACCGTGACCTCGCTCATGGCGTCGGCGAGGGTGGTGACCAGCTGCGGCAGGCGCGGGCCCCAGCGGGAGGCGATGTCGGCGTCGACGGTGACGATGTTGTCGTTCTGCACCGCGCTGATCTCGGACCAGCCGGGGCGCTGCGCGACGTCCTCGGCGGTGTAGGACACCTGGTCGGTGATGACGATGAGCTGCGGGTCGGCCTCGATGATGGCCTCCTCGGTGAGCTGCGGGTAGCCGGTGCCGTCGGCGTCGGCCTCGTCGGCGATGTTGACCGCGCCGAACTGGCTGTAGACATCGCCGATGAAGCTGTTGCTGCTCGCGGAGAAGTAGGTGTCGTCGAGCTCGTGGTAGACCCGCAGCCCTTCCGCCCCGTCGAAGCCCGCGAAGGCGTCGTCCACCTGCTGGCGCAGGTCGGCGATGGTGTCGGCGGTCTCGTCGACGTGGCCGGTGGCCAGGCCGAGGGCGGCCATGCCGTCCCAGCCGGCCTCGATCGTCGTGGGCGCGGGGTTGTCGATGACGGGGATGTCGAGCTCGCCGAGCGAGGCGGTGAGGTCGCCGGTGTCGCCGGAGATGACGACGAGGTCGGGCTCGTAGCCGGCGATGGCCTCGACGTTGGGCTCGTAGCCCGACAGGTCGGTGGTCGGTGCCTCCTCCGGGTAGGTGGAGAAGGAGTCGGCCGCGACGACCTGGTCGCCGGCGCCGATCGCGAAGAGGATCTCGGTGGCCGACGGCGACAGCGAGACGATGCGCTGCGGCTGCTCCTCCAGGGTCACCTCACCGGCGGGGGTGTCGACGGTGACCGGGAAGTCCCCGGAGCCGGCCATCTCGCCCTCGGAGGTCATGTCGGCGTCGTCGCCCGCCTGGTCCGAGGCGCTCTCCTGCTCGGAGGCGGTGTCGCCGGCGTCGGAGTCGGTGCTGCCGCCGCCGCAGGCGGCGAGGGTGAGGCCGAGCGCCAGGGCGCCGACGAGCGGGAGGGGCTGGCGGAGGTGCATACGGTGTCTCCTGTCGGTCGAGGAGGGAGTGCTCGAGCGACCGAAGGGTTCCTCCGCCGTCCGAACCGGCCCTGGGTCCTCGCGGGGCGTGTGGCTTCGGATCGTCGGGCAGCTCGACCGGACTCGGTCCTTCGGGAAGGACTCCACCGTTGCGGGACAGTGCCGGGTTCGCACCGGACTTCGTCTGCACGACGAGCGCCAGTGTAGCGCCGCGGCGGATCCGCGCGGCGCGACCTCGTGGCGCGGCTCGCCGACGGGGACGCCACCGTCACCGAGCTGTCCGCGCCCTACGACATCAGCCTGCAGGCGGTGTCCAAGCACCTCAAGGTGCTCGGGGCCTGCGGCCTGGTGAGCCGGATCAAGCCCCACCGAGATCAGCGCCGACCCCGACGTGCCCGGCGTCCGGATCCAGCGCGTCTTCGACGCCACGCCCGAGCAGCTGGTGCGGGCGCATACCGACCCCGACCTCGTCGTCCGCTGGCTGGGCCCGCGCGACCTGACGATGACCATCGACCGGTGGGACGCCAGGACCGGCGGGGAGTACCGCTACGTGCACCATCGCGGCGAGGAGGAGTACGCCTTCCACGCGAGGGGCGGCGAGCAGTTCCGCGTCGTCCAGTTCACCCCGCCCGGCTCGTCCTGCTCGATCGTCTTCGGACGGGGTATGCCGACCGAGGCCGAGCCGGGGGCGCTCTCGGGCATGCACCTGGTCGTCGTCGACGTCGAGGCCGCCGTCGCAGATCTCCGCGAGAGGGGGGTCGAGGTCGGCGACCCCTTCCACTTCGGCGAGAGCGGGGTCCACCCCGAGCGGATCGACGACGGCAGCTACGCCAATCTCGAGGACCCGGACGGCAACACCTGGCTGCTGCAGGAGGTCAGCGGTCGCGACTGACCCGCAGCGCCGACCCCAGCCGCGTGAGCCCCGCCGCGTCGGGGACGGCGACCCGGGCGACGCCGGGCATACCGAAGGAGGCGCAGTCGCGCACCAGCACCCCGTGCGGTGCGAGGGTCTCGCGCAGCCCTTGCTGGTGCACCAGCACCCAGGGCGCGTCGGTGTCGTCGACGGTGAGGCCGTGATCGTGCAGCAGTGCGACGAGCGCGGCCCGGAGCTCGCGTATGCCGGCCGCCCACCCCGGCAGGTCGGCGGAGGCGAGCAGGTCGGGCAGCACGGCCAGGGCCAGCGAGCTCACCGACCAGCGCGGCTGCCGACGACGCAGCCGCTCCACGAGACCGGGGTCGGCGATGACGTAGCCCAGCCGCAGGCCGGGGCAGGCGAAGGTCTTGGTCAGCGAGCCGACCGTCACACCGGGCCGGCCTGCGGTCCAGCGCCCGGTGGCCAGGGCGTAGAACGCCTCGTCCCAGACGTCGGCCTGCTCGTGCGACGCGGCGAGCCGGCCGCTCGGGCTGTGCGGGTCCGAGCGCCAGCGCGGGCCGTCCGGGTGGCGCGGGTGCAGGCCGAAGTCGGGCTCCTCGCGGACCCCGCCGCCCAGCTCGGCCGCCACGAGCGAGATCGCCTCGCTGCCGCCGTTGGTCAGCAGCAGCGCCTCGGAGTCCACGCCCAGCGCCCGGGCCAGCTCGCGGGCCGCAGCGCGGTCGTCCGGGTAGGCCCGGAGCGCGCCCAGGTGCCGCCCGACCAGCGGCTCCACGGGCGGGGCCAGCGGGTTCATCGTCTGGCTGAGGTCGAGCAGGTCGGCCGGGTCCAGGCCCAGCGCCCGGGCGACCGCAGGCCCGTCCCCGCCGTGCGCTCCGGCCGGCGGGATCGCCGGCACCCGGCGCACGCTGCTCACCCGGCCCAGCCTATTGCCGGGCCGGGGGGCACCAGCAGTCCCTCCCACGGCCCTGGCGCCCGGGCATACCGTGGACGGCGACCCGGGCACGTCCCTGCCCGCCCGGTTAGCTCACCTGGGACGCACGATCGACCCGGGCAAGGTCGTCGACCTACCCCTGCCGCTGGAGGAGGCCGCCGAGGGCTACCGGGCGATGGACGAGCGTCGTGCCACCACGGTCATGCTGACGTTCGGAGGGGCCCCCGACACACCGTCGAGAGCCAGAATTCCGCGACGCGCCGGGCTTCGGAGTTGGCAAAACGCGCTGGTGTCTGCCTACGGTGTGGCCGACTCATTGGCTCTATCGAAAGGCTGTCAGCATGAGCAAGAAGGTTATCGTCGAGGCCGTCGCCCGCGAGGCGGGCATGACCCAGGCCGCTGCCGACAAGATCGTCAGCTCCGTGCTCGAGGCCATCTCGGCCGAGCTCGCCAAGGGTGAGAAGGTCTCCTTCCCCGGCTTCGGCACCTTCGAGGTCCGCGAGCGTTCCGCCCGCACCGGCCGCAACCCGCAGACCGGCGCCGAGATCCAGATCGCCGCGAGCAAGGCCCCCGCCTTCAAGGCCGGCTCCAAGCTCAAGGAGCGCGTCTCCTGAGCTGAGGCTCCACGCACCATCCACGACGCCCGGTCGGCCCGCGAGGGTCTGCCGGGCGTCGTGCGTCCCGGCACCATGCCGCGGGGGAGGTCGGCACGCCGGGTCCGGCTTCCGCCTGACGCAGCGTCAGTTCTTATCCTGCCGGTATGCCCACACGCCCTGACTCCCCGCAACCGCGGATCTGGGAGCGATTCGTGGCCCTGGGGGACTCCTTCACCGAGGGCCTGGTCGACGCCCACCCCGACCGCCCGGACGACCACGTCGGCTGGGCCGACCGTGTCGCGGCGGCGCTCGCCGCCCGCAACGCCGACCTCGACCGGCCCTTCGGCTACGCCAACCTCGCGATCCGTGGCCGGCTCATCGACGCGGTCATCGGCGAGCAGCTCGAGCCCGCCCTGGCGCTGAGTCCGGACCTGGTCAGCCTCTCCGCCGGCGGCAACGACGTGCTGCGGCCTCGGGTCTCGCTGCCCGCCGTCATGGAGCGGCTGGAGCAGGCGACGCTGCGCATCCGGGAGACGGGTGCCGACGTCCTGCTCGTCACCGCACCGGACGTCTCGTGGGCGCCGCTTATCAATCGGGTCCACCCGCGGATGGCGGAGTACACCGCCAACCTGTGGGCGGTCGGCCAGCGCACCGGGTCCTTCGTCGTCGACGTCTACACCCTGCGCGCCCTGCACGACGCCCGGATGTGGGGTCCGGACCGCATCCACTTCAGCAGCGAGGGGCATACCCGGATCGCCGCTCAGGTGCTGTGGACCCTCGGCCTGGAGCAGGACGAGGGATGGACCACGCCCTTGGAGCAGGCCGCGGCCGTCGGCCGGATCGAGTCGCTGCAGGCCGACCGGGAGTGGGTCTCGGCGCACCTGCGGCCCTGGATCCGGCGGCGCATCCGCGGCGAGAGCTCGGGCGACGACCGCGTGCCGAAGCGCCCGCAGATCACGCCGGTGGACGATCCGCCGGCGACATCCTGAGGCATCGACACCGCCCGGCCACGGGTCGTCACGGGTGCTCACCCGCCGAGGTCGCGGGTGAGCACGACCTCCTCGGTGACGTAGCCGAGCGCCGCGTAGAACGACTGCGCTGCGGTGTTGGCGGCCCCGGTCTCCAGCGTCAGCCGGGTATGCCCCTGCTCGCGCGCCCAGGCCTCGGCCCGGGCCATGAGCCGGCGTCCCGTCCCGGTGCGCTCGTGCGTCGGCGCCACCACCAGCTCGCCGACGTAGGCGTCGACCTCGCCCGACCAGTGCACCCGCGTGCCGGCGTGCACGACGCCGACGACCGCGTCCCCGTCGAGCGCCACCCAGACCGGCCCGGTCTCCGGGTCGACGACGTCGAGCGCCTCGGCCACCCAGGCGGTGACCGTGCGCCGCACCGCGACCGGGTCCCGCCACGGCGCCGTCCCCGTGGTGAGCCGTGCCGCGAGGGACAGGACGGCGTCACGGTCGTCTGGGGCGTAGGGGCGGATCGAGACATCCATGGCAGGACTGTGTCACGCGGGGGCCACCCTAAAAAGGGGGCGCTGAGCTGCGTCTTCGCACTTGCGCAGGGTCTGGCGCTCACCTCCGGCCCCACTCCCAGGTCGGGGTGGTGAGCAGCCCCTGGCCCGCGACGACGGTCTCGCCCAGGTCCTTGGTCAGCTCGTGGACCAGGAGCGGGGTGGGCCGCCCCGGGTCCACGTCGACGTCGCGGGGGTCACCCGCGAGACCCCGCTGCTCGCGGACGGCCTCGGCGAGGGCGTCGACCAGGTGCCGCGAGTGGGTGACGACGACGACCTGGGTGCGCCGCGACGCCGTCGCCACCGCGCGGGCCAACGGCGGCACCAGGCTGGGGTGCAGGCTCGTCTCGGGCTCGTTGAGCGCGAGGAGCCGCGGTGGGATCGGGGTGAGCAGGGCCGCGAGCCACAGCAGGTAGCGCAGGGTGCCGTCGGACAGCTCGGCGGACCGCAGCGGCCGCAGCATCCCTGGCTGGTGCACCTCGAGGTCGAACAGGCCGTGGGACTCCGCCACCGAGAGCCGGGCACCGTCGAAGGCGTCGGAGACCGCGTCGTCCAGGAGGGACCGGGAGCCTCCCGGATGGTCTGCAGGGCCGCGGCGACGTCGGAGCCGTCCTCGGCGAGCGACCAGGTGCGGGTGCCCACCTGCGGGCGACGGGCGGGGGCGGCGGCATCCACCCGGAAGCCGTCGTAGAAGCGCCACGTCTGCAGCGCGTCCCGCACCGCCCACAGCTCGGGAGCCCCGTGCGGGTCGACCACCTCGGTCAGCAGGCTGGTCCAGGGTGGCAGGCTCGCCGGGGCCTGGCCCCAGCGTCCCTCGTCGTCGCGCAGCTCCACCCGCTGGTGGCGGCGTCGGGCGACCTGCCGAGCGGGGCGCATCACCGGCCCCCGCCAGACCACCTCGCGCTTGATCTCCGGATCGCGGTTGAACAGCGTCGGTCGCGGGTCGGGGTCACCGGTGTGCAGCAGCGGGGTCTGCGACTGGACCGGGATGCCGAGGTCGACGAGGTAGGACAGCTCGTCGTCCTGCCCACCCACCCCGAGTCGGAGCGAGACGGGACCGGACCGCATGGTGCCCTCCACGGCATACCCGCGTCGTGCCTGCGCGAGCGACTCCGGCCCGGCCCAGAGGACCGAGCCCAGACCACCCTCCTGCGCCAGCGCGTGCACCGCCTCGCCGCGCCCGCAGGAGCCGAGCAGGCGCAGCGCCCGGTAGACGCTGCTCTTGTCCGAGCCGTTGGCGCCGGTGATCACGGTGAGGTCGCCCAGCGGCAGCACCACGTCGCGCAGCGAGCGGTAGCCGCTGACGGCGACGGTCGAGTACATGCCCGCGACGCTAAGGCTCACCACCGACATCCCACCGAGCGTCGCGAGTGGTTGTCCTCACACCGACCGAGCGCCGCGAGTGGTTGCCGGTATGCCGACGGCGACCACCTCAGAGGCAGTCGCCGTCGGGGAGACCGGTGCTCAGTCGCTGCGGCGCTCGGCGCGGTCGGCCAGGAGCCACTGCGCGGTGAGCGAGCGGAACCTGTCCTCGCCGTCGCGCAGCCGCTCCAGCGCCGGCTCCACCTCGGGGCTGTCGAGGGCGGCCAGTGCCTCGAGGGCGACCATCGCGACCTCCCGCTCGTCACCCTCGGCGGCGGCGACGAGGGCCGCGGCGGCGGGTCGGGCGGCGGGGTCGCCGACCAGCACGAGGGCGCGGGCGGCGTGCAGCCTGACCTCGACGTCGTCGTCCGCGAGCGCGGCGGCCAGGCCTGTCACGCCGGGTTCACCGAGCTGCTCCAGCGCGCGCGAGAGCTCGCGCTGCTGCTCCTCGCCACCGCGGCCGAGATGGGGCAGCAGGGCAGGCGCGGCCTCCGGGGTGCCGGTGCGGCCGAGCGCCCACCACGCCTTCATCGCGACGGCGGGGTCGTCGTCCTCGGCGAAGGGCAGGATGCGCGCCACCGCCTCGGGCGCCTGGATCTTGCTCAGCGCGTGCAGCACCTGCACGCGGGACCCCGGGGAGGAGTCCAGGGCCGCCAACAGGTGCGGCAGCGCCACCCGCGGGTGGCGGCAGACCGCCCACGTCAGCGTCTCGCGCACGAAGAAGTCGGGCTCGGCGACGAGGAGCGCGACGAGCTCGGCCGTGTGCGAGGCGTCACCGTGCGTCCCGAGGTGCACGGCGGCACGCTGGCGGGTGGTGGGGCTGACGTCGTACACGGCCCGGCGGGCCTGCTCCAGGGTGGTCACTGGTCTCTCCTTCGTGTGCTCCGACGCGGAACGCGTCTGCCCTCATCCTCATTCCTCACGCCGGGTGAGGGTCAACCGAGATTTATACCCTTGGGGGGTATGCCTATCCTGTGTCATACTCGGACCATGAGCGCCGAGCACAGCCACGACCACGCGGCCGGGGCGAGCAGCGCACGACTCCTGCTGGCCTTCCTCATCACCGCCACGATCCTCGTGGCCGAGGTGGTCGGCTCGGTGCTCACCGGCAGTCTGGCGCTGCTCGTGGATGCCGGGCACATGCTCACCGACGCCGGTGGCCTGCTCATCGCCCTGCTCGCCGCGCGGCTCATGGCCCGGCCCCCGTCGGAGCGGCGCACCTGGGGCTTCGCGCGGGCGGAGGTGCTGGGGGCGGGGGCGCAGGCGACCGTCCTCCTGGCGGTCGGGATCTACGCCGTCGTGGAGGGTGTCCAGCGGTTGCTGAGCAGCGAGCCGACCGAGGTGACCGGCGGACTGCTGCTGGTCTTCGGTGTCGTCGGGCTGCTCGGCAACATCGCCTCCCTGCTCATCCTGGCCGGCGGGCGGGACAGCAATCTCAACCTGCGCGCGGCCTTCCTCGAGGTGGCCGCTGACGCGCTGGGGTCGGTCGCGGTCATCGTCTCGGCCGTGCTCATCCAGACCCTGGGTTGGACCAGGGCGGACGCCGTCGCAGGTCTGGTGATCGCCGTGCTCATCATCCCGCGAGCGGTCTCCATCCTGCGCGAGGCGGGCAGCGTGCTGCTGGAGTCCGTGCCCCCGGGGCTGGACCTCACCGAGGTGCGCGAGCACATCCTCGGGGTCGACCACGTGCTCGACGTGCACGACCTGCACGCCTCCCGCATCGGCACCGGCACCCCGGTCCTCACGGCCCACGTGGTGGTGGAGTCCGGCTGCTTCGAGGACGGCCACGCCCCGCAGATGCTGGATGCGCTGCAGACCTGCGTCGCGGGCCACTTCGACGTCAGCGTGGAGCACTCGACCTTCCAGCTCGAGCCGCCGCAGCACGCCGAGCACGAGCACGAGCACCACCGCTGACCCACGTATGCTGCGCGACCATGACCGACTCCGAGCAGCCCGATCCCGCCGCAGCGGCGGTGGAGCTCGCGCACGCGCTCTTCGACCTCGCCCGGGCGGGGGACGCCGAGCGGCTGGCGGCGTATGTCGACGCCGGCGCCCCGGTCGACCTCACCGACCCGGCGGGCAACACGCTGCTCATGCTGGCGGCCTACCACGGGCATCCGTCCACGGTCGCGGAGCTCGCCGACCGCGGCGCCGACGTCGACCGGCTCAACGACCGGGGTCAGTCGCCGCTCGCCGGGGCGGTCTTCAAGGGCGAGGCGGAGGTGGTCGCGACCCTGCTGCGGCACGGCGCCGACCCCGAGGCCGGGCAGCCGACCGCGCGGGAGACGGCCGCCATCTTCGGCCGCGAGGACCTGCTCGCCTGACACAAGGCGCGGCCGCTGGGTGCATACCGTGCGCTCGGTCGGGGGGAGTCAGGTGTCGGTCGGGGGCACCGGGCGCGGCAGGAGGCCGGCCTCGGCGCGGTCGAGGACGTGGCGGCGGAAGAGCTGGGCCGCGGGCAGCAGCCGGCGGCCGGGGGCCCAGGACAGCCCGACGTCCCGGGTCGCGGTGCGGTCGCTCAGCTCGAGCACGTGCAGCCCGGCCACGGGGGCTGCGACCGAGCCGCCCCACCCCGTCGGCGCGACCGCGACCCCGAGCCCGGCCGCGACATACCCCCGCAGCGTGGGCAGGTCGGCGGCGACGAAGGCGACCTCGGGCACGAAGCCGGCCTCGCGGCACAGCTGGTCGGTGTGCTTGCGCAGCACCGAGGTCGGCACCATGGCGACGAACGGATCCTGCGCCACCTCGGCGAGCTCGGCCCGGGACCGCCCGACGAGCCGGTGCTCCGGCCCGACGAGGAGGCGCAGCGGCTCGGCCACGAGCGCCCGCCAGCGTGGCTGGTCCTCGCCCGGGTGCGGGCGCAGGGTGGACAGCTCCAGGTCGACCGCGCTGTGCGCCCCGACCGCCGCGAGCGTCTCGTCCTCCTTGGACCGCAGGTCGAGCCGCACGTCCGGGTGCTCGGTGCGGAAGCTCGTGACGAGGTCGGGGACGAGCCACGTCCCGAGCGAGGGTTGGAAGGCGACGGTGACGGTGCCCGTCTCCGGGTCGAGGAGCTGGTGGACTGCGGCGAGCCCGTCGTCGAGCTGGTGCAGCACCCCGTCGACGTGCCGCTTGAAGACAGTGCCGGCGTGGGTCATCCGCAGCACCCGCCCCTCGCGGCGCAGCAGCAGAGCCCCCACCTCCTGCTCCAGCCGGCCGAGGGCCCGCGAGACCGCGGGTTGGGAGACCATCTCGATCTCGCTCACCTCGGTGACGGTCACCCCGTCGGCGACGAGTTGGAACCAACGCAGGGAAGCGACGTCCATACCTATGACGCTAGCGCATGATTTGGGGTCACGACCGACATTGGACGTATGGGTGGCTGCTGCCGGATCGTAGAGGCATGGCCAAGTTCCTGCTCTCGCTCATGGTCGCCGGCTCCCGCCACGACATCCGTTCTCTCCCCGCGACGCGCAGCGCCGCCGTGGTCGCCTGGCCGACCGCCGCGCAGCGCAGCACCCGCTGAGCCCGGCTCGGCGCATCGCCTGCTGAGGTCCTAGGACCCCCAGCAGGTCCGCACCCCGAACTCGACCCGGCGCGACTCCACCCCCTCTGCGGGGTGGTCGCTGATCAGCTCGGTCCCGGTGTCGAGGTAGCCGGTCGGCTCATCGCCCTCGCGCACCGCGTCGACGATCGCCTCCACGCCCTCGCGCGCCATGTTCTGTGGGTACTGCGACGCGGTCGCGTCGATCAGCCCGGGGCGCACGCCCTCCCGCATCGCCCGGCACCCGCCGTCGACCGACACCAGGACGATCTCGTCCATGTCGGCACCGGCGTCCTCGAGCGCGGCCAGCGCCCCGAGCGCTGCCGGCTCGTTCACCGTGTAGACCACGTTGACGTCCGGGTTGTCGGCGAGCACCTGCGTCATCGCGACGGCGGCGTTGTCGCGGTCGCCCTCGGTGTCGACCGAGGCCACGACCGCCTCGTCGCCCTCCTCGATGCCGAACCCGGACAGGAAGCCGGTATGCCGCTCCTCACCCGTGCTGACGCCTGGCGTGAGGTCGAGGGTGACGATCTGGGGGTCGAGGCCGAGCTCCTCGGCCTTGGCCGCGGCATACTCTCCGATCAGCTCACCGGCCCGCTCGTTGTCCGTGGCGAAGGTCGCGTCGACCGCCCCGGGGGGATCGGTCGGGGTGTCCACGGCGATGACGAGCACCCCCGCCTCCCGCGCGGCGGTGATGGCCGGGTCGAGCGCCTCGGCGTCGGTGGGCGCGATGAGGATGCCGTCGGCGCCCTGCTCCACCATGTCCGCGATCGCCGCCTCCTGCGAGGCCACGTCGGTGTCGCTGGTCCCGGTCGCGGTGAGCAGCTCGGCGTCGAGCTCCTCGGCCGTCTCCTCCGCGACTTCGCGCATCTCGACCCAGTAGGGGTTCTCCTCCTGCTTGGTGATGAGCCCGACGGTGACCGGCTCCTGCTCCTCACCGGTGCAGCCGGCGAGCCCGATCCCGGCGAGCAGCGCCGCTGCCGTCGTCCACGTCCGCGTCCGCATGGTCGTCATCACCTCACGCCTCCACCGTCTGCTCGCCCACGGCTGGTCGGGTGTTGCGCAGGTCGAAGACCGCGTACCCCGCGACCAGGAGCAGGCATACCCCCGGCACGACGTAGCCCGCCGAGGAGCCGTAGCCGTCCATGACTGCCGCCTGGATCATCGGCACCAGTGCCCCGCCGAGGATCGCCATGACCAGCCCGGCCGAGCCGAACTTCGCGTCCGGCCCGAGCCCCTGCAGCGCGAGCCCGTAGATCGTCGGGAACATCAGCGACAGCCCGGCCGAGATCGCCACCACCGCGACCAGGCCCACGATGTTGAGGACGAACATCGAGGTGAGGCAGCAGGCGGCGCCGAAGAGCGCCATGACGAGCAGCAGCTTGGCCGGCCGGAAGATGCCCAGCAGCCAGGTCATGACGAAGCGCGAGACCAGGAAGATCAGCAGGCTGGCCTGCAGCCACCAGCCCGCGGCGTCCTGGCTGAGCCCCACGACGTCCTGGGCGTAGAGGATCGTGAACGTCCAGGTGCAGGTCTGGGCCGCGACGTTGAAGAACTGCGCGACCACGCCGTAGCGGTAGTGCCGGTTGGCCCACAGTCGGGCGAAGGTCCCGCCCCCGCCGGAGGTGAGGTCGACCGCCTCCGGCTGCGTGGGCAGGTGCATCTTGCGGAAGGCGATGAGCAGCCAGATGAGCACGAGCACGCTGGCGATGAAGACGTAGGGGCGCAGCACCTGGAAGAGGTCCGCCTCCTGCGCGGCGAGGAGCTCGGCCTCGCTCATGATCGTCTTGCTCTCCTCCGGCGTGAGGTTGGGCAGGATGAGCACCGCACCCATGAGCACGCCGAGGTTGGCCCCGACCGGGTTGAAGGACTGCGCCAGGTTGAGCCGCTGGGTCGAGCTCGCCTCGTCGCCCATGGCGATGACGAAGGGGTTGGCCGAGGTCTCCAGGATCGACAGCCCCGCGGCCAGCACGAAGAGCGCCAGGAGGAACATGTTGTAGGCGAGCATCTGGCTCGCCGGGATGAAGAGGAAGCCGCCGAGAGCCGCGAGCCCCAGGCCTACCAGCACGCCGGCCTTGAAGCCGAAGCGGGAGTTGATGAAGGCCGCCGGGATGGCCAGCAGGAAGTAGGCGCCGTAGTAGGCGAACTGCACCAGTGAGGACTGGAAGTTCGACATGTCGAAGATGCCGCGGAAGACCCCGACGAGGACGTCGGTCAGGTTGGCGGCCATCCCCCAGGCCGCGAAGCACAGCAGCAGCAGGATGAACGGCACCCGCAGGTGCTTGGCCACCAGCGGTGCTGCGCGCTCATCCGTGCTCGTCTCGGTCGGCACCGTCGCCATACCGTCCCTCCTGACGCAACGTCAACTCTGTCGTGCGGCTGACTGTAACCCAGTGACGACGCGCGCACTACCCTGAGCCCTCTAGCCAGCGACGAGACGGAGCACCCGTGCAGATCTCCCACCAGACCTTCGTCGTGACCGGCGCCGGCAACGGCATCGGGCGCGAGATCGCCCTCGAGCTGCTGCGCCGGGACGCCCGGGTCGCGGGGGTCGACCTGCGGGAGGAGGCACTCGCCGAGACCGCCCGGCTCGCGGCGGCGGGGGAGCGGCTGTCGGTGCACACGCTCGACATCACCGATCGCGAGGCAGTGGCGGCGCTGCCCGAGGCCGTGGTCGCCCACCACGGCCACCTGGACGGCCTGCTCAACGTCGCCGGCGTGATCCAGGAGTTCGTCCCCTTCGCCGAGCTCTCGCCCGAGGCCATGCACCGGGTCGTGGAAGTCAACCTCTGGGGCACGGTCCACACCACCCAGGTCTGCCTGCCGCACCTGGTCGAGCGGCCCGAGGCCTGCGTCGTCAACGTCTCCAGCATGGGCGGCCTGGTCCCGGTGCCCGGGCAGACGCTCTACGGCGTGAGCAAGGCCGCCGTCCGGCTGCTGACCGAGGGCCTGTATGCCGAGCTGCGCGGCACAGCGGTCGCGGTGAGCGTGGTCTTCCCCGGTGCGGTCGGCACCGAGATCACGACGAACTCCGGCGTGACCGTCCCCGGTGGTGATGCCGAGGCGCGCCGGGAGCAGGGCGGTCACCGGACGCTGTCGCCCGCGAAGGCCGCGAGCACCATCGTGGACAAGGCGGTGGGCCAGGGCGACTTCCACGTGAGCGTCGGCTCCGACGCCGCGCTGCTGGGTCGCCTGTCACGGGTCTCGCCGCAGCGGGCGACCGACCTCGTCGCGAGGCGTGTGGCCGACCTGCTCGGCTGAGCCGCTCTGTCGTACCGACCCGGCTCAGGCGGCCGGGTCGAGGCGGTAGCCTCGCCCCCGCACGGTCTGCAGCGACCGGCGGCCGAAGGGGGTGTCGATGCGTCGACGCAGGGCCGCGACCGACTGCTCGACGACGTTGGAGGTCGGGTCGTGGGCCGGGTCCCACACCGCCTCGACGAGCACCGCGCGGGTGAGCACCTGGCCGGGGTGCCGGGCGAAGGTCTCCAGCAGGGTGAACAGGTGCGGCGACAGCTCGATGGTGTCCTCGCCCCGACTCACCCGCTGTGCGCCGAGGTCCAGCGTCAGGTCCCCGACGACGAGCCGAGGCGTCGGCACGACCGGCTCGCGCCGGGCCAGGGCCCGCAGCCGGGCGACGATCTCCGGGAGCCGGACCGGTCGGCAGACCACGTCGTCGGCACCGCTGTCGAGGGCCGCGACGACATCGTCGGTGGCAGCGCGCCCGGCCACCACGAGCAGCGGGGTGGCGATCCCGGCCGCGCGCAGGCGCAGCGACAGGTCGCACTCGACCCGGCCCGTGGTCGGCACGCAGGCCACGGCCACCGCGATGCCCCCTGGGCTCTGCGGGGGCGACTGGCCGCAGACCCATACCGCCTCGGCGATGCCGCCGAGCACGTCGACCACGCACCCCTCGGCATGCAGAGCACGAGCCAACCGCTGCGACCCCTCGTCGCCCAGATCGATCAGCAGGATCCTCATGTCTCCCACCGTCCCGGCGCTCGCTGTGCCCGTCCTGTGCTGCGCGCCGGTCCGAGATGTGGATCCGGCACACGGACGGCACATCGACGGCACACCTGTGCGGGTGAGCCTGACAGCGCAACCCCGATCGAAGGAGTGACAGATGAAGCTCATCACCCGCACCCTGGGCACCGCTGGTGCCACCGTGGCGCTCGCGGGCGCCGGCGTCGTGATCGCCGGCTCCGCCTCGGCCGCCGACACCGGGATCCCGGTGCTCGAGGCCATCAAGCAGTGCGAGAGCGGCGGCAGCTACACCGCGCAGAACCCGACGTCCACGGCGTCCGGCGCCTACCAGTTCCTCGACAGCACCTGGCAGGGCATGGACGCCGCCGCCGGCTATGCCCGCGCCGTCGACGCGCCGGAGTCGGTCCAGGACGCCGCCGCGATCGAGCTCTACACCGAGCAGGGGACCACCCCGTGGTTGGCCTCCGCCTCCTGCTGGCAGGGCATGGGCTTCGAGTCGACCAGCGGCTCGGGCGAGATGGCAACCGCGACGGACACGACGTCGGCCGACACGGGCACGGCGGCCACCGTGGGCGACACGAGCACGACGACCACCGCGGGCGACGCGGGCGGCGCACCGGGCGCGCAGGGCGCGGCCGGGGCCCACGGCGCGGGCCGCGGTGGCGGAGCGGCGGGCGGCTGCTCCCGCTGACGCCACCGCATACCCGGCCGGGCCACCGACTCCCCTGCGGTGGCCCGGCCGGTGCGCGTGGAATATCGCGGGCCGTCCTGCCTTGATATAGTTGATTCGTCAATCAGACGTCGATCAGCCGCTCCACATCCCAGGAAGGGTGAGTCAGATGCAGTTCGGGATCTTCAGCGTCGGTGACGTCACGCAGGACCCGACGACCGGTCGCACGCCGAGCGAGGGTGAGCGCATCTCCGCGATGAGCGCGTATGCCCTCAAGGCCGAGGAGGTCGGGCTCGACGTCTTCGCGACGGGCGAGCACCACAACCCGCCCTTCATGACCTCCGCCCCGACGACGCACCTCGCGTGGATCGCGGCGCAGACGCAGCGGCTGCAGCTGTCCACCTCGACCACCCTCATCACGACGACCGACCCAGTCCGGATCGCGGAGGACTACGCCTTCCTCCAGCACCTGTCCGGCGGCCGCGTCGACCTCATGACGGGCCGCGGCAACACCGGCCCGGTCTACCCGTGGTTCGGCAAGGACATCCGCCAGGGCATCCCGCTGGCGATCGAGAACTATCACCTGCTGCGTCGGCTGTGGCGCGAGGAGGTCGTGGACTGGAAGGGGAAGTTCCGCACCCCGCTGCAGGGCTTCACCGCCACCCCGCGACCGCTGGACGGCACCCCGCCCTTCGTCTGGCACGGGTCGATCCGGTCCACCGAGATCGCGGAGCAGGCCGCTTACTACGGCGACGGCTTCTTCCACAACCACATCTTCTGGAACATCGAGCACACCGCGCAGATGGTCGACCTCTACCGCCGCCGGTTCGAGCACTACGGGCACGGGTCGGCCGACCAGGCGATCGTCGGGCTCGGCGGGCAGGTCTTCATGGCCGGCTCCGAGGCGGAGGCGAAGAAGGCCTTCCGGCCCTACTTCGACGAGGCCCCGGTCTACGGCCACGGCCCCAGCCTGGAGGAGTTCACCCGGATGACCCCGCTCACCGTGGGCACGCCGGAGATGGTCATCGAGCGCACCCTCGGCTTCGCCGACGCGGTCGGCGACTACCAGCGGCAGATGTTCCTCATCGACCACGCGGGCCTGCCGCAGGACGTCGTCCTGGAGCAGATCGAGATCCTCGGCCGGGAGGTCGTGCCGGTGCTGCGCCGCGAGTTCGAGGCGCGTCGCCCGGCCCACGTGCCCAGCGACCCGCCCACGCACGCCTCGCTCGTCGCCGACGGCCCGGGCGCGCCGCACCACCTGGTCGCTCCGGCGGCCAAGGTCGACCTCACCGTCCCCACCACCGGGGCGCGCGCCACCGCCTGAGCGGCGCGCGGCATACCGAAGGGAGCACGCCCATGACCAGGCGCATCGTCGTCCTCACCGCGGGCCTGTCGCAGCCCAGCTCCACCCGGCTGCTCGCCGACCGCCTCGCCGACGCCGTGACCACGCAGGTCTCGGCACGCGGCGAGGCGCGAGCGTCGAGGTGATCGAGCTGCGCGAGCTCGCCCACGACCTCGCGACCACCATGACCACCGGCGGGCTGCCGACGCCGGCCGTGGAGGCGGCGCGTGAGACCGTCGCCGCAGCCGACGCGGTCATCGCCGTGACCCCGGTCTTCGCTGCGAGCTACTTCGGGCTGTTCAAGATGTTCATCGACGTGCTCGACCCCGAGTCGATCACCGGTATGCCGGTCCTCATCGCGGCGACCGCGGGCACCGCCCGGCACCAGCTCGTGCTGGACCACGCGCTGCGGCCGCTGTTCAGCTACCTGCGCGCGGCAGTCGTCCCGACCGGCGTCTTCGCGGCCACCGACGACTTCGGTGGGCCGGGCTCGCCGGACCTGGGGCACCGGATCAGCCGCGCCGCGGGGGAGCTGGCCACCGCCGTCGTCTCGGCTGGGGTCGAGGGCTTCGGCCAGGAGGCGCGACGTCGCTCGGTCCGCAGCGTGACCGACGGCGAGGTCACCGACTTCGAGGACCTCCTCGCCGGGCTCGGTCAGTAGGACCGCGTCCGCCCCGGCACACTGGAACCATGAGCGAGCGGCGCGGCGGCGGGTGCACGAGCGTGCTGAGCCTGCTCCTCGTCCTCGGCCTGGTCATCAGCATGGTGGTCTACGTCTCGCCCGGCCTCGACCTCGGCAACGTCCGCCGGGCCGTCTCTCCCGACCGCGCCGCGGGCGTGCCGGGATCCGGTGGCGAGGGCTACACCTTCATGGAGGTCACCGACGGAGGTGGCCCGGTCACCTGGGAGTGCGGCGCGGTCATCGAGCTCGAGGTGAACCCGCAGGGGGCGCCAGAGGGGTATGCCGACCTCGTCGCGGCCGCCGTCGCGCAGGTCGACGAGGTCTCGGGCTTCACCTTCGAGGTGATCGGCGAGACCGACGACCGCGAGTTCACCGGCCGCGGCAGGGGGCCGGTCCTGCTGGGCTGGGCGGACGAGGGTGAGGTGCCTGAGCTCACCGGGCCGACCGCCGGCCTGGGCGGGGCGTCCTACGTCATCGGCCCCGGTGGCGGGGCCAGGTCGGTCGGCGGCATGGTCGTTCTCGACACCGACCAGCCCGGCGGGTGGCTCGGGGGCCTGGACGACCAGACCGTGCTGGTGCACGAGCTCATCCACGTCCTGGGGCTGGGCCACTCCGAGGACCCGGACCAGCTCATGGCGGCCGAGAACTCGGGGCAGGACGAGCTCGGCGAGGGCGACCTGGCCGGTCTCGCGGCGCTGGACGACGCGGCCTGCGGCTGATCCCCGCCACCGGCGGCACCCGGATGCGACAAGAGCCGCCCTCGGACCAGGTCCGGGGCGGCTCTCGCGGGTGCTGAAGGGTCAGCCGCGCAGGTGCTCGATCGGGCGCCAGGAGCGACCGATCTCGAGGATCACGTGGGTGCTGCTGCGGAGAGCCTTGGACAGAGCGGTCATGATGGCCACCTTTCTTCGTGTCGGGGTCTGACAGGTACTACTCTGACAGGATTTTTCTGTTAGGACAAGCGAACATTTCTTACGAGTATGTGTCAGACTTGCTACATGTTTTCTCCCGAGCAGCTGGTCAGTCTGAAGGCCGTCGTCGAGGAGGGCACGGTGCTCGCCGCGGCCGACCGGCTGGGGCTCACCGCCTCGGCTGTCAGCCAGCAGCTGAGCCGCCTGCAGCAGGAGGCCGGGCAGCCCGTGCTCGTGCGCCGCGGACGCAACGTGGTGCCTACGGACGCCGCCGAGGTCCTGGTCCGGCTCGCCACCCAGGTCGAGCAGCTCGACGAGGCCGCGCGGGCCGAGCTGGAGCACCTGACCAGCGACGTCTCCGGGCCGCTGGTGCTGTCCTCCTTCGCGACCGGGGTCGTCGGGCTGCTGTCGCAGGCGCTCCCCGGACTGCTGCAGACCTACCCGCTGCTGCGTCTCACCGTCCGTGAGCTGGCGCCCGAGGCCTCGCTCGGGGCCGTGCGACGCGGCGAGGTCGACCTCGCCCTCGTCCACGACTGGACCGACCACCACATGACCTTCCCCGGCGGGCTCACGCCGACCGAGCTCGGGCACGACGTCGTCGACCTCATCGCGCGCGAGGACCACGGCCTGCGACTGAGCCGCAGCGGCGCGGTGGACCTCGCCGACCTCGACGGCCGGGAGTGGGTGGACGACTCCCCGGGCGTCTTCAGCGAGTGGCTGCTCTCGGCGCTGCACCAGCGGAGCCTGGACTACCGGATCGCCGCGACGGCCGACAGCTTCCCCAGCAAGATCGCGCTCGTGGCCGCTGGCTTCGGCATCGGCCTCATCCCCCGCCTCGGCCGCCCCCCGCTGCCGGACGGGCTCGTGTCCCTCCCGGTGCGCAACCCTCCCACCCGTCGCATCATGCTCGTCCACCGCGACTCCAGCGTGCGCCGCCCCGCGGTCGTCGCCGTCGGGCGCGAGATCCGGCGCATCTGGTCGGACCAAGAGGGCTGAACCTGCATACACATGAGCATGCGCATGCCGCCTGCTACCCTGGATCGATGTCGGTCATGGATCGTCGGTTGCAGCTTCTGCTGGACGCGGAGCGGTATGCCCGGGTGTCCCAGGAGGCGGCGGCCTCTGGCCGGAGCGTGGCGGCGGTGATCCGCGAAGCCATCGACGCCCGCTTCGCCCCGGACGACGACGCGGCTCTCCGCACGGCCGGGAGCGAGCTTCTGGAGCGCGCTCGTCTCGCCCGGGCAGACGCGCCACATCCTGGCGAGGGTCCGGATGATCTCAAGCGGGCCTACGCGACGTCGGTAGACGCCAAGCTGGCTCGTCGATGAAGGCCATCTTCGTCGACTCCTCCGTCCTGCTCCTCCCCTTCGGTGGCGAGCACCCGGACCGCGCGGCCTGCTCCCGGCTCCTCGAGCTGGCCGCGACGGGGCGGGTCCGGCTGCACGCCAGCGTCGAGGCCGGGCAGGAGTTCCTCCTCCACCGCCTCCGGCGTGGTGCGACCGCCGTGGCCGTCGAGGACTTCGACGCCCTCGATCGGCTGGTTGTCTGGCATGACTTCGACTCCGCCGTCCTGCGCCGGAGCCGGGATCTCGTCGAGGCGGAGGAGGCCCGAGGCCGTGACGCGGTCCACGCGGGCACGGCGCTGTGCGCGGGATTCGCCCAGATCGTCACCACCGATCAGGACTTCGAGGGAATCACCGGTCTGGATCGCGTCGATCCACGTGACCTCGGGCCGGCGGACGCGACGAGCTGACGCCGGCAGGAGGCCGCCCGTGCCGTCAGGACTCGCGCGGCTGCATCCCGGTCTGGCCCTGGAGCCGGTCGATGTGCTCGGAGGCCTGCGCCTTGGTGAGGCCGTCGGCGGGGATCTGCTCGCCGGCAGCACTGGCCAACCGGTCGAGGTAGGACTTCTGCGCCTCGGTGGCGGGGTCGTCACCGGTGGCCCAGTCCTCGGGGTCGCGCTCGACCTGCTCCTGCGGCGACTGCGGGCTGCTCGCACCGAGCATCTCGGCCCCACCAGGCTGCTGGTCGGGCTGGGCTCGGTGGTCGGGGTCGGTCGTGGGGGTCGTGTCGTCCGTGGGGTTCGTCATGCCCCCGACTGTAGGTGCGGGGTCCGACAGCGTCGCGACGAAGCCGTCGGCCGATCGGGCCCGGGCCCGGCTGGCAGGCATACGGGCGCGGGTGTAGGCATGGGGTCATGACGCCGACGTCCACGGACCAGCCGACCACCGCGGCCTACCGGGCCGCCCGCGACCAGCTCGTCGACCTGCACGGAGACCCCGAGCGCGCCCGCGCGGAGTTCCGCTACCCCGACGTGGGGGAGCGCTTCAACTGGGCGGTCGACTGGTTCGACGCGATCGCCCGCGGCAACGACCAGCCCGCGCTGATCGTGGTCGAGGAGGACGGCAGCGAGGTCACGCTGACCTTCGACGAGGTCGCCACCCGCTCCGACCAGGTCGCCGCGCGGCTGGCCCACCTCGGCATCGGCAAGGGGGACAGCGTCATGGTCATGCTCGGCAACCAGGTCGAGCTGTGGGACACCATGCTCGGCGTGATGAAGCTGGGCGCGGTCATCATGCCGACGACGACCGCCGCCGGGCCGGCCGACCTGCGCGACCGGCTCGAGCGCGGGGCTGCCCGTGCCGTCGTCGTCAACGCCGCCGAGGTCGACAAGTTCGACGACGTGCCGGGTGACTACCTGCGGGTGAGCGTCGGCGAGGCATACGGCTGGGAGGACCTGCGCGCGGCCTACCGCGAGCACGTCGAGCCGGTCGAGCATCCGGGCACCGCACCGCAGGACCGGCTGCTGCTCTACTTCACCTCCGGCACCACCAACCGGCCCAAGCTGGTCGAGCACACCCAGGTGAGCTACCCGGTGGGGCACCTGTCGACGACCTACTGGCTGGGCCTGCGGCCCGGTGACGTGCACCTCAACATCTCCAGCCCCGGCTGGGCCAAGCACGCGTGGAGCTGCTTCTTCGCGCCGTGGATCGCCGAGGCGACGATCCTGGTCTACAACTACGCCCGCTTCGATCCTGCTGCCCTGTTGCAGGTCATCCGCAGCCACCGGGTCACGACCTTCTGCGCCCCGCCCACGGTCTGGCGGATGCTCATCAACGCCGACCTGTCCGGTGGGCCGGGCGCGCTGCGGGAGGTCATCGGCGCCGGGGAGCCGCTCAACCCCGAGGTCATCGCGCAGGTCCAGAAGCAGTGGGGGCTCACCCTGCGCGACGGCTACGGCCAGACCGAGACCACCGCGCAGATCGGCAACTGCCCGGGCGGGCGGGTCAAGCCCGGGTCGATGGGTATGCCGCTGCCCGGCGTCCCCTCGGTGCTCGTCGACGTCGAGAGCGGGCAGGTGGTCGACGGCCCGGGCGAGGGTGAGATCTGCCTGGACCTGTCCGCCTCGCCGGTGGCGCTGATGACCGGCTACCAGGGCGACGAGGGGCGCAACGCCGAGGCGATGGCCGGCGGTTTCTACCACACCGGCGACGTCGCGGAGCGGGACGCGAACGGTCTCATCACCTACGTCGGGCGCACCGACGACGTCTTCAAGGCCAGCGACTACAAGATCAGCCCCTTCGAGCTGGAGTCGGTGCTCATCGAGCACCCGGCGGTGGCCGAGGCGGCCGTCGTGCCCGCCCCGGACGAGGTCCGGCTGGCCGTGCCGAAGGCCTACGTCGCACTGGTCGACGGGCACGAGCCCACCGCGGAGACCGCGCGCTCGATCCTCAGCCATGCCCGGGAGCACTTGCAGCCCTGGCAGCGGGTGCGCCGGGTCGAGTTCTACGAGCTGCCCAAGACGATCAGCGGCAAGATCCGCCGGGTCGAGCTGCGGGCCCGTGAGGAGGAGCTGGCCGGCGCCGGTGAGGCAGCGGGTGGCGCGTCCGGTGGTGGTGCGCAGGCTCAGACCGAGTGGCGCGACAGCGACTTCCCGGACCTCAAGGGCTGATCAGGCCAGCAATTGAGGGAGCACCGCGGCCACCCGCTCGCCGAGCTGGTCCGCGGCCGCCTGCGGGTCGTCGGCCGCGGCGACCAGGGCCTGCTCGAAGAGTCCGTCCAGGAGGGCATACACGGTGGGGGCGTCCAACAGCGCCGTCGTCCCGGCGAGCGCGGCGTAGCGCGACACGATCCGCCAGGTCATCGCCTCGAGCAGCTCGTCGATGGCGCGCACGTCATCGCGCAGCGCCCCCTCGAAGAGGCTCTGCGTCCGTAGGTCGTACCAGTGCCGGTGCATCGGCGTCTCCTCGACCAGGGTCCGGGTCATCCGCTCCAGGAAGCCCGCGGCCAGCTCCTCCGGCGTGACGGCCGACTCCACGACCTCGTCGTAGCGGCGCGAGCAGATCGTCTTGTAGTGCCGGACGCAGTAGGAGATGAGCTCCACCTTGTCGCGGAAGTAGTAGTGGACGACGCCGTGGCTGAACTCGGAGTTGCTCGCGATCTCGCGCAGCGACGTCCGGGCATACCCGAGCTCGCCCAGCGTCTTGAGGGCCGACTCGGCGAGCTCGAGCCGACGCCGCCCGACCTTGTCCAGGGGTGCGGGTGTCCCCTCGGTGGTCGCGATCCCCATACCGGCCTCCTTCGCCGACACTCCAGCCTAGCCCTCAACCGCGCCGGAGCCGTTCCTTGACGATCGTCGACCGGGCCAGGGACATGATCATCAGCCGCGGCTCCAACGCGTCGCCGCCCATCGCCGACTCGTGGCGCCTTGGTGTTCTCGTGCCCAGATGCAGCCGGCCATAGGAACACGAAGGCGCCACGAGTGCGGGGCCTCACCGTCGTTCGGCCGCGTCAGCGGCCCGGGAGCTCCACGGGGCACGTGCCGAGAGCGTATGTCGGGTAGCCGGTCCCGTCGATGGTGGTTAGGCTCACCGCGCCGGCCGCCTCGGCCCTGGCCCGGCCGAGGTTCCAGCTCAGCGCGTCCTCGGTCAGCTCGTCGTCCGGGCGCCAGCCGACGGCGCAGTCGGCCAGCATCACGCCGTCGTCGTCAGCCACCGTCCGGCCGACGACCTGCTCGTCCCCCAGGCCCTCGCGGATCGTCGGCACCGCGTCGGCCCCGAGGGTCTGCAGGTAGGTCAGGTCGAGGCGACCGGATTCGGCATACCGGTCGATGTTGCGCTGCGCGACCCAGGCCTCGGGGTTCGCCAGACCGATGACGAGCAGGAACGCCGCCCCCGACACCAGCGCCGCCCGCGGCAGCCAGGCGCCGCGCAGCCGCCAGCCCGCCACCATGACCAGCACGACCAGCAGCCCGAGCCACAGCTCGAAGGCGTCGACGAGCACGCGCAGCACGGTGAAGCCGTAGGCCTCCTGATAGACGTGCATCCGGTAGAGCGCCGAGCCGACCACGACGAGCGTGAGGCCGCAGAGGACGCCGAGCACGCTGCGCAGCAGCACCCGGTCGCGCGCGGTCTCCCGCGAGGCCCGGCGGCCGACGATCGCGACCGTCACCAGCGTCAGCGCGGTCGCGAGCGTCAGCTGGCCGAAGCCCTGGTGGACGGACTCGGCATACGTCATGCCGGTGGTGCGCTGCACGAAGTCGTGCCCGCCGAACATCGCGGCACCCTGCGCGAGCAGGAAGACGACGAAGGTCGCGATCACCACGCCGACCGGCACGACCCACTCCCACGCGCGGGTGACCTGGCGCCCTGCCGGCAGCTCGACCAGGTCGACCCTCGGCGGGTTGAGCGCGAGGTAGCACGCCGCCAGCACGATCCCGCCGACGACGAACCACGTGAAGCTACGGAGCACGAGGGACTCGGCGATGTCGACCTCCGGGAGCAGGTCGCCCACCCAGGCCCCGACCACCGCGTCGCCGGAGGCGAAGAGCCCGCCGAAGACCACGAGCGCGACGAGCGAGATCGCGGCCGTGCGCACGACCGGCCAGAGCAGGGTGTGCCGGGACGTCGCCGTGATCGTGCGGCCCAGGAGCGGCAGCCCGCGCAGCCCGCTGAGCACCCACGCCGCGGCGCTGGCGACCATCGCGGGCATGCCGCGGGCGCCGGTCAGCGCGGTCGTGACCAGCAGCGCCGCGGTGAGCAGCGCCAGGACCGCGAGCCACTCGGCGGCCCGGAGCACGAGCAGGCTGGCGAGGCCGACGCAGAGCGCGGCAGAGGCGAGGGTCCACGGGTCGCGCCGCCGCGGCGAGAGCCGCAGGACGAGGGCGCCCGCGGCGAGCAGGACGAGGGCATACGCGATCCCGATGCCGCGGTAGGGCAGGAGCACGGCGGCGAGCGCCCCGATCCCCACCGAGGCCCACAGCGCGACGGGCGCGGTCCGCAGGGGTGTCGGCTCCGGCCAGAGCCGGCCGAAGAGGGTGTCGAAGACCGACGGGGTCGGCACCGGGATGGGGGTGCCCGAGACTGGTGACGCGGGCACGTCGGCAGGCCGGTCAGCGGCGTCGTCGGCGGTGCGCTGCGCCGGGAGCGGCGGGCTGTCATGGGTGGCCATCGGGCTCTCCTCGCGGTCGTCGGTCGTCTGAGCTGTGGTTCTGGACATCGCTTCCTGGGGAGGGGGTCCCACGTCCCGCTGTCCACGTCGGTATGCCGGGGGCGTGAGCGGCAGCTCGACCCGCACGACGGCTCCGGTCGCCCTCTGGCGCGGCTCCGCCTCGAGCGCCCGGACCGTGCCGCCGTGCAGCTCGCACACCCAGCGGACGATGGAGAGCCCGAGGCCGGTGCCGCCGCCGGCGTCGTCGCCGACGCCGAACCGGGCGAACATCTCCTCGCTACGGCCGGGCGGGAAGCCCGGCCCCTCGTCGTGGACCTCGAGCGACCAGCCGGTGCCGGTGACGTCGGCCACCACGCGGACCGTCCCGCCTGCGGGGCTGTGCCGGACGGCGTTGTCGAGCAGGTTGGTGACCACCTGGGCCAGCCGGGCCCGGTCGGCCCGGACCTCCAGGTCCTCGGGGACGTCGACCTCGACGGACACCGCGTGGCCGCGCGCGGCGACCGTGGCCCTTGCCTCGTCGGCGCAGCGCGCCAGGAGGTCGGCGACCTGCACCGGCTCGACGTCCAGCGTCGCGACGCCGGCATCCACCCGGCTGAGGTCGAGCAGGTCCTGCACCAGCGCGCTCAGCCGCTCCGACTGGTCCAGCGCGGTCTGCAGCGCCCGGTCGTCCGGGGTGACGACGCCGTCGACGAGGTTCTCCAGCAGCGCCCGCTGCGCCGCCAGCGGCGTCCGCAGCTCGTGCGAGACCGTGGCGAGCAGCTCGCGCCGCTGCCGGTCGGCGCCGTCCAGCTCGGCCGACATCGTGTTGAAGGCGGTGCCGAGCTGGCCCACCTCGTCGCTGGCGCTCGCGGTGACCCGGGTCGAGTAGTCCCCACCGGCCATCCGCCCGGCGGCCACGGTCATCTGCCGCAGCGGCGAGGTCATGCCCCGGGCCAGCCACTGGGTGACGAAGAGCGCTGCCGCGACGGACACCGGGATCGTCAGCCAGGCCGAGACCCCCGCGCGGTCACCGACCTCGGAGACGACGACGGCGGCCAGGATGCTCAGCGTGACGAGCACGCCGATCTTGACCGTGATCGAGCCGACGCCGTCGAGCGGGCGCTCGGGTGCCCGGCTCACCGGCCGCTCTCCAGGGCATACCCCACGCCGTGCACGGTGCGGACCCGGGCGCTGCCGATCTTGGCGCGCAGGGCCTTGACGTGGCTGTCGAGGGTGCGGGTGCCGTGCGCGTCCGACCAGCCCCACACCTGCGTCATCAGGTCCTCCCGGCCGCGCACGCTGCCCGGCCGCTCCGCGAGCGCACCGAGCAGGTCGAACTCCAGCGGCGTCAGGTGGATCTGCTCGCCGGCCACCCGCACCCGGCGCGCGGAGGCGTCGATCTCCAGGTCGCCGACGGTCTGCACCGGCAGGCGGGTGTCGGCGAGCTCGGTGGCCCGCTCGACGCGCCGGAGCAGCGCCTGCACCCGGGCGACGACCTCCCGCATCCGGAACGGCTTGGTGACGTAGTCGTCGGCGCCGGCGGCGAGGCCGACGAGGATGTCGGTCTCGTCGGTCTTCGCGGTGAGCATGAGGACCGGGACCGGGCGCTCGGTCTGCAGCCGACGGCAGACCTCCAGGCCGTCCAGGCCGGGCAGCATGAGGTCCAGCACGACCACGTCCGGGGTGTGCCGGGCCGCCTCGGTCAGGGCGGTCGGCCCGTCGACCGCCCGCGCGACCGCGAAACCCTCGGCGGTGAAGCGGTCGGCCAGCGCCTGGTTGATCGTGAGGTCGTCCTCGACCACCAGCACGGTGCGCGTCGTCTCGGTCATGGGTTCGAGCCTAGGTCTGCGCTGGTGGAGAGGGTGCTGGGCAGATGTGGAGGTTGTGTGAATGTCGCTGCCTGGCCCTAGGTTGGCGCCGTGAGCACCATCGTCTTCCTGCACGCCCACCCCGACGACGAGGCGAGCCAGACCTCGGCCACGATGCGGCTGGCCGCCGACGCCGGGCACCGGGTGGTGTGCGTCTACGCCACCAACGGCGACCACGGCACCGTTCCCGCGGACCTGCGGGAGGGGGAGACGGTGGTGGACCGGCGTCGCGCCGAGGCCCAGGCGTCGGCCGTCGCGCTCGGCACCGCGCGGGTCGTGTGGCTCGGCTACGCCGACTCCGGCATGACCGGGTGGGAGCAGAACAGCCACGAGCAGTCCTTCCACGCCTGCAGCACCGACGAGGCCGCGGCGCGGCTGGCGCGGGTCCTGGACGAGGAGGACGCCGACGTGGTCGTCGGCTACGACTGGCACGGTGGCTACGGCCACCCCGACCACGTCAAGGTCCACGCCGTCGTGCACCGGGTGGCGGAGCTGGCGGCGCGGCGCCCACGGCTGCTCGAGGCGACGATGAACCGCGACCACCTGCGGCGCATGTTCGAGGCGGCCACGGCGGCCGGGATGGCGCCCGAGGACGCGGACTGGGATCCGGACGCCCCCGCCGACGACGGCAACCCGGTCGGCACCCCCGAGGCGGAGATCCACTGGCACGTCGACGCCCGGCCGGTGCTCGCGGCCAAGCGGGCGGCGCTGTCCGCGCACGCCAGCCAGGAGGACGTCGGCTGGATGCTGGGTATGCCGGACGAGCAGTTCGCCGCGGCCTTCGGGGACGAGTGGTTCATCGAGCCCGGGCGGGAGCCGGGGATGACTGACGGTCACCCGGTGGGCTGAGGGCGCGACCGGGGGAGGCGGCGCCTACCCTCGAAGGATGAGCGACGAGCCGCAGCCGATGCCCGAGTCCGACCGCGCGGTGCCGGACGGCGCCGACCTCGGTCGGTCCCTGGGCACGGACTTCATGCACCTGGACGACCTGCTCACCGACGCCGAGCGCGAGCTGCGGGACGGCGTGCGCGCCTGGTGCGACGACGAGGTCGTCCCGGCCGCGCAGGAGTGGTGGGAGGCGGCGCGATACCCCGTCGAGATGGTGCCGGGGTATGCCGCGACCCGGGTCGCCGGTGCCTCGATCGAGGGCTACGGCTGCGCCGGGGTCTCCACCCTCGCCGACGGCATGATGTGCGCCGAGCTGGCCCGGGGGGACGGCTCGATCGCGACCTTCAACGCGGTCCACTCGGGGTTGGCGATGACCTCGGTGCACCTGCTGGGCAGCGAGGAGCAACGGGAGCGATGGCTGCCGGGGATGGCCCGGGTGGAGACGGTCGGCGCGGTGGCGCTCACCGAGCCCACGCACGGTTCCGACGTGGTGAGCATGGAGACCCGCGCCCACCGCGACGGCGACCACTGGGTGCTCGACGGCGCGAAGCGGTGGATCGGCAACGGGTCGGTGGCCGACCTCGTCGTGGTCTGGGCGCGCGACGACGACGGCGACGTGGGTGGCTTCGTCGTCGAGTCCCCGCAGCAGCTCAACGGCTGGGACGCCCAGGTCATCCGGGGCAAGATCAGCAACCGCGGCGTGTGGCAGGCGCACATCCGCCTCGACGGGGTGAGGATCCCGGCCGACAACCGGCTCGCGCAGGCGCGCACCTTCGCCGACACCAACCGGGTGCTGGCCCGCTCGCGGCAGGCGGTGGCCTGGGAGGCCATCGGCCACGCGGTCGCGGCCTACGAGGGCGCGCTGACCTATGCCCTGCGCCGCGAGCAGTTCGGCCGCCCGCTCGCCAAGAACCAGCTCATCCAGGACGACCTCGCCCGCATGGTCACGCTCATCACCACGATGCAGCTCACCTGCACGCGGATGAGCCAGCTCGAGGACGAGGGACGCTGCACGATCGAGCACGCGGCGATGGCCAAGCTGCACACGACCACGGCGGCGCGGGAGGTCGTCGGCATCGCCCGCGACATGCTCGGGGGCAACGGGATTCTGCTGGACCACCACGTCGCCCGGCACTTCGCCGACCTCGAGGCGACCTACACCTACGAGGGGAGCCGCACCGTGCAGTCGCTGCTCGTGGGCCGCTCGGTGACCGGCACCAGCGCCTTCCGCTGAGCCGCCCCCGACCCCATGCGGACCGGGCGTCGTGAGTGGTTGGCTCCGGTCCGACCGAGCGTCGGATCTGGTGACGGCTGTCATGTCCGGCGGTCACGCGGCCTGGCTAGGGTGACGGTATGCCCGATCCCGCCGCGCCCGACCCCTCCGCCCAGGGACCCTCGGACGTGCCGCCCGACTGGCGGCCCGACATACCGGTCCCGGGGCAGCGCCCCGCACCTCGCGAGGAGCTGCCGGCGCAGTGGCGCGGCAACCACCCCGCCGCCGCTGCGGACCGGGACGCGCCGGTGCCCATGCGGGCGCCGACCCAGACCCTGGGGACCCTCATGGGCGACGTCGTGCGGACCGGCGCGTGGGACGCGGCGGAGCGGACGACGACGATGCTGCTGGTCGGCGATGTCAAGCTCGACCTGCGCGAGGTGGTCCGGCCCGGCGAGACGCTGGAGATCTCCTCCTTCACCGGGATGGGCGACATCCGGATCGCGGTGCCCCCCGGCACCCGGGTCGAGCTGTCGGGCTTCAACCTTCTCGGCGACCTGCGGCACGACGTCGACCCCCAGGCCCAGTCCTCGGCCGACACGGGTGCCTGCGTCCGCATCAACGCCACGAGCCTGCTCGGTGACGTCTCGGTGCGCACGATGCCGCCCGACGACGGCACCAAACCGCCCCGCGGCTGGCGCTGGACCCGGAAGCGCTGAGCGCCGGTGGGTCGGGTCTCTACCAGAGCGGCAACATGCCCCAGCGGCCGAATACCAGGATCGGCACCAGGAAGACGACGACGAGTAGGCCGAAGAGGACGAGCAGCCGTGGGCGAAGGGCCGAGCCGGTCACGGTCTGCACCGAGACGATGAGGAGACCGATCACGCCCAGCGCCACCCCGAGCGCAGGGGCCAGCGCACCGGCGAGGAGGGCGGCTACCGCGAGCGCGGCAAGGCTACCCGTAGAGGTGGCAGGTTCCGCTGCCGTCGTACGTTGCATTTGCGTTCCCCCTTGCCCGAATGCAGAGGTGCCTGCGCTCATCGACGGGACCTCTAGCGACGAACTGTCTCTGATGCAAGGCTCTAGCGATGTTGTTGGACAGGACATGGTGGTTGTTGAGCGTCACGCCTGCATCACACGTGAGGTGAGCATCTTGCCACTGTCCGCTCATCCACGGTGAGTAGACTCGTGGTCCCCTTCCGGACGCCCTCGCGCTCATATCACTGAACACAGGCCCACGATGTTCGAGTCAGCCCAGGGGCACGTGCCGGCGGAACCACTCCAGGCTCGCCGCCCACGGGCCACGCCGCTCGGCGAGATCCTCCAGCAACGGCGTCAACTCGGCGGAGAAGCTGATCGAGGACTCCAGCGGCAGCAGCGACGGGAGGTTGTCGATGGCGATGACGTCGAGCGGGGCGTCGGCGGTGCCGACCTGACGCACCGGCTCGGCCCACGTGGTGACCGCGGTGTTGACGGGGAGCAGGTTGTTGTCGGAGGTGACGTCGCAGGTCACGTCACCGATCGTGCGCAGGCGACGGGTGGCCGCCACGTCCTCGCCGCCGACGAAGGGCTCGCGCGGGGTGCTGCTCACGACGCAGTTCACGAGGATGTCGTGGTCCAGCAGCGCTGCCTTGTCCAGCTCGACGGTGTCGGCCCGGTCCCAGCGGGTGACCGCGCAGCCGGCCAGCTCCAGCGACTCGACCGCGCCGCGGCCGGAACGCCCGCGGGAGCCGATGACCAGGGCGCGCTCCGGCTCGTGACCGGCCGCGCTCTCGCGCAGCTGGCCGTCCAGCTCCTCGCGGCCCATCGGTGCGACCCCGCCGGTCAGCAGGCCGCGGTGCCGGAGCACGGCGAGCGCGGCACCGACATACCCCGCCCAGAAACCGAACGCGACGACCCGCTTGCCATCGAGCGTGAGGTACTCCACGTCCAGCAGCTCGCCACCACCGCGGCGGAATCGCTCGAGCGTGACGTCCGCGCCCTCCTGCCCCTTGTAGGCGTGGGCGAAGAAGACGTGCGTGTGCGCCAGGTCGGGCGGGTCCTGCGGCAGCTCCTTGATCCCGACGACGACGGCGCCCTCGGGGGCGTCGGTCCACGAGCCGTAGGGCGCGACCGAGCACCCGGCCGCGACGTAGTCCTCGAGGTCGACGACGCGGCTCGGTGACTCCTCGACGGTGACGACATAGCCGTCGGCGACGAGGCGCTGCGCGTCGGCGGGGACGATCGGCACGCGCTGCTCGCCGGGGCGGGCCTCGGCGCGGATCCACAGGTGCGGTCGGGTCATGGAGCCAGGGTATGCGCCCGCGCAGGTTGTCCTTGCGTTAGGTTGACCCGATCACACACCGGAGTGGAGGGGTTGCGACATGAGCGGCGAGGTCGTGCGCGAGCAGGGCGAGTTCGACGACGAGCCCAGCGACCGGGAGCCACCACGCGCCGCCGGTCGCACTTGGGCCTTCCGGCTGGGTGGGCTGGCGCTGGCCGTCGTGGTCTACCTCCTCCTGGGTGGCGCCGAGATGTCCGGCGACGCCCGCTTCGTCGCTGCCATCGCGGTGCTCATGGCCGTCTGGTGGATGACCGAGGCGATCCCCCTCGCGGCGACCTCGCTGCTGCCGATCGTGCTCATCCCGCCGCTCACCGGATTGGGCGTCTCCGACGCGACGGCGCCCTACGCCAACTCGATCGTCTTCCTCTTCCTCGGCGGCTTCCTCATCGCCATCGCCATGCAGAAGTGGAACCTGCACCGCCGGATCGCGCTGCTCACGCTGCGCCGCGTCGGCACCCACCCGCGCCGGATCATCCTCGGGATGATGATCTCGACGGCCTTCCTGTCGATGTGGGTCTCCAACACGGCCACCACGCTGATGATGCTGCCCATCGCGATCTCGGTGCTGGCGCTCGTCGTGGAGAACAGCCAGCGTGGCGTGGCCGCCGCCGACGGCGACGTGGCCGAGGAGGTCTCCAGCGGGCGGGCGGTGAGCGACGTCGTCGACGACCCGGACGTCCGCATCTTCGGCGTCGCCTGGTGCTGTCCATCGCGTGGGCCGCCTCGATCGGCGGGCTCGGCACGCTGCTCGGCAGCCCGCCCAACGCCATCGTCGCCGGATATCTCGCCGACGAGGTCGGCCAGGACGTGGGCTTCCTCGCCTGGATGGTGCTGGGCGTGCCGATCGTCGTCGTCTTCATCGGGATCGCCTGGCTGCTCATCACGCGGCTGATGTTCCGCTTCACGCTCGAGGAGATCCCCGGCGGCCGCCAGCTCATCGACACCGAGGTCGATGAGCTGGGCCCGACGAGCCAGGGGGAAAAGGTCGTGCTCGCGGTCTTCTGCGGCGCCGCCTTCCTGTGGATCGTCCCGGGCCTGCTGTCCAACATCCCCGCCCTCGGCGAGGCGCTGCCCTGGCTCGGGGAGCTGGACGACACCGCCATCGCCATCGGCGCGGGCATCGTGCTCTTCCTCATCCCCGGCGACCGCGAGGGCCGGATGACGCTGGAGTGGGACGACGCGGAGGAGGGCCTGCCCTGGGGCGTGCTGCTGCTCTTCGGTGGTGGCCTCAGCCTGGCCGCCGCGGTCGCCGGCACCGGCCTGGACGAGTGGTTCGGCCAGCAGGTCACCGGGCTGGGCTCGCTGCCGATCGTGCTGCTGCTCGCCGCTGTCGTGACGATCGTGCTCTTCCTCACCGAGGTCACGAGCAACACCGCGACCGCGGCGACCTTCATCCCGGTCCTGGGCGGTGTCGCCGTCGGCATCGGTGTCGACCCGATGACGCTGCTCATCCCGGCCGCCCTGGCGGCGACCTGCGCCTTCATGCTGCCGGTCGGCACCCCGCCCAACGCGATCGTCTTCGGCACCGGGGCGGTGAAGATTCAGGAGATGGCCCGTGGTGGAATCGTCCTGAACGTCGTCGGGGTGGTGCTCATCACCCTCTTCACCGTCCTCATCGGTCCCTTCGCCCTGGGGCTCGTGCTGTAACGGCCGGCGGCAGGTCCGATCACGGGAGGAGGACGCGGCACCGCATGTCCCCTGCCCCCCGCCGTGGCCGGTCCGCCCTGGTGATGGCGGTCGCCTCCGCCGTCACCACGCTGGGCGCCCTGCCGCCGTTCCTGCTGGGGGCTCAGGCGGTGGCGATCCGCGACGACCTCGGCTTCGGGCTCGGAGCCTTCGGTGTCGCGGTCAGCCTGTTCTTCGCCACGGCGGCGGTGGCCACGCTGTCCACCTCGACGTTGGTCGACCGGATGAGCCGCGGCCTGCTGCTGCTCCTGGCCGGAGGTGTCGTGACCGCCGGTGGCCTCGCCATGAGCCTGCTCGTCTCCGGGTGGTGGTCGCTCATGGCGGTCATGGTGGTGCTCGGCCTCGGCAACGCCGCCTGCCAGGCCACCGCGAACTCGTTGATGGCGCGCACCCTCCCGCCCGGTCGGCGCGGGCTCGGCTTCGGCGTCAAGCAGTCCGCCGTGCCGCTGGCGATCATGCTGGGCGGGCTCGCGGTCCCGACGACCGGGGCGCTGTGGGGGTGGCGCTCGACCTTCGTCGTGACCTGCTGCCTCGGGGTCGTCGTCATGCTCGGGGCGGTCGGGCTGCTGCTGCGTGGCCGGCGTCGCGGACCGCGAAGACCCGCTGCGTCCGCTGCCGACCTGCTCGAGTCCCCGCCGACCCTGCCGCTCGTGCTCGCCGCCCTGGCGATCACGCTGGCCAGCGCGGCCGCCAACTACGTGGGCGCCTTCGCGGCCTCCTGGGGCTTCGAGGTCGGGCTGACACCCTCCCAGACCGGTGTGCTCATGGCGGTCGGCTCGGGTGGCTCGATCGCGATCCGGGTCTTCTCCGGGTGGCGCGCCGACCACCGGCACGGGGCGAACCTGCCTGTCGTCGCCACCCAGATGTGGGTCGGCGCTCTCGGGTGCCTGGGCCTGATGATCGACGCGCCCTGGGCGGTGTGGGTCTTCGGGCTGCTCGCCTTCAGCATCGGGTGGTCCTGGCCCGGTCTGCTGCTGTATGCCGTCGCCCGGCTCGGGCGCGACAACCCGGCCCAGGCGTCGGCTGCGATCCAGGCGGGCGCCTTCGCGGGCGGGGCGCTGGGCCCGGCGGTCCTCGGCGGGCTCTCGGGAGCCGCCGGCTTCCCCGTGACCTGGGCTGTGGCCGCGGGCTGCTTCGCGCTCGCCGGCGCCCTCATCCTGCTCTCCCGCCGGCTCTTCACCGCCGACCTGCTGGCCCGGCCTCCCCGCGAGCCCCTCACCTACGGACGCTCCAAGGTCACGCCGCCGCGCGAGCCGTGAGCCAGGAGGTCGCGCGTTCCGGCGACACGCCGACCGCGACCGGCTCAGCCGCACACGTGAACGCCTGAGCCGCTCTCCTCCGGCGTGTCGTCAGCACGTCACTGCAGGGCCTCCGCCATCCGGCGGACCGCCTCGCCCATGAGCTCGGCGCTCGTGCCGATGTTGAGCCGGGCGAAGCCCTCGCCGGTGGCCCCGAACGCCGGCCCCGGCGACAGCAGCACCCGGCCCCGCTCCAGGAAGGCCTGCGACGGGTCGTCGCCGAGGCCGAGGTCCCGGCAGTCCAGCCAGGCGAGGTAGGACGCGTGCCCCGGGTGGAAGCGCACCTGCGGCAGGTGCTCCTGGAGCAGCGCGGGCAGCTCCTGGGTGCGCGCCTGCAGCTCGGCCACCGTGCCGGCGAGCCACTCGCGGCCCTCGGTGTAGGCGGCGATCGCGGCATACTGCCCGAGGATGCTCGGCGCCCAGTCGGTCTCCGCCTGCGCCTGCGGCCAGCGTCCCTCCACCGCCGTGAGGCCCAGGGCGAGCTTGAGGCCCGCGGTATTCCACGCCTTGGAGGGCGAGTGCAGGGCGATGCCGACCTCGCGGGCCGCCTCGCTCACGGTGAGGAAGGGCACGAAGGGCCGCGGGCTGCCGGGGTGCACGAGCGGGGCGTGGATCTCGTCCGAGATCACCACGGCGTCGTGCTCGGCGGCCATCTCGGCCAGCGCGGCCAGCTCCTCGCGCGAGTAGACGTAGCCGAGCGGGTTGTGCGGGGTGCACAGCAGGACCACCTTCGCCCCGTCGGCGAGCGCCGCGCGCATGCCGTCCAGGTCGAGGCGGCCGCCGGAGGCGACGTCGAGCATCGGCACCTCGAGCGGCTCCAGGCGCAGGTCGCGCAGCCAGGGGTAGAAGGAGAGGTAGACCGGGGGGTTGAGGACGACCCGGTCGCCGGGTGAGGTGAGCGCGCGCAGCGTCTCCTTGGCCCCCTGGCCGACGTCGGCGAAGAGCCTGGTGCGGCCCGGCGTGCTCTGCGGGTCCCAGCCCCAGGTGTCGCGGGCGAAGCCGGCAAAGGCGTCGATCACGGCAGAGGGCTCACCGGCATACCCGAAGTCGGAGCGCTCGATCGCCGTCTGCAGCGCCTGCGCGATGGCGGGGGCGGTGCTGACGTCCATCTCCGCCGTCCAGGCGGGGAGCACGTCGTCCGGGACCCGGCTCCACTTGGCGCTGCGGTGGGTGCGCATCTGCTCCAGGGACAGGTCGAAGGGTGAGTTCATCCGCCCAGCCTGCCCTACCCGTCACAATCATCGGTATGCCCCCCGCGACCCCCGGCCACGCAGTTCACTCCACGCCTGGCTCCACACCGCTCGTACCCGAAGCTGGGCCGGGTGCGACGACGACCTTCCACCTGCGCCCGGCGCAGGGCTGGCTCAACGACCCCAACGGCATGGTCCGGCACGAGGGGCGCTGGCACGCCTTCTTCCAGCACAACCCGGACGCGCCCCGGCACGACGCCATCGCGTGGGGCCACTGCAGCAGCGCCGACCTCGTGACCTGGCGAGAGCACCCGGTCGCCTTCACCCCCACGCCGGGAGGTCCGGACAGCTCCGGCTGCTGGTCCGGGGTCTTCGTGCCCGGGTTGTCGCGCCCGGCCGTCGTCTACTCCGGGCTGGCCGGGCCGGGCTTGACCAGCACGGTCTGCCTGCGCTGGGGGTCCGGTGCCGACCTCGACGAGTGGTCGCCACCCGTGTGGTCGCCCGCCAGCCGGAGGCCGACGGGGTCGCGGTCATGCGCGACCCCTTCGTGCTCACGCACGAGGGTCATCGGTTCGCCCTCGTGGGCGCCGGCCTCGACGACGGGACGCCCGCGGTGCTGCTCTACTCCTGCGACGACATCGAGGCGTGGGACTACCTCGGCGTCTGGCTGCGCGGCGCGGACCTGCCGTCGCCGGGAGCCGGCCCGGCCGACGTGTGGGAGTGCCCGCAGCTCGCGGTCGAGGGTGAGCGTGCCGCCCTCCTGCTCTCGCTGCACGACGACGGCGTGCTCGGCGACGTGGTCGCCTGCGCGGGCCGGCTCGTCGACGACGGCGGGCGTCCACGGCTCGAGGTCGAGGACGTGGGGGTGCTGGACCGCGGTGACGCGTTCTACGCACCGCAGATCGCGGACGACGGCGGCGAGGGGTGGTGGCTCATGGGATGGGTCCGCGAGGACGGCCAGCAGCCCGGCGGCAAGGACCAGGCGGGCTGCCTGACGCTGCCGCGACGGCTCACGGTCGACCCGTCGGGGGTCCGGCTCGAGCTGGACCCCGCGGTCGGCGAGACGCTGCCCCTCGGCCCGGCCCGTGCCGCGGAGGGCGAGCTCCCGCCCGCGGCGGTGGTCGAGGTCGGGCCCGCCGGTGCGGAGCTCGTGCACCCCGCGATCGGCACCCGGCCCATGCCCGAGGGGACCAGGGCCGTCGTCGACGGGGACGTGCTGGAGGTCTACCGGCCGGACGGCCTCCCGGCGACCTTCCGGCACCCGGTCGCGTGGCAGGTGCGGGGCGACGCCGAGCTGCGGCCGGTGCTCAGGCCGTGAAGGCCCAGCGGTCGAGGACGCGCTGCAGCTCGTCGACGTGCCACCGGGGGACGTAGGCGACGGTGATGCGCTGGCCGTGCCGGACGAAGGCACTGGCCTGGCCGGGCAGGCACACCGCGTCGAAGATCCACGGCAGGACGGCCATGTCGGCGTAGTCGTGGTCCAGGCGCGGGTGCAGCTCGCGGGTGATCTGGCCGACCCGGAAGCGGACGACCCAGCGGTTGCGCTCGCGGTCCACGCCGCCGTGCACCTCCCCGAGCTCGCCCGTCGACCCGGCGGCGGCCAGCTTGCGCACCAGGTCGGGGTAGGAGTCCGGGCCGACGACGTGCTCGAGGTCGACGGTGGTGACGTGCGGGTGGTGGGTCAGCTCCCCGTCGGCGTCGCGGGCCAGGCAGTGCAGGAGCGCGAGGTAGGGATGCCGGCGGATGGCCTGCGCGACCTCACGGTCGGCGAGCAGGTCGGCCTCGGTGACGCCGTCCTGGGCGCTGAGGCCCAGGCGTTCGAGGGTCGCCAGCTGCTCGCGCGCGGAGGGGCGAATGGCCGGGGTGACGAGCAACGGCTGGTCAGAGCTGCCGTCGCTGTGGCGGGCGAGACCTCGTCCAGTCTCATGGTCCAAGACTGCCACCGCCCACGGGACGGCACAACGCCTCGCGCCGCGTCCGGATGTCCTTGGTGTCGTACCTTCCGGCGTAGTGCGCCTGTGCTTCCGTGACAACCGCGCGGACGAACTCGGCGACGTCCTCCCATTCCGATGGCGGCATC